>NZ_JAMYVQ010000003.1:0-322468 GCF_040324155.1 Mesorhizobium sp. M0011 | reverse complement strand
CATCGATGAAGACCAGGCACTGTGGATCGAGACCGCTTTGCCAAGAGCGCCATCGCTGGCGCCTGCGGGCAATATCGGCACGCGCCTGCTCAAGGGCGAACAGAGTTTTTTTTGAAGCTCAGGCCTTCGCGGCGCAGGAACAGCCACACCGTATTGTGCGAGACCTTGACCCCGCGAGCATCCAACTCGTCCTTCAGCCGATGCAGCGTCAGTTCAGAGGTCTGATTAAGCCGCTCCATAATGAAGGCCCGATGCGGCTCAAGAACGCGCTTGCGATGTCCGCCCATCTTGCCCGGCGCCACCGAGCCAGTGGCACGGTAACGCTGCGACCACTTCACTACAGAGGAAACCGCAACGCCAAAGCGCGAGGCAACCGCACGGCAGGTCTCCCCGTCGCCAACCGCCGCTACTGCACGCTCACGAAGATCATTTGAAAGCGCTCGCGTCATCAGATGCTGGCCTCCAATCCAGCCAGCATCTTGAATCACAAACATCCGGCTTTGGGAATCCTACGATTCTCTCAAAATAGGAATCGCTCTAGCACTTTCCCTTGGAATTGCGGTAGAGCATCGTTTGCGGGAAAAGATGAGGGCTCTCGGCCGCTCACACGCGCTTGCAGAGGAAATAACGATCGGCGGGCTCTGAAGTCGGCGCCGGGAGGCGTTGCAGCAGCGGGTGATCGAGCGGCGTGCCACTGACCGCGAAGCCGCCGACGCGAAGCAGGCTCGCAATCAGATCGGGAAGCCAGGTAGCAGTCACTGCATCGCGATCGTCATAGCCGGTGCCGATGTCGGCATGAACAAGGGCGGCTTCGATGCCAATGAACTTGCGGGCCGTCTCGCGTATTTCGCCGAGCACGAGGTTTTCGGCTTCGGGAATTGAGCTGGCATGTGCACCGACTTCGCGGTCGAACACCACGATCCGGCGCCCGGGCAGGCGCTCGCGCAGATGGTGGAACGTCCGTCCGTTGCCGAGGCCGAGCTCGAGCACAAGCCCCTCCATCTTCGCCACCTCGACGCAGACTTGGTCGAGAATGTCGCGCTGTGCGGTCATCCTGCTGATGAAATTCTCAAGGCGACTCATATGCTTTGTGTGTCCTGAACCAGCTCAAGATCGGCAATGCCTCCGACACGAACTGTTCACGGGTGTATCCCGAAGGCGTAGTGCCAAACTCGATCACGTGTCGGAACATATAGAGGCGGACGATGAACACTGCAACAACCGTACAGGCAGCCGGCAAGGATCATACCGGGTGGAATAGGCGGCACGGCGCGCGGCAAAATAACGACCTCACTTGTAGGGATCTGCGGCGTCCCGCAAGCCGTCACCGAGGAAGTTAAACGCCATGATGACGAGAATGACGGGGAGCATCGGCAGGAGAAGCCATGGATAGAACGCGATCACGCTGACGCTGCGCGCCTCGGTGAGCAGGATTCCCCAGCTGGTTATCGGCGCCCTCAGGCCGAGCCCGAGGAAGCTCAGCGCCGTCTCGCCCAGGATCATGCCAGGAATCGAGAGCGTCGCCGTCGCGATCAGATGCGACATGAAGCCGGGAATGAGATGCCGCCTAATGATGCGGCTGCTTCCGGCGCCCATCAACTGCGCGGCGAGAACGTAATCTTCCTCGCGCAAGGCCAGAAGCTTTGAACGCACGGCCCGCGCCAGTCCGGTCCAGTCGAGCACTCCGAGGATGACGGTGATGCCGAAATAGATCAGGATTGGGCTCCAGGTTATCGGCATGATCGCCGCCAGGGCCAACCATAGCGGAATGCTGGGAATCGATTGCAGAACTTCGATTATTCGTTGAACGATCAGGTCGAAGATACCGCCGTGATAACCGGCCAGTCCGCCGATGACGATGCCCAGCAGGAAGCTGAAACTGATGCCGACGAGGCCGATTGTCAGTGAAATGCGTGCGCCATAGATCATGCGCGAGAGCACGTCGCGCCCCAGCCGGTCGGTGCCCGCCAGGAAAAGCTGACCGTTTTCGGCAGCGCAGACAAAATGCCTGTCACCTTCGATCAGGCCCCAGAACCGGTAACGATCGGCCTTGCAGAAGAAACGGAGCCGCTGAACATCGTCCTGGTTGTCGATGTAGTTCCGCTTGAGCGTGTCCATGTCCAGCGTCATCTGGCGGCCATAGACGAACGGCCCGACGAACTGGCCGTTGTGGAACAGGTGCACCTGCTGCGGCGGCGAATAGATGTAGTCCATGTTGCGCGTGTGCAGGTTGTAGGGCGCCAGGAACTCGCAGATTAATATCCCGAAATAAAGCACTACCAGGAATATGCCGGATACAAGGGCGAGCCGGTGCAAGCGGAATTTCCACCACATCAGCCGCAACTGCGACGCCTGAAAGACCTTCGACTGCTCCACCGTCATCGCCTCGACCGACTGCAGATCAAAGGGCGCGCTGGAAACATAGTGTTCTAGTGGAGCACTCGGTGCGGGGAGCGGCGAATCCGTTTTCATTTGGTGCTGCCGCCCTGCAAACGAATTCGTGGATCCAGCAGCGCCAGCGCCAGGTCGGAAATCAGGACGCCGATAACCGTCAGGAAGGCGAGGAACATCAGGAACGACCCCGCCAGATACATGTCCTGGCTTTGCAGCGCCTTGATCAGCATCGGCCCGGTCGTTTCCAAAGACAGCACGATCGCGGTGATTTCGGCGCCGGAGATGATGGCCGGCAGGATGGAGCCGATGTCGGAAATAAAGAAATTGAGCGCCATGCGCAGCGGATATTTGACCAGCGCCCTGAACGGATGAAGACCTTTGGCGCGCGCGGTCACCACATATTGCTTGTGTAGCTCATCGAGCAGATTGGCGCGCAGCCGCCGGATCATGCTTGCCGTGCCGCCGGTGCCGATGATCAAGACCGGG
This sequence comes from Mesorhizobium sp. M0011, assembly GCF_040324155.1. NCBI lineage: Bacteria > Pseudomonadati > Pseudomonadota > Alphaproteobacteria > Hyphomicrobiales > Phyllobacteriaceae > Mesorhizobium > Mesorhizobium sp. M0011. The sequence continues at coordinate 319,588 of NZ_JAMYVQ010000003.1, read as the reverse complement.
ATCCAGAGATGGGAGAGTATCGACTTCGCCTTGGCCCAGCTCATCGGCTCGCTGAGATATTGCGGGTCCATGAGATGGCCGATGGACGTGCCGAACCAGATGTTGGCGAAATACATCAGGATCAGCGCCAGCATGAAGTTCGGAATGGCAAGGCCTAGGAGGCCAAAAAAGGTCAGGCCGTAATCGCCCCAACTGTATTGATGCGTCGCGGAGTACATGCCGATCGGAAAGGCGATGAGCCAAGTGAAGATGATCGTGACGAAGGAAACCAGCACAGTCAGCCACATTCGGTCCCCGACGACGTCGCGAACCGGCAACTCATACTCGAAGGAATAGCCGAAATCGCCGTGCAGCATCCCGCCGACCCAATAGAAGTAACGAATGATCGGCGGCTTGTCGAAACCATATTCCTTGCGCATCATCTCGATGCGATCGGAATCCACCCCTTCGCCCTGTGCCCGAAGCTCGGCGACATAGCTGTCGAAATAGTCGCCGGGGGGAAGTTCGATGATCGTGAACACCAGCGCTGATATCACCAGCAGCGTTGGAACCATCACAGTAATGCGCCAGACAATATATCGAAGCACGCTCAGGACTCTCCAAGCCAGAATGTATCCGGCATGTAGACACCGAAATAGGCGGTCGGATCGTAGCCGAAGAGCGCCTTGTCAGGCAGATTGCGCAGCCGTGAGGACACCAGAATCGGCTGATGCGTTCCGTTCACGGTCCCGATCGAAAACACCTGATCGGTGTAGATCGACAGCATCGAATTCCAGATTTCGGCGCGCTCTGTCGCTTCGGTCGATGCGTTCCAGCGCTTGAGCAAAACCATTAACTCGATCACTGCAGGAAGATCGGGCGCCTCGCCCATCTTGCCATGAGACAAGTAGTGAGCACCCCAGAGCGGCCATTGCAGCTGATCGTCGATTGTGGGGGCCAACTGACTCGGGTTCATGTCGGCGGTCGGCACGCCATTGTCGATGCCCGACCACATCGACATCATGATCTGGCCGCCAAGCGCGCGGCTGCGGAAGATGTCGCGCTGCGAAGTCCGGATGAACAGGGCGATGCCGATCTTTCGCCAGTGATCGGTGATGAGTTCGAGCGCGTCGGTTTCCAGCGTGCTTTCGCCGGCGGTTTCCACGATGATCTGGGCAGAGCGTCCATCGGGAAGTATCCGCAGGCCGTCATCGTCACGTGCCAGAAGCCCGACCTCGTCGAGCAGCGCGTTGGCCTGGTCGGGATCATGGGCAACCCAAGCTTTAGCGAATTCCGGCCGGTAGAGCGGGCTCTCGGACAAAACCGTATCGGCGCTTTCCTGCGCCAATCCGTAGAACACGGCCATATTGATCTCGCGCCTGTCCACGGCGAGCGAAAGTGCGCGGCGCACGCGCACGTCACGCAGAAGGCCACGCCACACCTGGTCGGCACAATTCAGATTCGGCAGCAGCGCCAGCCGAGAACCCTGTGTGCGTTTCCAGAGGTGCATCTTCACCGGATAGCGCTTCTCCGCGTCCTTCAGGAAGGAGTAATCGCTGAAGTCAATTCCCATGCATTGCAGGTCGCTCTCGCCCGCCCCGGTCTTCGCGGAGATGATCGCCGATGAGCTGACATTCATGATGATTCGGTCAACATAGGGCAGTTGCCGGCCGTTCTCGTCTGTCCGATGAAAGAAGGGGTTGCGCTCGAAGATGAATTGCTCGGCCGGCGGCCTGGTTCGGTTCTGCCAGGGGTCGAGCGTCGGCAGTTCCGGGTTCTCCGGGCGATATTGCCGCGACATACGGATATGCAGGAGCGTCCACTTCTGGGTCCGGTTCTCCTTCATCAGGCCGGCGAGCCGGAATGGATCCTGATATTTCTTGTGGAACTGCTTGAGATAGGCGGATGGCAGAACAAGCGATATCGGCGAAGCGGCAGCGAGCTTGGGCAGGAAGTCGGGATTGGGCGCATCCCAACTATAGCGCACCGTCAACGGATCGACGATCTCGAAGCGTGGCGGCTTGCCGTCCGCCATCAGGGTCGGGGCGAGCCCGCCTTGCGAAAGCTCATCGTTCAGCCAGACATCTTCCCAACAATAGCGAAAATCCTCCGGCGTCAGCAGGCTGCCGTCGGACCATTTGTGTCCTTCCCGTATCTTGAACGTGAAGATGCGATCATCCGCGACGTCGAAATTTTCGAGAATGTCGGCCTGCAAGCTAAGCTTTTCGTCGTAGCCGACCAGGCGAGAATATCCGTAAATCGTCATCATCCGGATATCTTTCTGGCTGCCGATGATCGTACGCAGCGTGCCGCCATATTGGCCCGGCTGCCGGCCCATCGTGGCGAGATTCAAGGCGCGCGGGCTCTTGGGCAGGCGCTCGGTGAGTGCCGGCAGCGCCCTGGCCGTCAGCTGCGGCCGAAGAAATTCCGGCTCCAGGTCGCCAGCGCGCGACGTGCCCGGCAGGAGTGCCGAAGCCATCACGCCAAGGACGGTGCGACGGCTGATCAATGGCGTAACTCGCTGACATCGGCCGAACGTCGGGCCAGCACGAGGTGGCCGCCGCCAAGATCGAGCGGCGCCAGGACATCCTCGTCGCCTTCTTCGCGGAATTGCGGTCCCCATGCGCTGGTGTCGGAAGCGCCGCCGAGCTTCAGCGTCTTGAAATCCATCGGCCGGTCGAGATCGGGGAAAGGTACCGCGGCGACCAGGGAGCGCGTGTAGGGGTGGATTGGTTTCCTGAGCAGAATTTCGCGCGGCGCAAGCTCGACGATACGCCCGCCGCACATCACCGCGATGCGGTCTGCCATGTAGTCCACCACCGCCAGATTGTGGGATATGAACAGGTAGGTCAGGCCCAGTTCTTTTTGCAGGTCCTTCAGAAGATTCAGGATCTGCGCCTGGACAGAGACATCGAGCGCCGAAACCGGCTCGTCGCAGATCAGGAGTTCAGGCCCCAGCGCCAATGCGCGCGCGATGCCGATGCGCTGACGCTGCCCGCCGGAGAAACTGTGCGGATAACGCTTGATGAAGCGCGGATCGAGCCCGATTGCCTGCATCAGGCTCTTGACCGTGGCGAGTCGGGACGCCGCATTGCCACGCTCATGGATCTCCAGCGGCTCGCTCAAGATGTTCTCCACCGTCATGCGAGGTGAAAGCGACGAAACCGGGTCCTGGAAGACCATCTGGATTTTCGCGCGCAATATGCGCAGGGCATCTCCCTCTGCGCCCAGGACGTCGGTCGGTCCATCGCGGCCGTTGAAGATCACAGAACCGCCGCTGGGGGTAATGGCCCGCATGAGGATCTTGCTGACGGTTGTTTTGCCACAGCCGCTTTCGCCGACCAGACCCAGACACTCACCCCGCCTGATGTCGAAGCTCACGCCGTCCACGGCGCGAACAGAGGATTGATGCCCCCCGCTGAACCATCCTGACTTGCGGATGGTGAAGGTCTTAGTCAGATCCCTTACCGACAGCAGGATGTCGTCTGGCCCCTTCGATGCCGGGGCAGTCTGCTTGCCGAGCAGGTTCCCGACATTCACCGGCACCTCGCGGAGCGCCTTTAGCCTTTCACCGGGCTTCAGGTCGAAATGCGGAACGGCTGCCATTAGGCCCTTCAGGTAAGGGTGGCCCGGCCGGCGGAATATCGCCTCGACAGGCCCCATTTCCATGATCTCGCCATGGTACATGACCACCACCTCGTCGGCGACATTGGCGACCACGCCGAGGTCGTGCGTGATCAGCAGCATCGCCATGTTCAGCTTGGTCTGAAGCCCGCGCAGCAATTGCAGGATTTGCGCCTGGATGGTGACGTCCAACGCCGTCGTCGGCTCGTCGGCGATCAACAAAGCAGGCCGGCAGATAAGCGCCATGGCGATCATGGCGCGTTGCCGCAATCCTCCCGAAAGTTCAAATGGATACATGTCGTAGGCGCGCTTGGGATTGGGGAAGCCGACAAGGCCGAGCATTTCCTCGGTCCGCGCCTTGCGCTCCGCCCGAGCCATAGGCGTATGAATCTGCAAGGATTCGCTGACCTGGTTGCCGATCGTGTGCAGCGGCGAGAGCGATGTCATTGGCTCCTGAAAGATTTTGCCGATGCGGCTGCCTCTCAACGCCCGGATTTCGGTTCCGTCACGCTGCATCTGCAGGATGTCTTGCGTCGTGCCAGGCTTTTCAGGATCAGAAAACAGGATACGGCCGCGAACGTGGGCCGTATTCGGCAAAATGCCCATCACTGCCTGGCTGAGAACCGATTTTCCGGAACCGGACTCGCCCACAAGCGCGGTAACCTTGCCGGGCAGGACGCGGAGATTTGCGCGTCTGACGGCATGCAACGGTCCCCCGATCATGGCAAAAGAGATGCCAAGATCCTCGATCCGCAGCAGATCAATGCCCGAATTCATCCTCACACCAGCCCCACTCTGGCAGTCTGCCGGGCGGCAGACCCAAAAAGCGAGACTAGCGTATTGCCAGCCTAGAGCAACTTGGATTCGAATCGAATTCCGCGACGGAACCGGCGACCGGGCTGCACACCAAGGCTTTCGGACCGGATCGTGTCGGTTACTGGAGTTTCCTCCGGTCGCTTGCCGACAACCGCGCGGCATCGCGATGAAGCAGCATGACCTGCTCGGCGTCCGATATCCGGTCGTGAATCGGCGCAGCGTCTTCATCGAGCGCGAGAGCACCCGACAAATCGGGTGAAAGCACCGTCAGCTTCTGCTTGATACCCGCCAGTTCCTCCGTGCCGAGCGTCAGCCAACTGTTGTCGCCGCAATAGCTGGCGAAGTCCTTGCTGGCGAGAACGCTGTGCGGATATTTCTTGGTCAGGGTCTGGAGACGCTGGACCTCGTTTACAGCCGAGCCGAAGACAGAGAATGTCAGCCGGTCGGTAAGTCCGACATTGCCGAACATCACATTGCCGACATGCAGGCCGATACCAAACTTTATGTCGCCCAACCCCTGCTCCTTTCTGCGCAGATTGAGCTCCATCATGCGCGCGCTGGCCTTGTGCGCTGCCGCAAGAGCAGCCTGGCAGGCGATCTCGGACTGCGAGCGATGCCTTTCGCAGGGGTAGACGGCGATGAAGCCATCCCCCAGGAAACTCATGATCTGCCCGCCTTTGCGATTGAAAGGTGCAGCGATGGCATCGAAAAACTGGTTCAGCGTATCGATGTAGATTTCGCGACCGGAGGTTTCGGCAAGCCTTGTCGACCCCCGCATATCGCCCATGACCAGTGCGGCCCGGATTGTGTCACCCTCGCCGCGCTTGATCTGGCCGTCCAGCACACGTCTGCCGGCGTCGCCGCCAAGATAAGTGGTCATCATGTTGTCGGCGAGCTTGGTGAGCACCGCCATCTTGGTGGCGATAGCGAGATAGTTCTGGATCCGCAATAGCGCCGAAATCATGCCGTCGCTGAAGCCAGACGCACTGTCGGTCGACCACGACCCCATCATGCCCTGGCTGGTATCGCCGTTGAAGGGATGCACGAATGCCATGTAATCGGTGACGCCCATACGCCTGAGGTCGTCGAAAACAGGAAACTCCGACCGCACCGACGGGTCAAGCCGGCGCCGCAGGTGGTCGAGCTTGTTGCTGAGCAGATGGTAGTATGGGCTGGTCAGGAATCTGTCGGAATGAACGCCGTTCTCACTGCGGAAGCCTTCCACTTCCAGGCCCTGGCCGCGAAGCCAGGTAAAACCAAGCGCGTCATAGAGCGGATGAAGCATCGAAAAGCTCAAATGCACCCGCTTCAGCGGCAGGCCGGCAGCAGCCAACCGTTCACAAAAGCCCTTTACCAATGTTTCCAGGTCGTTGCCCGCCAGCGCCGATTGGCTCAGCCAGTCGGCAACTTTATCCATGAGAATGGTGGAAACTTCTGCTTGCGCTGTGCTCATGCTATCTCAAACCCGTCGAAGACGAGCCATCTCCTTTGATCCGCCACACAAGTGAAGGCAGTGAAGCCGGCTTCGGCGACGAAAGCCGGCGAAGAATTTCCTAAATAACTCCTTGCAGGAAGGAAGCAGGCGTAAACAGCATCTATCACCTGGAACCCTATGTGGCGAGGCTTCCGGCGGAGTGCAATCTCGATCCTGACATCGGGCAAAGAATTCGCCGTCTCAGACATCGTCGGGCCTTCACCACCACTGTCGCTTGGACCAGCCCGAGGCGGCCAAAATCATTGCGTGTGTCGACGACCAGAGGAGCGTGATCAGCGATCGCCTGATAGTCGATCGCGTCGTGGTAGGTTGCCACGACGACAGCATCGGATCCTTCGGGGATCCTCTCCGGCTCCCGGTGTTTCGTCAGCGGTGTCGGAACGCAGATTATGATGGCATCGCAGACGGCTAGTTCGGCAAATCCGCAGTGGTGCGGAACCGCCCGGCCGGCACGGCTGTCGACGTCACTGCCTCAAGTAGGATTGGCCGTTGCTCAGGCATCGACCTTCCGGGCTTCGATGTCGAAGCCGGAAACCGGGAACCCGGCGCGTGCGATCGCAACCGACAGCGGCAACCCGACATAGCTCGGTCCGATCACGCCGACTTGCGCGACGCACCTCGAAATCCGGTTCAGAAGACGGTCATATGTTGATCGTTAGGCGTCCAAAAATCTGCTTTCCCGTCAATTCGGACAGGCTACCCGCTCCCATGGCGCGGCTCACCGGTGCCAAGAACCATGAGTGAGGGCATATTGCGGAAATCGATTTCCGCAAGCAGTCAGCAGACCGGCGCCTTCGCCTTCAGGCTTGCGGCAGCCATCGCGTAGCCGCCGGCGGCGCCATCGATGAAATGAACATGATCGCGCTGCAGCGGCGAGATGACGAGGCAGGTCATCAAGGCCGACTTCTGGCGGTGCAGGCCATAATTGCAGATGCCCGCCTCTTCCGCCTGCTTCAGCCGGTCTTGGATCCGATGCAGCACATCCGCGTCAACGTCGATGGTCATCTTCAAGCCGTCGTCGAACTTTCGGAAATCCGAATTGCTGGCCACCTCGCGTTTGTAGACCTTCGGATCGAAACGGCCAATCGTCCAGCCAAATCGATCGGTTACAGCCGTAAGCGTCATCAGGAACACGATCCACAGCTTCGACCGCCAACGCCATCCGGCCGTGGCCATCGCCCGCGCCTCGACATCCAGGCCGGCGGGCAGCAGACTGTAGCCCGGGCCGTCCACCGGCACCGGGTGGCCATCGCGCTCCTGCCTGCCGGCGAGGGCGATGATGTCGGAAGCCAGAAACTGAAACCCGCGCAAGTCGCGCGACGCCCCCGGTGTGGCTATGATCGAGACGATTTCGCCATGCCGTGCTTCGATCGGGTTCCAACGGCAGGAAAGGCCGGTCAGATCCGGCCGCGCGCCGACCGGCGCAGGATCGATGCGGTAGCGCCCCGCTTTCATCTCAGCTTCCGCCCAACTGCCGCCACCGCCGGCGAACATGGCATAGAAGGCCGCTTCGGAGGCCTGGAACCTCGCCACGCGAACGTCGAGGCCCTGCGCCCTTATGTCCCCTATCGGCACGATCGCGGCGCGCAAGGTCAGGCCCAGTTCGTCCGCCACCCATCTTTGGACGGCCGCCAGCGCGTTGCGGGCGATCTCCAGCGCCGAGCCGGGAAACGCCACGAGTGCGCCGTCGCCGCCGAAGACAAAGGGGAGATCTTGCCGACCCAGCGCATTGAGCAGCGCCGAAATGACGCTTGCGCCGGCCATATTGACGGTTTTATAGCGCCCCGCCTCGATCGCCTTGGTCGAGCCGACAATGTCGGCAGTGGCCAGCGCCCAGCCATCGGGGAGGGGCCGATAGTTATCGATATCGGCAACGCTTTCGAACTTTGCGAAGACCGGCAAAGAAGCGACAAAAGGGTCGGACGCGACAGCTGTTTCCATGGCCATCAGATAGCACATTCCACGACTTGAAGGTGAAGTCGATCACGCTTGGAAATTGACTTGCGCAGGCTTTCCGATGATAGGGTCGCGCGATGCGAATTGCCTTCTACGCGCCGCTGAAGTCACCCAATCATCCCGTTGTCTCCGGCGACCGCCAGATGGCACGGATGCTTGTCAAAGCGCTGGAGTACGGAGGGCATAGCGTCGAATTGGCATCTGAGTTGCGCTTCTATCTACGCCAGCCGGAGTCGAAAAGTTTCGAGGCACTCAAGATCGAGGCCGCAGAGGAAGCCGCGCGGCTGACCAAGCTTTGGGATCGTGACGGCAAGCCCGATCTCTGGTTCACCTACCATCCCTATTACAAGGCGCCCGACTTGATCGGGCCGGAGCTGGCGTCGGCCTTTGCTGTCCCCTATGTGACAGCGGAAGCCTCCTATTCCAGGCGACGCAATGCCGGCTTGTGGGCCGATAGCCAAGCATTGGTGGCGCGAGCCATCGAACAAGCGGCTCTGAACATCTGCTTCACCCAAAGGGATCGTCAGGGACTGGCGGATGCTATTCCCAAGGCCGCTTTCGGTATGCTTTCGCCCTTCATCGACATATCGGCATTCCGGGAAATCCCGGCACGGGGTTGTCCGACGCGCCTCGTTACCGTCGCCATGATGCGCCCGGGCGACAAACTGGGCAGCTATCGCATGCTGGCGCAAGCGCTCGGCTTGATCGGCCATATGCCCTGGACCATGTCGGTCGTCGGAGACGGGCCAGCTCGCGACGAGGTCGAAGCGCAATTCGCCGGCTTGCCCGCCGATCGTATCGAATGGATCGGCTCGATCGAGCCTGCCGCCGTGCCGGATGTCCTTTATACCGGGGGAATCTATGTCTGGCCGGGTTATGGCGAGGCCTACGGCGTTGCCTATCTTGAAGCACAGGCCGCCGGCCTTCCGGTGGTGGCCCAGGACATCGCCGGCGTGCCGGAGGTCGTGCGGGATGGCCAGACCGGGTTTCTCACCCCGCCGGGCGATGTCGCGGCGTTCGCTTCCGCCATTGAAAGGCTTCTGGCCCGGGACGACGAAAGAACCATCATGGCCGCGGAAGCCCGGCGTTTCGTTCTCGAAGAACGTTCCCTCGGTGGCGCAGCTGCGCGTCTGGCCGAACTTATTGCGAAGGTCCCGGTCTCATGACGTCCGATCCGATCTGGCAGCCCTTGGTGGAAGAGCTGACGCGCCTGCAACGGGCGGGCCGAAAGGCGGAGTTCTGGCTGCGCGACGACGACGCCGTGTATCCGACGCCTGCGCTTGATCGGCTGCTCGACCTCACCGGTGAATTCGCGGTTCCGGTCACTCTGGCCGTCATTCCGGCCCTGACCGACGCGAAGCTTGTCGCCCGGCTCGACGAGGCCCCGCATGCCACGGTCGCCATCCATGGCTGGGCGCACCGGACTCATGCGCCCGAGGACCAGAAAAAGCAGGAGCTCGGCGCGCATCGGCCACGCGAGGCGGTGCTCGATGATCTGGCTCGCGGACTGTCGCGAGTAACCGGCCTGCACGGCGCACGTGCCGTTCCGATGCTGGTGCCGCCCTGGAACAGGATCGACGCCGGCGTGGTATCCGACCTTGGATCGATAGGTTTTGCGGCCTTGTCAGTCTATGGGCCGCCGAAGCCGGCTTCATTGGCGGTCATCAACAGCAATGTCGACATCATGGATTGGCATGGCACGCGCGGCTGCCGCGATCATGGTGTATTGGTCCAGGCTATCATCGCACACTTGCAGCATGCATCCGACGGCGAGCCGATCGGCCTGCTCACCCACCATCTTGTACATGATGAATCGGCCTGGCTTTTCCTCGAACGATTGTTGACAGTCACCGCACAGGCTGAACCCTGTGCATGGCTTCCGATCAGGACATTGATCGGGCGCCACGCGGGTAAAGGAAAATAGCTCAGCGCTTTCTGTGCGATGAGACCGGGAACTTGAGCATCTGGCCATCCCGCGCGGCAAAAGCGCCGGCAAACCTGTCCTTGGCCAGCTTCTCCATCTCGTCCAGTTGCTCGTCGGTGCGTGTCGGATCGTGGTGAAACAGTGCAAGCGCCCGTGCACCGGCCGCCTCACAGAGCTTGACGCCCTGTTGCCATGTCGAGTGACCGTTACCGCGGCGGCGTTCCATTTCCTTCTCGGTGTAGGTGCAATCGTAAATGACGAGGTCGGCATCTTCGATCAGGTCGAGCACCGACTGATCGAGTTTGTCCGGCTCGTGCTCGGTGTCGGTGATCACCGCCACGACGCGGCCGCCCCATTCGATCCGGTAGCCTATGCAGCCTCCCGGATGGGTGAGACTGCCGGTCCGAACCACCACCCCTTCGCGCGGCCGAAGCACGTCTCCGGATACGAAATCGCGGCAGTCGAGATTTGCCTTGCAGACGTTCATTTTCACCGGAAACCACGGCGGCCGTATGAACTCATCGATAATCTGCCGGGTCGTCATGCGTCCTGCAAGATGCCCGGACCAAAGCGTAAGCTTGACGCTCGGGTCGAAGATAGGCGCAAAAGCCGGCAGCCCGATGATGTGATCGTAATGGCAATGGGTGAAAAGCAGGTCGAAATCGGTCACATCCGACGCCTGAAGCGCCCTGCCGGCAGGCCGCAGGCCAGAGCCTGCGTCGAACAGAAGCGTATGCTTGCCGCATCGCATCTCAATGCAGATTGTGTTGCCGCCATAGCGAGCGAATTCTGGCCCGGATACAGCAATGCTGCCGCGCACGCCCCAAAATCTGACCAGGAAAAAATCGTCGTCCATGCTACCTTTCGCCCATCATAGCTCTAGGCGCTTCGTGCGTCGATCAGATCCGCGGTCGTATGGCTTAGCCGATCGGCAAGAACCCGCAATATCTCGATGGTCATTTCCGGGAACTCCTTCATAAGCCTCAGGAAATGATCCTTGCGGATTCTCAAGGCCTCCAGATCACTTGCCGCGCTGACGGTGGCAGTGCGGGAGCTGTTGCACAATATGGCGATCTCGCCGACAATCGAATTTGGCAGCAGTTCGGCAACTTTCATCGGCCCGCTGTCGGAATCGACCAGAATATCCGCCCTGCCTGAAAGGATGACATAGGCAGCGTCTGCCTCGTCGCCCTGCCGGAAAAGAATCTGGCCGGCGCTGTAATTCACGCGATCGGATGTGAACGCGAGCAGCTTGAGCTTTGCCGGCTCAATGCCAGAGAACAAGGGAACGCGTTGCAGCATTCCAACTTCATCCTTGAGCAGCATTGTCGCAAACCTTCCTAAATTCGCGTCTGCCAGACTATGACAGAAGTTCCTTGAAGATACCGTTCTCTGCCAAAAGTGTCTCGTGTGTACCGTCTTCCACCAATTGACCCGAGTCAAAGACGATAACGCGATCGAACATCATCGCCATTGCCGGACTCGTCACGACCCACACAATTGCCGGCGAATGGCCGTCGCGTCTGGCTTCCTCGAGCACGTTTCGCAGCACCTTGTCCTGAATGCGCTGGTCGAGCGCCGACAGCGGCCGGTTGAGAATGAGAAAATCGGGACGCTTGAGCAGAGCCCGGGCAACATCGAGCTTCTGTCGCTGTCCGCCGGTCAGCCGCCTTCCACCGGCGCCGACGTTGAAGTCCAGGCCGACATCCAGAAGCTCGGCATAGAGCCCCAGCTCGTCAAGAATGTCATAGACGATGGAGCGTATGCGGTCCGGGGCGTCGGGATGGTTGTTTCCCACACGGCCGAATAGGACATTGTCCATGACGGTGGCCGCGGCAATGTATTTGGCAGGATCATACCGTTCGATCGCGTTGTGCAGTTCGGGCGGCAGGTTTTCATAGAACTGGTTGCGTGCGGCGACGATCTTGCTCATCAACTCGTCGGTCAGCAGGCCGAAGCGGTGCCGGGGCTCGATATAGGCAAAGCTCAAGGTGATGATCATGGCGCGGTCGGCCTCCGAAACCGCCTCGTAGGGGCGGTTCTTGAGCCGCTGCAGCAAGGTCTCGTAGGCGGGGATCTCCTCGGCGCTCATGAAGGCGAGCTGCTGGAAGAACTGGTGATCTGGCGGCAGGTCGGCAAACAGCTCGATGGCCTGTTCGGCGATCTCCATGCCCATCTCGTAGAGCGTGCTGTCGAGGCCGGCCTGCTTCAGCACGGAAGCAAAGTAGGGATTGGCCGCCAGAGCCTTGTCGGCCAGTTCGGGGCCGGCGGCGGCGCCGAAAAGCAAGTTCTGGCCGATCGTCGCTTCCGTGTTGTAAGCGCCCGGCTCGAAAGGAACCACCAGTTCGCGCAGCCCTTCCTGTTCCAGCCGGGTTCGCAGCGCTGCACGCAGTTCGACGATCCGCCCGGCGAGCTTCGTGTGACGCGTGAGGTCGGCCGAAGAGCGCAAGCCAAGATCCAGAATGTCGCGCGACAGAAGAACCGCGTCGAGCACCCGGCGCACCGCTTCAAAGAGGTCGTGCGGGCCGGTAGCACCGGCGGAAGCATAGTCGATCCAGTCGCTATGGACGTCGAAATCCGGATTGCCCGACCGGCGCGCCTCGTCCATGTTCCAGCGCTGCTGGTCTGCCGCGGCGCCGTCATAAGTCACCGATGTCAGCGGTGCATGCTTCAACCCGTAGAGCAGGTTATCGCGCAGGCTTGCTTGGAACAGGAAAACATCCGACGAGGCGTAGGACATGCGCCGGCCGGTCACGGCTTCGGGGAGTTCAAGCAGGTCATCGGCGCCCGAAGCGACCTTTCCACTCTCTGGCCAGTTCAGACGCGCGAAGGCTTCTGCTAGCGCCTCCGCTCCGCCTGTCGGGGTGCTGACCAGCGCCACCGTCTCAGCCGGCTTGACCTGCATGGAGACACGGTTGAGGAGCATTGCACCGCCATCGTCTGCCATGGAGAGACCGACCGCCGACAGCGGGTTTGTCATCGGACCGGGATCGTCGATCGTCAGTGCCGCGATTCCCGGCGCAATGATATCCTCGACGGTGAACTGTTCAACGACCTGCTGATATTTGACCTGGACATCCTGCCGATCCTGATCCCAGTCGATCAGTTCCTTCATCGGTCCGGGCAGGTCCTTGTAGGCTCCGATCACCGCCACGAGCTGGCCGACGTCCAGCCGGCCCCCGATGACCAGATACCCGCCGATCATGTAGAACAGAAAGGGCGTGAGCTGTGCGAGAAAATTGTTGAGGAACTTTACCATGAATTTCCATTGGTAAAGATCGAAGCGGATCTTGAAGATGAGCCCTAGCCTAGCAGCTATGTCGGCGCGCTCGTAGTTCGACGTATCGTGGACGTGAACCGCGCCGATGCCGTCAACGATTTCGCCAACCCGGCCAGAAAGCGCGCGCGCCGTCAACTGCCGTTGGCGCCCAAGCACGAGCAGCCGCCGCCGCATCCGCGGGATGAGTACGATCTGGATGATCACGATCACCACCGCTATCATTCCGAGCCAGACGTTCTGGACCATGATGAACAGCATGGCCGTCAGCGCCTGGCCGCCGAGCAGCACCGGCTGCAGGAAGGCATCGCCGATAAAGCCGCCCAGCGGCTCCACCTCATCCTTCACCATGGTCGCCACTTCGGCGGATTTCACCCGCTTGAAGTAAATCGGCGGAAACCGCAGCACACGATCGATCAGATCGAAGCGAATACGCCGCAGCATGCGTTCGCCGAGGCGGCCCTTGTAGGTGTTGATGTAGAGTTTGAACAGGCCGTTGATGACGACCAGCAAGAGGAACACAAGGCTCAGGGCAAGCAGCGTCTCCTTGCGGTCAAGCTGAAAACCGGAGAAGAACTGGACCTCGCCAATGAACGGCAGGTTATAGTGCAATCTCATGAAGGGCAGGGTCGTGCCGGGTTGCTCGAACCCCTTCCCCTGGATCGGGCCGTTGACGATCAGCTTCGGCAGGTCGAAGGACATGAAATATGGGATCATCGAAAGCAGGACGATCATCAATATCCAGATCTGCTGCTTCCGGGTGTGCGTCCAGATATAGCGGGCTAGGCTGGGTTCCATATGCGACTGTCAGTTTGGAGGATGCAGGCGGTGAAAGCACCTGCTGGCAAACGATGTATCGGCAATGTCTTCGCGGATGGACGCCGCTGGTCGGGACAGACGCAATCGGCCCCCTTCGCCACCGTGCAACGGCGAAACGGCTGGCGGCATCGTCTTATCCGCAAGTCGAACAGGCTCGCGTGAGGCAATATTGCGTTGTGTCGCCCGAAATCCCAACATAGAGGACGAATATGATGGATGTCACACAAGCACGCAATGCCGGCGGGCACGAACAAGCCTTGGATCTCGCCCGGGGAATTGCCGCCTATGTCGACCACCCTCTCGTCGCCGGGCTGGCGCGCGTCATCGCCAAGCATCCGACGGCCGACATCGCCAACGCCTTCAACCACAAGCAGGTCGCTTGCAAGATGTGGGCGCTCGACGAGCTGTTTGGAAGCTGCGGCGGCCGGTTCGGGCGTATATGGGTGCTGGGTGGATGGTACGGCGTATTGCCGGCAATGCTTTTCAACGACGCCCGTTTCGGCATTGCGGCGATCGACAGCATCGACATCGATCCGGAAGTCGGGCCGGTCGCCCGGACCCTCAACCGGGAAGCCGGCGACCGCTTCCGGGCGCTGACGGAAGATATGTACGCACTCGACTATGCCGCCGGGCGGCCCGACCTAGTGGTCAATACGAGCTGCGAACACATAGCCGAGCTGGGTGCCTGGCTTGCCCTGCTTCCGCGGGGCACGAATGTGCTGCTGCAATCGAACGATTACTTCAGCGAGCCGACGCACATCAACTGCGTGGCTTCGCTTGCAGCCTTCGAAGCAATGGCGGCGCTACGGGAGATCAGGTTCTCCGGCGAACTGCCGACAAAAAAATATACGCGCTTCATGCTGATTGGAACTGTTTGAAGCGCGTTTCGCGAATCCAACGAGATGCGACCTGCGTTAGGATTTCGAGGACCAGGTTCGTTGCCGCTCGCGCAGGATTTGCGCAGAGTGACGGGCGCCTTCCAGATCGAGACGATGCGCCGCTGGCGCCGGTCCCGCAAGCGCCTGTTCGATCGCTTGCGCCAGACACTCAGGCGTCAGGTCCTTTTCCATCCGCACCGTTGCAAGACCGAGCTCTTCGAGCATAAGGGCTCGAACCGTCTGTTCCGTTTCCCCGCCGGCTGCAAAGGGAACGAGCAGCGAGCGACAGCGCGCGCGCAGGACATCGCAGACAGTGTTGTAACCCGCCTGCGAGACCGACAGGCGGGCGCCGGTCAGCAAGCTGGCGAAATCCTCGCGAAACCGGAAGATGGACAGGCCCGGCGTCGCATCGCGTGTAATCGCGTCAAATTCGTCCTTCGGCAGGTTTGGGCCGGTGATCAGACACCATTTCCAGGCGTTGTCGGCATTCCGCGCTAATGCGATGGTGGATCGGACAAGGCTCTTTCCTGCGGCCCCGCCGCCAACCGACACCACAACGTCGAAACGCTCGGAGGCCGCGGGCGCTGGTGGCGCGGCAACGAGCCCCGTGTACGCAACCTCGGCCCTGATCGCTCCCGCCAGTGGAAATGTCTTGTCGATGGTTGCGAAAGCCGGATCGCCATGGACCATGACAAGGTCAAAATGCCTGTTAACGAGAGCGACCGTTTCCTCGTTTCGGCCCGGCTTGACGCGCTCCTGAAGGATATCACGGACTGACGTCACCAGCAGCGGTCTGGGCGACGCCGCGTCGATGGCCTCGATCAGCGGCAAGAGTTCGAAACGCATCTGCCGGCGCCCAAATGGAAACGCCTCGACAATGACGATATCAGGCCTGCAATCCCGGAATGCCTGCAGCAGCATCTCGGAACGCCGTTTCTTGAAATCATCGTCGATGGGCTTGCCCTGCAGGTCGACAAGACCGGAAAATCCTTCATCACCGGAGGTGACAGATGGCAGGGTTACAGATATTGCCCCCGATCCCGGAAACCCCGCGACCGGCGCTCCGCCAGTGACGATGGTTACGTCAAACCCGTCATCGACCAGAGCCGCCGCGACGCGGCTGGAGCGCGCGAGATGGCCGATGCCGAGCAGGTGCTGGACATAGAAGAACGCGCGCAGCCGCTTCATTCGGCGGCCCGCCACTCCCGTTCGAACAGCTCCTTGAGCTGTCCGATGCTTGCCATGTGATCGAAATTGCCGCGCACGCGCGCCTCTGCGGTGTCGCCGAGGCGGGCACGCAGCACGGGATCACGGATCAGCCGCTCCAGCGCCTGTGCCAGGGCAATTGGGTTTTCCGTCGGAACCAGCAGCCCGGTTTCATCCGGCGATAAAAGCTCCGGCACGCCGGAGATATCGGTCGACACGCAGGCAAGCCGCTGGCTGGCCGCCTCCACCAGAACATTCGGCAGACCATCGCGGTCACCATTTGCGGTGATCCTGCAGGCCAGGGCGAAGATATCGGCGCGGCGGTAGTGCTCAAGCACCTCTTCCTGCGCGAGCGCGCCTTTCCAAGAGATGCGACCATCCAGTCCGAGCTTTTGCGCCAACGCCTTGAGCCGTTCCAGTTCCTCGCCGCCGCCAATATGCTCGAAACGCCACGCTAAATCACCGGGCAAGAGGGCAAGGGCCTCCAGCAAGGTGTCGTAACCTTTCTTTGCAACGGCGCGCCCGACACTCAGAACGATAACCGGTTCGTCCGGCACCGAGCCGTCATGCTGTTTTCGTGCCTCGCCGAAAATGCCGAAGCGATCAAGGTCGAGCCCATGATAGCTCAAATGCACTGACGAGTTGCCGTCGGCGAGTTTTTTCAGACGGTCGAAGCCGGTTTTCGTGCAAGTTACCGTCCAGCGCGCCGAGGAAAGCTTGCTGGCCAGATCCCAATCCGCCGAAGTCCAGATGTCCTTGGCATGGGCCGAGCAGCTCCAGGGCAGACCAAGAAGCTGGCTGGCATAGCGCGTCACCGATGCCGGCGTGTGGGCGAAATGCGCATGCAGCCATACCGCGTCTTCGGGCCATTCGGCCGCTAGCACGAGCGCTTGCCCGAAACGGCGCGCGCGATTGCGCGTAAAGTCGCGCGGCATATCGACGGCCAGCGATCCCAGTGCACGCCAGAAGCCCGGCCGCAGCAAACAAGCAGAAAGCGAGCGAACCACGCGCAGCGGCTCTTCATGCAGATATTCCGGCAGATAATGGACGGGCGCTTTGATCTCGTCATGCACGGGGTGGCGTTTTGCGTCGGTCGGCCGCCTGAGCGCAACGAGTATCAGATCGAACCCCGCACGCTCCAGTCCGAGCAGTTCCTGCGCGATGAAGGTTTCCGACAGGCGCGGATAACCCTTCAGAACCACGACGATCTTGCGATGTTGCAACTCAGTTCATGCCTTCAATAACCGAAAGGTGAGGGCCAACCTGCCGGTCGAGCAATTCCGCGACGATTTCGGAAATATGAGGGAGCCCTTCCAGGGTCAGATGTGGATTACTCTGGGATGGACGAGGCCGATTCGGCAGCGCCACCAGTGCATCGGCAAATCGCTGCGAGTCCTTGGCTTCCTCCGGCAAAAGCATTTCGACGAGGCCCAGTTCGGCTGCGCGCCGCGCGCGGATCAGTTGTTCCTGGCGGGGTTCGATGCGCGGCACGATGAGCGCCGGCTTGTCGAAAGATAGTATCTCGCAATAAGTATTGTAACCGCCCATCGCCACTACCGCCTTGGCGCCGGCAATCAGGTCTTCCATGCGGTTGTCGAACTCGATAATCTTGATGTAGGGGATCGTGGCCCCCTTCTTCAGCAACTTGTTGCGCTTGCGAGCCGGCATGTAAGGCCCAAGCACGATCAGCGCCTTGTGCTGCAATTTCGGATCGTGCTGATAAGCATCGATGACGTCGTGAATCAATTCGGCGCCGTCGCCGCCGCCACCGGTGGTAACCAGGATATAGTCGCCCTCTGGCCGGTGGCCGGGCAACTGGTTCCGCTGCAGGCTCCGTTGCAGGAAACCGACGAATCTCATTTTTGCCCTGACAGCCGGCGGCACATCCAAGCCGGTCAATGGATCGTAGAAATCCGGCGGCCCATAGGCCCAGACCTTGTCGTAGAACAGGCCTATCTTGCGCATCACATCCCTGCGCGCCCACTCTGCTTCGAGCAGATGCGGTGCATCCATCACCTCGCGCAGGCCAAGCACCAGCGTGGTGCCCCGCGTCTTGAGGTAGGACAGCGTGTCCTCAATCTCACCGCGCAGGCCGAGCGGTTCCTTGTCGACGATGAAGATATCCGGCCGGAAGGTCTCGGCTGTGTGGCGAATGATCGACTGACGCATCCTTAGCGTCTCATGCAGATCGATGTCCTTTTCCAACGAGGTGTATTCGCCGTTGCGCAACTTGATGACGCTGGGGATCTTCACGAAGTCGACACGGGCGCGGTAGTCGAAGGCGCCGGCGATAGTCGCACCCGAAATGATAAGCACCTGAAGCCCACGGAAATCCTCGACCAGCGAATGCGCGATAGTCCGGCAGCGCTGCAAGTGGCCGAGCCCGAACGTGTCGTGGCTGTACATGAGAATTCGAGCGTTTTCTGCGTGCTGGGTCATTCTTGAACGTCTCTTAAATTCTCGCCTTGAGACCGTGAGTGGCCCGCCGGCTTCGAAACCATCCTGGGTTTGGCCGCAATTTTCAATTTATATTGCTTCTATGGAATGCCGTTCAGATATGCTTTCTGATCGCGAGTCCGGAACTAGATGGGTGGCGGATATCGCCGCGCGGGTGTGAGCAGAGACTTCCTGTTGTATTGTGGGATGGATCGAGGAGGAAAGCGATGTCAAAAAAATCGGCAGAAATCATCCCTTTTGATTCCGATCCGGACTGGTAAAGGTGAAATTCCCCTATCTTGCCCATATAGCCAATTGCTTGATCGCATACGAAAGGGCAAGGTCGCTGGCGTCGCACGGCGCATTGTTGTAGAATTCATTCGTGCGCCATTGCACTCGCCTCGGGACCAAAGGTGCCGCCCATTATTCTCTTGACGGGCGGTCTCATTGTGATTCACCGACCAGAAATTGAGCCATCTGTCGCCAAGCTAGCCGGAATTTCAGCAAGAATCGAGTGGATGCCAGCGCGGTCGCAACACACCACCAACTGCAGGGTGTGTGCGACACCGGTTGCTTGTCGATCGTTATGGCCCATGCCAATGCCTTATTGGAGCGGTGACGGCACTTCTTTAAACGGCTTGGGCAGGCCGTCGAACGTCGTGAGGTACAAAAATCGCCCGATTGGTCCCGATAGTTGGTGAACCCTCGAAAATTCTTTGCGGCGAATTCCCTTTAAAACCAAAAGCGTAATTTTTTTGACGGCTCTATTGTCGGTCCCTTTTGGAATTTTAGGATATTTTAGTGCAATTTCAATGAGTTATAGGCTACTTGATCATGCCTTGCGGATCGAGCCGCTTGTCGGCCAGCCATTCGACGACGCGTGGCAACAGCCGGCGATTCAGGCGCGAGCCGACGATGGTCAGTTCCTTGCGCACCACTTTCTGTTGGCTGAGGTTGGACGGGGCATTCGAAAAGCCGAGCAGGTCGATGCGGCCCGCCGGACTGGCCAAGCGGCAGGCCTCGTCAAGAAGTGCGGGAATGCCGGCGCCGTCGATGACCATTGTCGGGCCAAGACCGTCATTCTCCGTGCGCACCGCGGCCGGCACGGGATCGCGCACGGAGTGGATCACCCGGTCCGCACCGAAGCGTAGCGCCCGCTCGAGGCGAGCTTCATCGATGTCGGCCACGATGCAGCGGGCACCATGCATTTTGCCAACCTGCAGCACCGTGACGCCGACGGTTCCGGCACCCTGATCAGCAGGGTATCATCAGAGCCACAGCCGGTGCGGTCGAGGACGTTGGCGGCAATCGAAATCGGTTCGGCCAGCGCCGCCAGACTGAACGGCATGTCGGCCGGAATTGGAATGGCATTATGCGCCGGGACGGCGACGAAGTTACGGAAACCGCCGTCGCGATGGACGCCGATCACTTCGAGGTTGGCGCAGACATTGGAACGGCCGATCCGGCAGGGATAGCAGTGGCCGCACGACACCACGGGGTCGACCACCGCGCGGCCTCCTCCCACGGCAACGGCGGTCACATGGCGTCCGAGCGCGGTGACGGTGCCCGCGAACTCATGGCCGATGACGCGCGGATAGAACGGCGAACGGATTGGAGCCATGCAGGATGTGAATGTCGGAGCCACAGATGCCGGCACGGCTGACGTGAACGACCACTTCGCTGGCGCCGGGCTGTGGCATGGCGCCCGGCCGGATTTCTAGCGACTGCGGCGCGCTGACAAGAACCTCAGCATGAACACTCCAGCTAAGTATACTAGTCGACAATTGCCATGGCTAACAGATCGTCAAGTTGGTGCGCGACCAGAGGCCTCCTGATGAGGCGATCGAAGCGGAACGGGCCGGGGATAATTGGACAAGCGTTTCGGCGCTTCTCGCCTAGCGACGTCGTCGAGTCTCCGATGGGACATTCCAGACTTGTAAAACGTCCGCTAGGGCCATCCCGAAGTCGCGAAGCTGCCAGTCAGGTTCCGGCCCCATTTCCGCCGTTCTGGACCCTGCTCCCAACGTTCGTAAAACGAGGTCAGCTATGGTCGGCAGTTTGGGGTCGCGGGAGCATACGAAACGATACGGGAAGCTTTCAGATTCTGGCCCACGAAAAACTCAACAAAACGAAGGATTTAATATGCCCTCCGGGCCCACCATAACCATTGTTTATCAATAAGTTAGTGTGTTTTATTTACCTCGGTTAGCCAAATCAGGTTGGCGAACCTCCATCGATCTCGTTGACGGCGCGAAAGGAATCGAACTGCCCGCTATGCGCTCGTTCGCAATTGACGACAAAATTCAGTAGCGTTTGTTCAATCTTCGCAAATGGCAGCAATGCGCTTCAAGTCGGCCGTTCGACGCTGGGTGATCTCCCGAAAGCTGACATCGCCTCTGAAGTCAACTGCGGTCGCTCCTGCGCACGCCCCATAGCACGACCGGCCGCGGGCAATTCTCCATCCGTTCGGGCGGATGCAGTCCTTCGGCGCAATAGCGGGCTAACTCTCAGCAAATATATGCGCCGTGCTTCCGGGCTGACCGAGTCTCCAGATGCGGGCTATACACGCGCGCATCTCGTCGGCGGTGGCGCCGCCTCGAAATTCGGCAAGGCGTATGGCCTTGGCTTCCAGTTCCTGTTTCGCAAGCGTGTTGCCGGGGTCGCCCTTGGGCTCGTCGACGCGGGTATCGAGTCTGCGGCCGTCAATGGTCATGACGCTCACCTTGCCGACCCATTGCTTGGGATAAAGTCTGTCGATCTCGGCGTCGAACTCCATCCGCACCTTGGCGCGGAAACGGGCGACGCGCGTGTCGGCAAGTGCTTGGTGTTCGAACGCGTCGAGATCGGCGACGCCATGGACGGCGATGAGGCCCAACACTGTGCCCATGGAGAACTTCGCCTGGTGGACGGTTTGTGGAATGACCACCGCGCCCAGGACATCGATGGCTCCCTGATGGACATGGGTTACCACATCAGCGATGTCGTCCGGACCGAGCCCCTCGCGGCGCATGAGAAGCTGCAGCGCATCAGCGGCCGGATGGGTGTGCCGGCAGGCGGCGTGCCATTTGAAGGAGGTCTCCTCGGTTGCCCAACGGCTGCCGAGGCCGTCCGTCAGGCGGGCCGGATCGGCGTCGCTGGACATGCCTGAAGCCATGCCCTTTTTCCCTTCGAGGATCTGCGCGGCCCCCTTGAAGCCATCGCGTGCCAGATAGGCAGAAAACAGGCCGTTGGCGGCGGCTCGCGCCGTATGAAGCTGCTTGGAATCGGCGGCATCGCGCAAGAATTCCCAGAGCCCTGCCGCCTGGGTGCCGGCGGAGCCGAGAGCATGGTTGAGACCGGCTGCGTCCAGTCCGATCAATCTGCCGACCGCCGCGGCCGCGGCGACAGCGCCGGCGGTGCCGGTGGTGTGGAATATCTCGTAGTGCGAGCGTCCGAGGAATTCTCCTACGCGGATGCCCACTTCATAGCCGGCGATGCAGGCAGTCAGGACGTCGCGGCCGGTCTTCCCCTCAGCCTCGGCAACCGCCAGGACCGCCGGAAAGATCACGGCCGCCGGGTGAAAGACCGAGCCGTTGTGAACGTCGTCCTGTTCCACGATATGGGAGGCCGCCGCATTGACCATCGCCGCGAAATAGGGGCTTGTGCGCCGCCGCGTCGGGATGACGGTGCTTGGGCCGTCCGCCGGCCCCATGGCACGCGCAAAGCCGTCGATGATCTCGACCTGGTGCGCACCCTTGCCGGCCAGCGCCGAGCCGAGCCAGTCGATCATCAGTCCTTTCGCGAAATGAACGACGCGCGGCGGGATCTGTTCGAAGTCGAGTTCGGCGATGAACGAGCAGAGCCTGGCGGTCGGCCAATCGGCGGTGTCCGTGCTCATCTGTTGCTCCTCCTCTGGCATGCCCTTTAGACCAAAGCGGCCCGGCGCAGGACCTGCCTTGCACGTTCGATGACCGGCCGATCCACCATCTCGCCGTTCACCTGGCTGGCTTCGCCTGATGAGGCCGCGCCAATGATGTCGCGTGCCCATGTGATGTCATTTTCGCTCGGGCGAAAGCCATTGCGAATCGGCTCGATCTGCCTCGGATGGATGGCCATCTTGCCGCCAAAACCCATCTTCATGGCGTGGCGGGCGTCATCCTCCGTGATTTCAGGATTGCTCAGGTCGGTCGTTACGCCGTCGATCGGCGCGGCCCGGCCAGCGGCGCGCGAGCGCCAGACGATTTCGCTGCGAGCCGCAAGCAGGATCAGCCGATCATGCGCGCAACCGAGATCGAGCGAGAAGTCGACCGAGCCGAAGGCGACGGCAACGACGCCAGAGGTGGCCAATATGTCCGGCAAGTTGGCGAGACCGACGGCGCTCTCGACCAGCGCGATGACGGAAACGCTGCGTGCCATGTGCTTGGCCATATCGGCAACGTCCTCCGGACGTTCGGCCTTGGGCAGCATGATGGAGACGCCGTCGAGGCGCCGCACGGCGTCGATGTCCGCTTCGTGCCAGGGGGTTCCCGCGGCGTTGATGCGGACCACAACGGCGGATTTCAGCGTGGCCGCATTGGCGAGAATCGCATCGCGAGCGCGGTCCTTGTCGCAAGGGGCTACGGCATCCTCGAGGTCGAGAATGACCGCATCCGCGCCGCTGCTGTCGGCCTTGGCAAACCGTTCCGGCCGCGAGCCCGGCACGAAGAGCGGCACGACGGGCATGACGAAGTTCACCATTGCGCCATGGCCTTCACCGTCACATGGCCGTCGGCCGACCGTGCCTCGAGAGCCATGCCGTCCTGGCCTGGGGATGTTGCGCTCAGAAGCAGGCGCTGTGGGCCGCTCGCCGGATGGACGCCGCGGAATGAGAAGCGGCGCGGCGACGTGCCCACAATGGCGGTGGCGAAATTCATCAGCAGCGTCGCCTGCAGCGGGCCATGGATGACGAGACCGGGATAGTGCTCGACCCCCGTGGCGTAGGGCGCGTCGTAGTGGATGCGGTGCCCGTTGAACGTCAGCGCGGAATATCGAAAGAGCAGCACGGGATCGATGTCGATCGTGCGCTCGTGCGATGCGGCCAGGGGCGAATTGGCCGGCGGGGCAGGGGGCGCAGCAGCGGCTTCGGCGCCGCGATAGACGATGGTCTGGTCCTCCTCGATGACCGGACCGGAATCGTTGGCGATGTCGTGCCGGACCGCGACGAAGGTGAGCGGGCCGGTGCGGCCCTGTTTCTCCTCTATGGCGGTCAATGTCGAGTTGCGGCGGATGCGGTCGCCAGAGCGGATCGGCGCCATGAAACGCACATCGCTGGCAGCCCACATGCGGCGTGGAAGCGACACCGGCGGCAGGAAGCCGCCTTTGGCCGGGTGCCCGTCAGGTCCGAGTTCTCGCATTTCGGCAATGTCGGGTGTCAGGCACCAGTGCAGTCCGGGCGCGGCCGCGCCCTCGGCAGTCTGCGCCGCGTGGTCCCCAAGCGTGGCGCCAAAGCTGGCCAGCAGGCGCGGGGTCACAACATCCTCGACCTCGTGCGTGCGTCCAACCCATTCCTGCAGCGTGCTTGTGTCCAGGCTCATGAGGTCCTCGTCAGGGGGCGAATTCGGACCGGATCCGGTCCGTATCGGCTCCAAGCGCGGGGACGCTGGGAACCGTTGCAAATCCCTCCGGCCGCCCTGCCGGCATCGGTACTGCGATGCGCTTGCCGTCCGGCAGTGCCACCTCCGTCCGGCGGAGGGCCTTGTGGTGCGGCAGGTCGCGCATTGCACTCACCCGGCCCCAGGCGATCTGCGCCTCGTCGAGACGGTCTATGGCCTCGTCGCAGTCGATTGCCGCGAAGATCGGTTCGATCACGGCGTCGAGCGCCGTGCGGTTGGCAACCCGCCAGGTATTGGTGGCGAAGCGTTCGTCGGCGAACAGATCCTGCCTTTGCAGCACGAGCGTGCAGAAGCGCTTCCATTCATTGTTCTGCTGGATGGACACGACCACGCTGCCATCCCGACAGGCATAGGGTCGATAGGGGTAGATCGAAGCGTGCGCCAGGCCATATCTCTGGGTCTCACGGCCCGCATATTCGTAGTGCAGCAGCGGCACGGTCATCCAATCGGCCATGGCGTCGAACATGGCAATCTCGACAATGCGACCGCGCCCAGTCTTCTGGCGCGCCAACAAGGCTTCGAGTATCGCTGCATGGGCATTCATGCCGGTGGCGATGTCGGCGGCGGAAACCCCGACCTTGCTCGGCGTGTCCGGTGTGCCGGTAACGGCGCAGATGCCGCTTTCGGCCTGCACCAGCATGTCGTAGGCGCGCATGGCCGCGTAGGGCGTGTCCTGCCCGTAGCCGACGATGTTGATGGCTATCAGCCGAGGAAACTCTTTCGCAATTGTATCGGCCGAGAGGCCAAGCCTGTCGATGGCGCCCGGCACGAGATTCTGCACGAGGACGTCGGCGCGCGCGACCATCCGGCGCAGGAGAGCCAGGTCGTGCTCGGTCTTCAGGTCGAGCACCGCGCTCTCCTTGCCGCGGTTGAGCCAGACGAAGTAAGCCGACATGCCCTCCACTGCGGAATCGTAGTGACGCGCGGTTTCGCCTTCCGGGCGCTCGATCTTCACGACGCGCGCGCCGGCGTCGGCAAGGCGGACCGTGCAAAGCGGAGCGGCGACAGCCTGCTCGATCGAAACGACAAACAGGCCCTCCAGCGGGCGGGCGCTGTCAGACATTGCGCTGCACCCCGGAACGAGCGAGCACGCCGGGCTTCAGCCGCTCGTCCTTGCCGTAATCCTCGGCGGCGTGGAAGAACAGTCGCGGCGTGCCGTCGATGTCTTCGAACCTCTTGCGGTAGGCTTCCAGGTAGCCCTTGCGGCCGTCATCACCGACACGGCCCGGCATATAGGCGACGAAGGGCGGCAGCACGTCGAAGCCGGAATAGCGCAGCAGACCATTGTGGATCGGCCACAGCACCGTGAGGATGTCGCCGTCGATGCCATCGGGCGCGTAGGTGTCGGCCGACGTGCCCGTGGTGGCGGCCACCATGGCGAGCTTCCCCCTGAACATGCCGGTGTCGTATTTGCGGCCCGGCAGATAGGCGAAACCGCGCGCGAAGACACGGTCGGCCCAACCCTTGAGGATTGCGGGCATTCCGAACCACCAGACCGGGAACTGGAACAGCACGAAGTCCGCCCGCTTCAGTTTTTCGATCTCGGTATTGATGTCGGCCGAGAGTGCGCCGGTCTCGTAGGCGGCGGTCTGCTCGCGCGACAGGCTGAAGAAGTCCGGATCGTTGCGCTCGCCTGATATGTCGCCAGGCCCGGCGACAGGATTGAAGCCCATCGCATAGAGGTCGCTGACGACGACGTCGTGGCCTGCGCGGGTCAGGGTTTCCACGGCGAGATCCTTCATGGCGCCGTTGAAGGATTTTGCTTCCGGGTGGGCATAGACGATGAGGACGTTCACGGACGACTCCTAGTAGGAACGCGGCAGTCCAAGCACGTGCTCGGAAAGGTATGACAGGATGAGGTTGGTCGAGATCGGCGCGACCTGATAGAGCCGTGTCTCGCGGAACTTGCGCTCCACATCGTACTCTTCCGCGAAACCGAACCCGCCATGCGTCTGGATGCAGACATTGGCGGCCTCGTTCGAAGCGTCGGCCGCCAGCATCTTGGCCATGTTCGCTTCGGCGCCGGGGTTCTTGCCGGCCTCGTAGAGGTTCAGCGCCTCCCGCACCATCAGTTCGGCAGCCCGCATGTTGGCGTAGGCCCGGGCGATCGGAAACTGGATGCCCTGGTTCTGGCCGATCGCCCGGCCAAACACATGCCGCTCCTTTGCGTAGGTGCTTGCCTTTTCGATGAACCATTTCGCATCGCCAACGCATTCGGCGGCAATCAGGATACGCTCGGCGTTCATGCCCGAGAGGATGTAGCGGAATCCCTTTCCCTCTTCGCCGATCATGTTTTCGGCCGGCACGCGCAGATCGTCGAAGAAGACTTCGGTGGTGGCATGGTTCATCATGGTGCGGATCGGCCGGATGGTGAGGCCGTTGCCAACGGCTTCGCGCATGTCGACGATGAGGACGGAGAGGCCGTCGGTCTTCTTCATGCCGTCCTTCAGCGGTGTGGTCCGCGCCAGAAGCAGCATCAAATCCGAATGCTCGGCGCGGCTGGTCCAGATTTTCTGGCCCTTGACCACGAAATGATCGCCATCGAGGCGAGCAGTGGTCTTGAGCGCACCGGTGTCGGTGCCGCTGGTCGGTTCCGTGACGCCGAAGGCCTGCAGGCGCAATTCTCCTGTGGCGACCTTCGGCAGATATCGCTGCTTCTGGGCTTCCGAGCCGTGGCGAACAAGCGTGCCCATCGTGTACATCTGGGCATGGCAGGCGCCGCCATTGCAGCCGGCGCGCTGGATTTCCTCCAGTACGGCAGCGGCGGCCGAAAGCGGCAAGCCCGAGCCGTCATAGGCCTCCGGGATCAGGATCGAGAGCCAGCCGGCCTCCGTCAACGCTGCGACGAATTCACCGGGGTAGGTCATGTCCCTGTCGAGTGCGCGCCAGTATTCTCCGGGAAAGCGCGCGCACAGCCTGGCGACGGCATCCCGAATGTCCTGGTAGTGTTCCATGAGATTTATCCGGCTTTTCGTCTTGCTGCGGGCCCTCACTATCGCGCCTCCATGTCCTGTCGGCAATGCAGGGCGGACGTGAGCAGATATAACGGAATTCGAATGCTTATGGCGAAGGGCCGAGAAGCTGGCCGACCCAGACGGCCCGCCCGACAAGATCCTTGGCGATGTCCTCGATCGCTTGTCCGGCAAACCGCGCCAGCCGCGAGGCGGGCCGGTCCGCCGGGTAGGCAAGGATCAGCCGGCGCACGGGCACCGGATCGATCAACGGCGCGGCGGTGAGCAGCCCGGCGGTCACGTCGGCATGGATAGGAGCGAGCGGCAGGATCGTCCAGCCATGGCCGTTGCGCACTAGGTCCTTCAGCGCGGAGTATGAGTCCGCTTCGATGCCGACATCGAGCGTGATGCCGGCATCCGTGGCGCAGCGTTCGACGATGATGCGCAACCCGTGCTTGATGCTGGGCAGCAGCAGGCGCTTGCCCGCGAGCGAGGCGAACGATACGGCGCGCACGGTTGAAAAACCCGCGTCCGGCGGTCCGATCAGGAACAGGTTTTCCAGGAGCAGCGGGCGCGAGCGCAGCGAACGCGCCATGCGCGGGTCGTAGAGCACCGCAACGTCCACCTCGCCGCGGTGCATCCAGTCCAGCAGATAGCCGGTGTAGGCACTGACAAGCCTGAGCTTGGCCTTGGGATGGGCCTTGCCGAAGGCGGCCGCCAGCGGTAGCGAAATAATGTCGGCAACGGTGGGCGGCAGGCCGATGGCCACTTCGCCGGTTAGCGGCGCATCGGCGGGCGTGGCCGTGGCGCGAATCTCGTCAATCTCGGCCATCACGCGCATGGCGTGTGTCAGCACCTCCTTGCCTTGCTCGGACAGCACCATGCCGCGTCCGTGGCGCAGGAAAAGTGCAAAGCCCAATTCCTCCTCCAGCATGCGTACCTGCCGACTGAGTGCCGGCTGCGCGATGTGCAGCCGGTCGGCAGCCTTGCTGAGGCTGCCGAGTTCGGCGACGTGGATGAGCGTGCGTAGCTGCGATAACTCCATGAGCTATCGAATATCATTATATCTGATCACAATAAAGGGACGAAGATTAGATCGGACAGCCGAGGTAACCTGGTTCCAATCCAAATTCCCGGGGGTCCAAGGTGACGGCGAGCATAGAAGCAAAACATCCGCAAGCGGCAGCACTTGCAGCCGCTCCGGCGGCGTCTGAAAAGCAGTGGCCGGATCAGGTCTATGATGTGCTCAAGGCCGCCGGCATCAGCCAGATGTCCTACGTGCCCGACGCAGGCCACACCACATTGATTGAGCGCTTCAGCACGGATCCCGAGGTTGTCACCAATGTGCTGACGACGGAGGAGGAGGGCATCGCCATTGCCGCAGGCTCCTGGCTCGGCGGCAAGCGGAGCGTCGTGCTCATGCAATCCTCAGGCGTCGGCAATTGCATCAACATGCTGTCGCTTCCCGTGCAGGCGCGCTTTCCCCTGCTCGTCCTGGTGACGATGCGAGGCGAGTGGGCCGAGTTCAATCCGTGGCAGGTGCCGATGGGGCAGGCGACGGAGGCCTCGCTGAAGGCGATCGGCCTCAGGGTGCTGCGCGCCGAGACCGGTCCCGATCTCGTGGAGACGGTGGCGCAGGCAGCCTTGATGGCTTTCGACGCCGACCAGCAGATCGCCGTGCTGATCGGGCAGCGGCTGCTCGGCAAGAAGAAGTGGTGAGCGACATGAATTTGCCGACGATGGACCGCCGGGTTGCGGTGAAGAAGCTGCTCGACGCCCGCGATGGCGCCCTGGTCGTGACCGGTCTCGGCTCGCCGAGCTACGACGTGCATGCTGCCGGTGACCGCAACGACAACTATTATCTGTGGGGCGCCATGGGCGGTGCTGCGCTGATCGGCCTGGGGCTTGCCCAGGCCCAGCCCGACAAGCGGGTCATGGTGATCACCGGAGATGGCGAACAGCTCATGGCGTTCGGTTCGCTGGCGACGATCTCGGTGGCGCGGCCGAAAAATCTCGACCTGATCGTGCTCGACAATCAGCATTTCGGCGAGACCGGCATGCAGTCCAGCCATACCGGGAAGGGCATTGGTTTCGACAAGGTCGCGGCCGCTTGCGGTTTTTTGAAGACCGCCGAGCTGCGTACGCTGGAGGAGGTCGACACGCTGTGTGAAGAGCTTCGGCATCCGGCCGACGGTCCGCGCCTTTTCGTGCTGAAAATCACCGCCGAGAACCTGCCGCGCTCGCTGCCGCCGCGCGACGCGGTCGAGGTCAAGAACCGCTTTCGCGCCCATCTGGGCTTTGCCACCTGTTGAGGACCGATATGGCGCTGGTCAGTTTCCAGAACACGGTCGGCGGTCGGTTGCAATCGACAGCCGATACATTCGAGAGCCATGATCCGTTCACCGGCAGGCCCTGGGCGCTGATTCCGCGCGATGGACAGGCCGAGGTGGATGCCGCCGTAGCCTCCGCCAAGGCTGCTTTCCGGTCGAAGGAGTGGGCCGGGATCACGCCCACCGCGCGCGGCAAGCTGCTCGTGCGGCTGGCTGAGCTGATCGCGGAGAACGCGGATCGCATTGCCGCCATCGAGACGCGCGACAATGGCAAGCTGCTCACCGAAATGACGGCGCAGCTGCATTACATCCCGGAATGGTTCCGCTATTTCGGCGGTCTTGCCGACAAGATCGAAGGGTCGGTGCTGCCGATCGACAAGCCGGGCATGTTCGCCTTCACCCGCCACGAGCCGCTGGGCGTCATCGCGGCAATCGTGCCCTGGAACTCGCCGCTTTTGCTTCTGACATGGAAGCTCGCGCCGCTGCTGGCGGCAGGCAACACTGTCGTCATCAAACCGTCGGAACACGCCTCGGCCTCGACGCTGGAGTTCGTGAAACTGTTTGCGCGGGCAGGCTTCCCGCCCGGCGTGGTCAACACCGTTACCGGCATGCCGCTTGATGTCGGCGCGCCACTCGTCTCTCATCCCGACGTCGCCAAGATCGCCTTCACCGGTGGTGAGCCTGGCGGGATCGCGGTCTATCGGGCGGCTGCCGAGCAGCTAAAGGTCGTCACGCTGGAGCTCGGCGGCAAATCGGCCAACATCGTCTTCGACGACGCCGATATCGAGAGCGCGGTCAACGGCGCGATCTCAGGCATCTTCGCGGCCAGCGGCCAGACCTGCATCGCGGGTTCGCGGCTGCTGGTGCATCGCAAAATCCACGACCGGTTCGTGGAAGGCGTCATAACGCTGGCGGCCAGCGCTCGATTGGGCAATCCGGCGCTGCAAGAGACGCAGGTCGGGCCGATCACCACGCAAGCCCAGCGCGAGAAGGTGCTGTCCTATCTCGGCATCGCGCGCCGCGAGGGTGCGCTTTGCGTGCTGGGCGGCGGCAAGCCGGCCTCGGGTGAATTGGCCGAGGGCTGGTTCGTCGAGCCCACCATCTTCACCGGCGTGAACAACACCATGCGGATCGCGCGTGAGGAGGTGTTCGGGCCGATCCTGTCCGTCATCCCCTTTGACGACGAGGACGAGGCCTTCGCCATTGCCAATGACAGCCCCTATGGGCTGGCGGCGGGAATATGGACCAGCGACATGGGCAGGGCGCTGCGCGGCGCGGCCGCGATGGAAGCGGGGATGGTCTGGATCAATTCATACCGTGCCGTCTCCTACATGGCGCCCTTCGGCGGCTACAAGAGGAGCGGTATCGGGCGCGAAAGCGGGCAGGACGCCATCAATTCCTATCTGCAGACCAAGACGGTGTGGATAGACACCGCAGGCAAGACCGCCAATCCCTTCGTTATCCGCTAGGCTAGGCTTCGGTGGGAGAATCCCCTAGCCAAGCTCGGCCCATACTCCTTGAGACGGTGGCCGACTTACAAATGATCGAAGGATTGGACATGAGACAGGCAGGCAAGGTGGCTGTTGTCACAGGCGCGGCGCGCGGCATCGGACGCGCTTGCGCAGAACGCTTTTTGGCCGAAGGCGCGAAGCTCGTGCTCGGCGACATCAATGCCGTGGAGCTAGAAAAATGTGCCGCTGAAATCGGCACCACCGACAGCGTCCTGGCGGTCGTTACGGATGTCAGCAAGAAGGAACAGATCGATGGGCTGATTGCAGCGGCGGTGGCGAAGTTCGGCCGTGTCGACATCATGGTCAACAATGCCGGCATCGCTCCGGTCCAGGACTTTCTCGACATCACAGAGGCGGACTACGACAGGGTTCTCGCCGTCAATCTGAAGGGCGCGTTCATGGGCACCCAGGCCGCAGCCCGCCAGATGATCGCGCAAGGTGGAGGCGGCGTCATCATCAACATGTCGTCGATCAATTCGGGCCTCGCCAACCCGCGCGTCGCCACCTACGCGATCTCCAAGGGCGGCATGAACCAGGTCACCAGCACCGCGGCCGTCGCCTTCGCTCCCCATGGCATCCGTGTGGTCGGTGTCGGCCCGGGCACCATCGCCACGGACATGGTCATGGACGGGACATTCATCGATTCGGAAGAAATGAGACGGGCGGTTCTTTCGCGGACACCGCTCGGGCGCCTCGGAACGGCAGCCGAGATCGCCTCGGTCGTGGCGTTCCTGGCCAGCGACGACGCTTCCTACATCACCGGCGAGACGATCTACCCCGACGGGGGGCGCCGCGTGCTGAACTATACGGTCCCGATCAAGGAGTGAGAAGAATGGGGAGTGACGACATGGGTAATTTCGAAAAGCTGCATCACATCTGCATCGTCGTGCACGATATCGACAAGGCGCAGGCCTACTATGACTCCATAAGCATCGGGCCATGGGAGTCCTATCCGCCGCTGGCCGAATACGAAGAACTGCAGGTCCCAAGCCCCGAGGGTTTCAAGGCGATGCAATATCGGATTTGCAACTTGCCGAACGTTCAGCTGCAGCTGTGCCAGCCGAACGGCGATCCTTCACCGCAGCGAATTCATCTCGACAGCAAGGGTGAAGGTGTCTTCCATATCGGCTTCGAGGTTCGTGATGCGGACGCAGCCGAAACCAAGGCGAAAACCGACGGACTTGCCGTGCTGATGCGCGGGCGCCGGGAAAACCGCACCGGCTTCACCTACTACGACACAGCCGACAAGGCAGGCGTGATCCTGCTGACCCGGGCGACCAATCTGCCCGGCAAATGATCTTCGCGCGAAGGATTGGGGCTGGACAAGGAGACGGGGCGACTGATCAGCTGCCCCGCAATTCCTGAAGCCGGTCGACCAGGAATTTGCCGCTGGTGATGATATGCATTTCCAAAAGGCCGACGGCGCGCAGCGTATCCTTGGCTTCGCATAGGTCGATGAGCTGCCAGTGGTCGCGGTCGGACTGGGCCTGGATCTCGGTGAGCGTCACCATCATGCGCGTGTAGCGTTCCAGCTGCTGGTAGATGCGCCCGACCAGTTCGATCGTCGCCTTGCGGCCGGACGGCTGGTAGAGCGCGGCGTGGAAGTTCCAGTTGAGCTGGTTCGAGTATTCGCCGGTCTTGCCCTGCTCCTGGTGCTGCTTTGCGCGCTCGCGGGCCAGCGCGAGGTCTGCCTCCGTCATCCTTGGAATGGCCAGGGCCAGTAGCCATGTTTCAATCCGGGCTCGCAATTCGTAGAGCTCGAGGATCTCGTCCAGGGAAATGGAGGTGACGACGGCGCCCTTGTGGGAAACCAGCGTGACGAAGCCTTCCGAATGAAGCTGATGCAGCGCCTCTCGCACCGGAATTCGGCTGACACCGAACTCGGTGGCCAGATGTTCCTGCCGCAGTTGGAAATTGGCCTCGTATTCACCGATCAGTATCTTCTGCCTGATGGCATCGGCGACCTGGGTCGAGATGGTTTTCTTCTGTACGAGCATGAATCAGCCTGAGGCGGCCGCCTTGTTTGTTGACTGGCGCCGTTTTGATTGAAGAAGTGGACGCATAGCACCGTTGTCACTGCGATGCCATGTCGCCCGTTTCGCTTCAGTAGACATGTTCCTCGATAGGCTGATTGCCAGCGATCCGTTCGTAGCGGAAGGCCGACAGGTCGACAGAGCGGTACTCGCCATAGGCAATGAGATCACTGACGCCCGACCCGGTCGCCGCTGCATGCATCATGCCGTGGCCGCTGAAGCCGGTGGCCAGGACAAAGTTCGAGACCTCGGGATGCCGGCCGATGATGCCGCTGTGGTCGAAGGTGTTGTATTCGTAGAGCCCCGCCCAGGCGCGCAGCATCCGCAATTGCTCAAACCCGGGCACACGATGGGCGAGCGCCGGCCAGATCAACTCGTCGAACAAGTCGTAATCCACATCCAGGCCAAAATCGTCCGGCTCGTTCTCGCGCACCGGCGGAATACCGCACAGGAAGAGCTGACCTTCCGGCCGCAGCCAGAAGCCGCTCGTGTCGAAGACGAAGGGGCAGTTTTCGATCCTTGCCGGCGTTTCGAAGACGAAGACGCAGCGCTTGCTCGGGACAACCGGCAGCTCGGCGCCGGCCATCCTGGCAATGCCCGCGCTCCATGGTCCGGCCGCGTTGATCACCGTGCCGGCGGCAAGCCGGTCGCCATTGTCGAGCACCACTTCGCCGACCTTTTGGGGAGACGCCATGGTCAGTCCGGTCACCGTCGCGGCAAGATAGCTCACGCCCTGCGTGCGCGCTTTGCGGCGGAATGCCTGCATCAGGCCGGGGCCGTCGAACCAGCCTTCGCTGCCAAGGCCGAGCGAGCCAAGGGCGAGATCGTCCGTGTTGAGCCACGGGAAGCGTCGTGCCAGATCGACCTGCTCGATCAGTTCGGCGTCGACGCCCATGCCGCGCTGAACGCGGTTCTTGGCACGCTGCGCGTCTGCCCGCTCGGGTGTCGCCAGCACGAGGTAGCCGGGCTCATGCAGGCCGATGTCGGCCAACTCGTCGCCGATGGCAAGCCGCGTCTTTACCTGGCGCAGGAAGTCGATGCTGAACTTCGACATGGCGATATTCGGCGCCGTGCCGAACTGCTGGCGAATGGCGCTGGTCGACAAGGAAGACGAGGAGGCCGTGTAGTAGGGATCCCGTTCGATCACCGCGATACGGCCATCGAAATCTGGATTGGCCGACAGGAAATAGGCAATCGAGCTGCCGACAACGCCGCCGCCGACGATCACCACATCATAGTTTGTGCTCATTCCGACCGTGTTCCCTATCTCGAATGTCATCCGTGGCGACGAAGGATTGGATACTTTCCTGTATCGGCCCACCACCAGAATGAGACATAACCCGGTCTTCGACGCAGAAAAAGGGGTTTGACGCGAAAATAAGAATACATTATCCAATTTGCACCAGATATCACCTGCCCGGCAACGTCGCGGCAGCCATGCCGAGGATTTCCCGTGGGCCTCATCGCTCCCCGTCTCGACGTCATCAAGCCAAGCCCCAGCATGGCGGTCACCGCGCGGGCAATCGAAATGCGTTCGGCCGGCATCGACGTCATCAGCCTGAGCGCCGGCGAGCCGGATTTTCCAACGCCACCGCACATCGTCGAGGCGGCCTACGAGGCGATGCGCAGGGGGGAGACGCGCTATACGGCGGTCGACGGCACCGCCGCGCTGAAGAAGGCGGTGGCCGGAAAATTCAGGCGCGAGAACGGCCTCGATTACAAGCCTTCGCAAATCAGTGTCGCGGGCGGCGCCAAGCAGATCATCTACAACGCCCTGCTGGCAACGCTGGCCCCCGGCGACGAGGTGGTTGTCCCAGCGCCCTATTGGGTTTCCTACACCGACATCGTCCTGCTCGGCGAAGGCAAGCCCGTGGTCGTTCCCTGCACGGAGCCGCAGGGCTTCAAACTGACACCGCAAGCCCTGCGAGCCGCGATCACCGGGCGCACCAAATGGCTGCTGCTCAACACGCCTTCCAACCCGACAGGCGCCGTCTATAGCCGCGACGAACTTGCGGGGCTGGCGGGGGTGTTGCTCGATCACCCGCATGTGCACGTTCTGACCGACGACATCTACGAGCATATCCTGTTCGATGGACGAACCTTCCATACCATCGCCGGCGTCGAGCCGAGGCTGAAGAACCGTACGCTGACAGTGAACGGGGTGTCGAAGGCCTATGCCATGACCGGCTGGCGGATCGGCTATGCCGGCGGGCCGGAACCGCTGATCCGCGCCATGGCGACCGTGCAGAGCCAAAGCACGTCGAACCCGTCATCCATCTCGCAGGCCGCGACCATTGCCGCACTGGAAGGTCCTCAGGACTTTCTTCGCCCTCGGGCGCTCGAATTCCAGGCACGGCGCGACCGCGCTTTGGATCTGCTGCGCGCGATTCCCGGTCTCACCTGCCGGACGCCCGAGGGCGCCTTCTATCTCTATCCCAATTGCTCGGCCCTGATCGGTCGTCGCCGCCCGGACGGCACTCCTATCGGCAGCGACGATGACTTCTCGCTTTACCTGCTCGATCAGGCGCGGGTCGCGGTGGTGCAGGGCTCTGCCTACGGCCTGTCGCCGCATTTCCGCATTTCCATAGCCACGTCGATGGACCTGATCGAAAAAGCGATCGGGCGTATCGCCGAGGCTGTCGAAGCGCTGCGGTAGGGCCGGCGATGGATCTCGACTTCGTCCAGAAGCTGATCGAATTTGTCTCGCGTTCGCCCATTGCCGAGTTGGAGATCGAGCGCGATGGCGTTCGTATCCGCATGTCCAGGCAGGGGGTGCTGGCGCAATCCGCGTCGCAGCCTTCGCCGCAGTCGGGGTCAGCCGCCGGCCCTGCCGTCTTCACAAATCCGGCTTCGACAGCTCCGCCCATCGCGCGGCATTCGATCCGCGCGCCGCTGACCGGCGTGTTCTACCGTTCCGGCACCGAAGGCGAACCGCCGCTCGCTTCGGTTGGCGATGTGGTCGTGGAAGGGCAGAAGGTCGGTGTCCTCGAAGCCATGAAGACGTTCAACGTCGTGGAATCCGATCGCGCTGGGCGGATCGTCCAGATCGCGTTCGACGACCATGCCGCCGTGCGGTCCGGCGATGTGCTGTTCGTTCTCGAAGATTTGGGCTAGCGGCGATGTTCGACACCGTCCTTATCGCCAACCGCGGTGAAATCGCGCTGCGCATCCTGCGCGCCTGCCGTGATCTCGGATTGAAGACGGTGGCAGCGCACTCGGAAGCCGACGCGAGCCTTCGCCATGTCGCGCTGGCGGACAGGGCGATCTGCATCGGGCCGGCTGCCGCGACGGAGAGCTATCTCAATATCCCCGAGATCATCGCGGCCGCGCAACTCACCGGCGCGGGCGCGATCCATCCGGGCTATGGTTTCCTCTCGGAAAACGCCGCCTTCGCCGAGGCCGTCGAAAATGCCGGCCTCGCCTTCATCGGGCCGTCGGCCGCGGCGATCCGCACCATGGGCGACAAGGTCTCCGCCAAGCGCACGATGATCGCTGCCGGCGTTCCCTGCGTTGCAGGGTCGGAGGGGGCGCTGCCGCAGGACGAGCAGGCAGTGCGCGCCATTGCCGAGGCCATCGGCTATCCGGTCATCGTCAAGGCGGCGGGCGGCGGCGGCGGGCGCGGCATGCGCATCGTGCGCCAGCAGCACGCCCTGAGGGAGGCCGTTTCAATGGCGGTGAAAGAGGCGGACCGGGCCTTCGGGAACCCGCAAGTCTATCTGGAGAAATTCCTCGAGCACCCGCGCCATATCGAGATCCAGATTCTGGCGGACAAGCATGGCAAGGCGGTGTGGTTAGGCGAGCGGGATTGCTCCATGCAGCGCCGCCACCAGAAGATCATCGAGGAGGCGCCGGCGCCGGGGATCGCCCGCGAGGCGATTGCCGAAATCGGCGAGCTGTGTGCCCGCGCATGCCTGACCATCGGCTATACCGGCGCGGGCACGTTCGAGTTCCTCTACGAGGACGGGCGCTTCTCTTTCATCGAGATGAACACCCGCGTGCAGGTGGAGCATCCCGTCACCGAACTCGTCACCGGCGTCGATATCGTGCGCGAGCAGATCCGCATCGCCCGGGGCGAACCCCTGTCGTTCAGCCAGCAAGACATCCGCATCCAGGGCCACGCTGTCGAATGCCGCATCAACGCTGAAGATCCATATAGCTTTCGCCCGCATCCGGGCCGGGTCGAGCGCTGGACGCCGCCCGGCGGCCCGGGAATCCGCGTCGAATCGCATCTCTACTCCGGCTACACCGTGCCGCCGCACTACGATTCCCTGGTGGCGAAGCTGCTGGCGCATGGCGCGACGCGGGCCGAGGCGATCCGGCGCATGAGCGGCGCGCTGGGCGAGATGGAGGCTGTCGGCATCGCCACCAACTCGCCGCTCCACGCCCTCCTGATGGAGGAGCCCGGCTTCGCTGCCGGCGGCTTCGATATCCATCATCTTGAACGTCTCATTGAAGGCGGTCTGCTCCAGGGACGAGGCGGCGATGACGATTGAGGAGATCGAAAGGCTGGCCGCCTGGTGCGCAAGCGCCGGCATGGGCGAGATAGAACTGTCGGAGGCCGGCTTTTCGTTGCGCCTGCACATGCAATCCGTTGTTGCCTCGACACCCCCGGCCGAAGCCCCGAAGGCCGAAACGGTCTTCAAGGGCGTGCGCGCGCCCGGCGTCGGCGTGTTCCGTCTCGATTATCCAACGACCGGTCGGCCGGTTGCCGGACCTTGCCAGACGGTCCGCAAGGGCGAGACGGTCGGCGTCCTGCAGGTCGGCCCATGCCTGAAGGCAATCGTTGCGCCGGCGGACGGTGTGCTGGGTGTGGCACTGGCCGAGGACGGGGCAGTCGTCGGTTACGGCACGCCACTCTACGAAATGGTGTGAAGGCAAAGGCGATGGTTCGAACCACTGAGGAAAGCGCCATGGCGGCCAAAGGATTGCAGGTCGATATCAATTCCGACATGGGCGAGGGTTTTGGAGCCTACAGGCTCGGCGACGATGCGGCGATCCTCGACATCGTCAGTTCCGCCAATGTGGCCTGCGGCTTTCATGCCGGCGACCCCGAGATCATGGCGGCCACGTTCTCGATGGCGCGCGACAAGGGCGTTGCCGTTGGCGCGCATCCGAGCTTCGCCGATCTGTGGGGGTTCGGACGCCGCATCATTCCGCATTCCATGGATGAGATCGAAAGGCTGGTCGCCTACCAGATCGGCGCGGCGCAGGCGCTTTCCGCCTATGCCGGCCACCCGATCCGCTATGTGAAGGCGCATGGCGCGCTGGGCAATCTTACCCAGACCGATCGTGGCGTCGCCGAAGCGGTGACGCGCGCGGTCAAGGCCGTCGATCCCGGCCTGATCTGTCTGGCCATTGCGCTCGGCTTCCAGGACAGGATCGCGCGCGACGCGGGCCTAGCGGTCAGGTCCGAAATCTTTGCCGACCGCGCCTATACGGAGGAAGGCTTTCTTGTCTCGCGCAAGCTGGAAGGCGCTGTCATCCATGACGCCGAGAAGGCGGCGGAACGGGTCGTGCGGATGGTCAAGCAAGGCGCCATCGAGACGCTTTCCGGGCAGATGCTGCAGACGCCGATCGATTCGATCTGCGTCCACAGCGACACGCCGGCGGCCGTCGCCATCGCCGCCCGCGTCCGGCGACGGCTGGAGGCGAGCGGCGTCAGGGTCAGAGCGTTCGCGGCCTGAGCACGGTCGCGTCCGTTTCAGAACCAGACATCGCTGAGGCGATGTCCGCGCGGATAAGGGTCCGTCGGGTCGAGGCCATATTGGCCGATGCTGGTGATCCAGGCCTGTCCGGCGATGGTGACCACGACAGCGTCGCGATCGCCGAGGCGCGTATTGGCGATCACGCGGGAATCGAAATGGGTCCCGATGATCGACCTGTTGCGGAACAGTTCGCCTTTGGCGATCTGCCCCTTGGCCGACATCACCGCCAGCCGCCCGGTGGTGCCGGTGCCTGTCGGCGAGCGGTCGAGCCTGCCATGCAGACACACCGTGCCGTTGAGGCTTTCCACGCGCCCGTCGACGCGCTCGATCGGGCCTTCGAAAATCACGTTGGACACGTCTCGGATCTTCGGGTTCTCCGGATGCACGACCTCGAGCTGCTCGTTGACCGCCTTCTTGATGCGTTGGCCCATCAGCGACATCTGGTGGGCCTCGTCGGGTTTGACGGTGAAGCCGAGTGTGCGCGCATTGACATGGGCGAAAGTCATGCCGCCATAGGAGGTGTCGACGGTGATCGTGCCGAGCCCCTCGACTTCGACAGGTGTGTCGAGGTGGAACGCGAAGGCCGGTACATTGGTGAACTCCACCTGCTTCACCTTGCCGTTCTCGCAGAGACAGCGCACCTCGATCATGCCGGCCGGCGCTTCCATGCGCAGCAATGTCTCAGGCTCCTTCATCGGCACCATGCCCGTTTCCAGCGCCACTGTGGCGACGCAGATGGTGTTTGAGCCAGACATGGGCGGGTATTCCGTGCTTTCAATTATGACGTAGCCGAGATCCGCCGAGGGATCGCAAGGCGGCAGGATGATGTTGCCGTTGACGTAGGGCGCACCGCGCGGCTCGAACAAGAGCAGCCCACGAATGTCGTCCATATGCGCTTCGAGATACTCCTTCTTTTCGAACATGGTCTTGCCCGGAACGTCCTTGACGCCTCCGGTGATCACATTGCCGACTTCGCCCTCGGCATGGCAGCCGACGACCGTGAATGTTTTCGTCCAGCGCATTTTTCTCCTCCTGTGATTGGTCTTGGCCCTGGCGATACCGATTCAGACCGCGTCGAGCCCCCGTTCGAGAAAACGATCGAGTTGTTCCATTTCCTGGTGCGAGAGAACGATACCGTCGCGCTCCGAGGTCTCGCGGGCTAGGAACCGCCTTTGCGAGGGTAGGCGCGCACCTTGGCCCAAGATCGCCTCGAACAGCGCTTCAGCACGGCCCAGCGGATTGCCGGGCCGGCCGGCGGCGAAGGCTTTCGGCGAGAAAGCGATGACCAACTCTCCGTGCGACGGATAAAGCGTCGTGGTGCCAAGCAGCTCGAGCGCCCCGGGGCTGGTCAGGTCGCCGATCATGATCCCGGCGAGCAGTTCGATCATCGTCGCGATGGCGGAGCCTTTGTGCCCGCCGAAGGGAAGCATGGCGCCCGCCAGGGCAGCTTCGGGATCGGTCGTTGGCCTGCCGTCCGAATCCATGGCCCAGCCTTCCGGCAGCTTCTTGCCTGCCCGGCGGTGGAGCTCGATCTCGCCGCGCGCGGCAACCGAGGTCGCGAAGTCGAAAACGTAGGGAGGCTGCTCTTTACGCGGCCAGCCAAAGGCAAAAGGATTGGTGCCCAGCAACGGTCCGTTGCCACCGGTCGGAGCGACGGTGGCATAGCTCGGGCACATGGCCAGGCCGGCAAGGCCTGCCTGGGTCAAGGCTTCGACTTCCACCCAAAGGGCGGAAAAATGCACGGCATCGTTGATCGCTAGCGCGGCGATGCCGCAGGAGCGTGCCCGCTCGACCAGCACCGGCAGGCCCAGTTCGAAGGCCGGGTTGGCGAAGCCGTGCTTCGCATCCACTTTCACAATGGCGGGAGCGTCTTGCGGCAACAGTTCGGGCACCGCGTCTGGGTTTACCTTCCCTGCCTTGATCGTTCGCAGCGCGCCTTCGATCCGGTAGATACCATGCGATTTGCAGGCATCGCGCTCCGCCG
This sequence comes from Mesorhizobium sp. M0011, assembly GCF_040324155.1. Taxonomy (NCBI): domain Bacteria; kingdom Pseudomonadati; phylum Pseudomonadota; class Alphaproteobacteria; order Hyphomicrobiales; family Phyllobacteriaceae; genus Mesorhizobium; species Mesorhizobium sp. M0011. Next base: position 279,034 of record NZ_JAMYVQ010000003.1, on the reverse strand, counting down.
CGACGATGACCCGTGTGATGGCGCTGGCCTGGATGGGGTTCAGTCCGGCCTTGCGGAAAATTGCATCGACGCGCTTATGCAAGGCATCGATGGTGAGGGCGGTATTGTTCATTTCTGGCCTTCGGGTTTGGCTGCGCGCAAACGCTGCCTTTAAAAATCCAGACCGCCGGCAAAGGCTCTTATATCCTGTGCAAGCAAAGCGGGCTGCTCGAGGGCTGCGAAATGACCACCGCGCGGCATCGCTGTCCACTGGCGGATGTCCTTGAAGACCCGCTCGACCCAACTCCTGGGCGGCATCGGCAGCTCTTTGGGGAACAAAGCCACTGCAAGCGGGACGTTGATCGCTGTGCCGGACGCGAATGCAAGCGGACGGGCGCGCGTTTCCCAATAGAGTCGCATCGACGAAGCGACGGTCCGGGTGAACCAGTAAAGCGAGATGTTGGCGAGCATGTCGTCGCGCGAAAATGCGGCGTTGGCCAGATCGCCATCGCAATCGCTCCAGTCGCGGAACTTCTCGATCATCCACGCTGCTAGTCCGACCGGCGAATCCGTCAGCCCATAGGCAAGCGTTTGCGGGCGCGTCGCTTGAATATGAGCATAGGCGCCATGAATATCCGCCCATTCGGCTTTCCGTTCCAGGAAGGCGCGTTCTTCCAAGCTTAGGTCGCCATCCGGGCCTGGATCGTGAGGAGGTGAGTATGAGCCGGGGATGAAGTTCAGATGCACCCCGGCGAGACTGTCTGGATGCGCGTGCGCCAGGCAGGTCGACACGCCGGCGCCCAGATCGCCACCTTGCGCGAGATATCGTTTGTAGCCGAGACGGCTCATCAACTCGGCCCAAAGGTCGGCGACGGTGAACAGGTTGAGACCAGGCCTGGTCGGTCGGCTTGAAAAGCCATAGCCGGGAATCGAGGGGACCACGACGTTGAAGGCGTCCTCCTGTCTTCCGCCATGCGAAAGCGGGTCGGTCAGAAGCGGGATCAACTCATGAAATTCGAAGACGCTGCCTGGCCAGCCATGGGTGAGTATGACCGTTCTGCCGGTTGCGACAGCGGCGCGCGCATGGATGAAATGGAGGGTTTCGCCGCCGATATCCGTCTGGTAGTGCGGATGGATGTTCCAGGCGGCTTCCTGCTTGCGCCAATCGAAGCCGGTGCGCCAGTGTTGTATTAGTCGGCGCAGTTGCTCGTGCTCCGTTCCCTGCCTCCAGCCTATTGCCTGCAACTGGTCCGGCTCGCGCCAGATCGAGATGCGCTTCTTCAAATCGTCGATTTCAGACTGGGCAATCTCGATGGTGAAGGGGCGAATTTTCATGGAGCCGTCTGCTCGCCGGCCATAAGGTTTCGGGCGGCGATAAAGTCGTGACTTTGCTGCCGGTTCGCGCGAAGCGCTTCCGTCGACGCTTCGATCGAGGCCGCTGAGAAACGCAGGCGCGCGCCGACCGGCGCTTGCGCCAGCCGCCAGAGGTCGGCGTCGATCACCGTGGCGATCTTCGGATAGCCGCCGCAGGTGTTGGCATCGGCAAGCTGGATGATCGGCTGGCCGGACGGCGGGACTTGAACAGTTCCCGGCACGATGCCGTGGGACAGCAATTCCAGCGGCGAGAGGAGGGAAAGCGTCGCCCCGGCAAGGCGATATCCCATACGGTTGGCGTCGTTGGTGATGCTCCATTCGCTGCCGGTGAAAGCCGCCTGGGCCTCCGGCCTGAAGGCGTCGAACTCGGCGGCCGGCAGAACCCGCAATTCGATTGCCGAGGCCAAGCCGTCCGCCGCGCCTCGCCGCTCCTCCAGCGCTGCGCCGATGCCGCCCGCGGGAAGGCGGCATTGCGCAGGGTTGAGCGCAAGCCGGTCACCACGCGACAGGCCGCGTCCAGCGAACCCGCCGAAACCGCCTTTCACATCCGTCGCGCGCGACCCCATGACGGACGGCAGATCGAGCCCGCCGGCAAAGGCGATGTAGGAACGAGCACCGATGCGCGGGGTCTCGAGGACTAGGGTCTCGCCGGTGCGGATCGTCATGGCCCACCAGGGTGGACAGGGCCGATCGCCGACGCTGATGGCGCAATCCGCGCCGGTGACGGCGACCGCGGTGTCGATATGCGCGCGCAGCCGGAACGGATGAAGCGCGACCTCGATCCCGGCGGCCGAGGGATCATTGCCTAGTATCAGATTGGCGATCGCCAGTGCCTGCTTGTCCATGGCGCCGCCATGGCTGACCCCCAGCGCCAGATGACCGGGTCGGCCGAGATCCTGGACCGTGTTCGGCAGGCCGGTGGTGAGGATCTCGATCATGCCTCGATCTCTGCGATTGCGAATCGGATCTTGTCTCCGGGCCTGAGCAGCACGGGCAATTCCGCTTCGGCGTTGAACAGCTTCACGTCGGTATGGCCGATTATGTGCCATCCGGACGGCGCGGTCATCGGCATGATACCCGCCTGCGCGCCACCAATGATGACGGCGCCCTCAGTGACTTTGAGGCGAGGCGTGCTGCGCCTTGCCCAGGCAAGCAGCGGGTCGAGACCGGACAGATAGGGAAAGCCCGGCATGGCGCCGATGGCGGCGACGGTGTAGGTGGCCGCCGCGTGGCGGCTGACGGTCTCGTCGACAGACATGCCGCAATGTGCGGCCCAGCCGGCGAGATCCTCGCCGCGCGCGCCGCCATAACTGACGGGAATGGTATGATGCGTGCCGGTCACCGCGTGGGCATCGGTGCAAGCCCAGAGCGACATCAGCTGACCCGTGACGCTGTGGGCGTCCGTAGCGAGTGGGTCAAACACCACCAGCAGGTTGTTCATGCCGGGAACGGCCTCGCGCACCCCCTCTAGGCGCAGCGCGGCATTCGCCACCGCCCAGACCAGTTCCTGGGTGGCATCGCTGAAAGCCCCCTGCACGCCATCGAGCAGCAGCGCGCCCGATCCCGCAAGACTGATGTGAGGCGTACCGACAACCATGGGCGGTCAGTCCTTCACCGGCACCGTATAGTTCAGGATCAGGCGACCGCCATCCGGATAGATGGTCTGGCCGACGATGTAGGAGGCATCGTCGCTGGCCAGGAAGGAAGCGACGCTGGCGATCTCCGATGGTTCGCCGCATCGGCCGCTTGGCGTGCGCGACAGGATGGTCTGGCGCTGCGCTTCGCTGGCCATGACCGAACTCTTGACCATGTCGGTCAGAATGGTGCCGGGACCGATAGCGTTGACGCGGATGTTGTGCGGGATCAATCCGACGGCCATCACCGCCGTCAATTGCTTGATGCCACCCTTGGACACGGCATAGGCAACGGAATTGGGGATGGCCAGAATGGCGTTGATCGACGACATGTTGATGATCGAGCCGCCGCGCCCCTGCGCGATCATGGCCCTTGCCGCGGCCTGCCCGAGCAGGAAGGGCGCCTTGAGATTGACGCGCTGAACCAGGTCGAAGGCCGCCTCGGGGAAGTCGACGAAATCGTCCAAATGGATGATGCCGGCATTGTTGACGAGGACGTCCACGCCGCCGAATTGCTCCGTGGCCTTGGCAACGACATCGGCTGCCATTTCCTGCGTGCATTCGGAGAGATCCGCCGATAGCCAGGCGGCGCGCTCGCCAAGACGTTCGGCATGCTCGCGCCCGCGATCGGCCTGCACGTCGACAAGCACGACCTTGGCGCCATCGGCATGAAAGCGCTCGGCGCAGGCAAGGCCCAGGCCCTGTGCCGCCCCGGTAACGATCACGACTTTTCCTGCGTGCTTCACAGTCAATTCCCTTTTCACAATCACGATATTCGTGGATATGTTATCCAATCTATCTTGAACTTCGACGCCATTGCAAGCCCGGATGGGTGGGGCTTTGGGGCCATGCTTGCCCAAGGAGCGCATTTATGAGCTGCTTTGGCTTTTTTCTGCCAACCATCGCAAGCCGGTTGACTCCACTGAATTAATTGTGATTGGATACTATATTCATAAAAGTGCCGACGACGGGGAGTGCAGACGATGGCGGATGGATCACAGGAAAGCGAACTGATCGACGCGTTCCGCGCTCTGGCTACGCCGTTGATCAGCGACAATCTCGCCCGTGTCCCGGGGGCTGTCGGGTTGCGGCCGTTTCACCGGGTGGGCGGCGTCATGGCTGGGCGGGCGCTGACGGTCAGGACTCGCCCCGGCGACAACCAGTTCATCCATCGTGCGCTCGATCTGTTGCAGCCCGGAGACGTCATCGTCGTCGATGGCGGTGGCTATGAGGGGCGTGCGCTGGTCGGCGAGATCATGACAAGTGTCGCGGCGTCGCGCGGCGCCGCAGGCATTGTCATCGACGGCGCCATTCGCGATGCCGGCGCCATCGGCCGCAGTCCGTTTCCATGCTTCGCGCGGTCGGCCATCCATCTCGGACCTTACAAGGATGGGCCGGGAGCCATCAATGTTCCCGTCTGCATAGGCGGCATGGTCGTCGGTCCAGGCGACATCGTCGTCGGCGACGAGGATGGCGTCGTGGCATTTCCAATCGAAGATGCCGCGGCTTTGCTGGCCGCCGTCAGGGCGCAAGAAGCGCGTGAGGCCGAGATCATGCAGAGCATCCGGGAGAACCGCTACCAGGGAGCCTATGCCCGAGCTGCCGGCGGCAGTCACTGATCGGCGGATCAGGAGCCTGCGGGTGACAAATCGCGTGGCCGGCTGGCGATCTTGCTCAACATAACCGCTCCGCAGCTAACCGAGGGGCGAAACAATGCATTTCGGGCACGCCGCCTGGATGCGCCAACAGGGGAAATGGAGAGAATTAATGGTTGTTTCCTTCAAGAGGCTTGCCAAGAGGCTTGCTTGTGCCACCGCCCTTGCCGGGCTGGCTATGACCACGATGGCCGCGGCTGCCGACATCAAGATCGGCATTGTGGCCCCCATGACTGGCCAACTGGCCAGTGAGGGGCAGGATATGGAGAACGCCGTGAAGATGGCGATCGATGCCGTCAACGCCAAAGGCGGCGTCAACGGCGACAAGATCATCACCACTACCGCCGACGACGCCTGCGATCCGCAACAGGCGGTGACCGCAGGCAGCAAGCTTGTCTCGGAAGGCGTGACCGCCATCGTCGGCGGCTACTGCTCGGGCGCCGTCTTGCCGACATTGAAGATCTATGGTGACGCCGGCATTCCATTCGTCATCATCGGAGCGAACTCGACCAAGCTGGTCGCCGCCAATCAGGGCAATGCCTTCCTAGCCAATTCAACCGGTGACATGCAGGCGACGACAGCCGTCGAGCTCTTCAAGAAGAACGGCTACAAGAAGATCGCGGTCGTGGACGAAGGCGATGCCTATTCGTCCGACCTGGCCAAGCTGACCGCCGAAGCCTTCAAGAGCGCAGGCGGCGAAATTGCCGCCAAGGAGACCACCACGGCCGGCGAGCAGGACTATTCGGCGGTCGTCACCAAGATCAAATCGAGCGGCGCCGACGCTGTCTTCTGGACCGCATATCATGCCGGTGGCGCCCTGCTCACCAAGCAGCTCCGGCAGGCCGGGTTCCAGGGCGGCATTGTGCTGGGCGACGGCAACAATTCACCGGAATATCTGGAGATCGCCGGGTCGGCCGGTGAGGGCGTGTACCTGTTGTCTCCCCCGACTGTCGACCTCTTGTCCGGCGCCGCCGACTTCAAGGCCAAGTACAAGGAAACCTATGGCCGCGACGCCGGCGCCTATGCGGCGCTCTCCCATGATGTGGGCGACCTGATCGTCGATGCCATCACGCGGGCCAAGTCGGCGGATCAGAAAGCGATCATCGAGGCGCTCAAGGCGAGCGACTTCAAGGGCCTTGCTGGTGAAATCAAGTTCACCGACAAGAACACGCTCCAGACCTCGAACTTCCGCCCGGTGATCGCCAAGGGCGGCAAGTGGGTAGCCGAATAAAGGCTAACCGGATTGACGCCGAGGCAGGCCTTGTGGCGGCCTCGGCGTCACCGCCGATTGTCTGGTGTGCCGACGCTGCGCCCAGACAAGACTTTTTCAATTCTGCCCTGGAGCATCAATGACGCTCGACCTGCTTATTCAGCAACTGGTGAACGGTCTTATCGTCGGCTCGTTCTATGCCCTGATCGCGCTTGGCTACAGCATGGTCTTCGGCGTCATCAAGCTCCTGAATTTCGCCCATGGCGACATCTACATGAACGGCGCCTTCGTCGGCCTCATCGTGTTCTCCTTCGTCGGCATATGGGTCGGCAATGGCTGGCTGGGCGTGGTCTGCGCCCTGCTGGTGTCGATGCTGGTCGTCGGCTTGCTCGGCGTCGTCATCGAACGTTTCGCCTATCGGCCGATGCGCAATGCGCCGCGCCTCTCCATCCTCATCACGGCGCTCGGTGCCTCGATGGTGTTGAACGGCACGGCACTCGCCCTGACAGGCGGGCGGCATTACGCCTTCAACACAGATCTCGGTTTTGCCGGTGTCGACATTTCCACCGTTCACATCACCTACACGCAGATGGTGCTGGTGGCCGCCTCCATCGCTCTTATGGCCGGGATGCAGGCCTTTGTCTCACGCACCATGTACGGCAAGGCGATGCGCGCCGTGTCCATCGACATGGGGGCGAGCCGCCTGATGGGCATCGATGTCGACCGGGTGATCGCGTTGACCTTCTTCATGGGTTCGGCGCTCGCTGCCGGCGGCGGGGTCATGGCCGGCGCCTATTATGGCAGTGTCCATTTCTTCATGGGCTTCATCATGGGGCTCAAGGCCTTCACCGCCGCGGTCATAGGTGGGATCGGCAGCGTGCCGGGCGCCATGCTCGGCGGATTGCTGCTCGGCCTGCTCGAGGCTTTCGGTTCGTCCTTGCCCTTCGTCGGCTCGGAGTGGCGTGACGTCTTCGTGTTCGGGACCCTGATCCTGTTCCTTGTGTTCAAGCCGACCGGCCTTCTTGGACGCTCTGTCGTGGAGCGGGTGTGATGACCGACGAAGTGAGAACCATGCCGACCGCCGGGCAACCGCAATTGATGCGCTGGTCCGTCGTGCTGCCCGGCCTGGCGGCGCTCACCTGCGCGCTGGTGTTGCCGCAATTCGCCAACGCCTATGTGACGGAGGTGGCAACCACGGCGCTGCTCTATGTCGTTCTGTGCCTCGGCCTCAACGTTGTCGTCGGCTATGCAGGCCTGCTCGATCTCGGCTACGCCGCCTTCTTCGCGGTCGGCGCCTACACATCAGGCATCCTGACCGCGGAATTCGGGTTCAATTTCTGGCTTACCATCCCGGTCGCCATGGTCGCCGCCTGCGTGGCCGGCATCATCATCGGGGCTCCGACATTGAGATTGCGCAGCGACTATCTGGCGATCGTGACGCTGGGCTTCGGCGAAATCGTGCGCATCATCGCCCGCAACCTCGACATCACCGGTGGCGCGAGCGGACTCATCGGCATCGAGCGCCCGGAGATATTCGGCTTCAGGCTGATGCAGGTGCAGCACTTCTACTATGCGTTCCTGGTGCTTGCGCTTCTCACCGCCTTCGTCTGTCTGAGCGTCGAGCGATCGCGAATGGGACGAGCCTGGTTCTACGTTCGCTACGATGAGGACGCCGCCGCTGGCATCGGCATCAACCGTGTCACGGCCAAGCTGCAAGCCTATATGATGGGCGCTGTGATCGCTTCCGTGGCCGGATGCCTCTACGCAGCCAAGATGACGGCCATCTCGCCGGAGAGTTTCACCTTCAACCAATCGCTGCTCATCCTTCTCGGCGTCGTCCTGGGCGGCATGGGCCGCATTCCCGGCGTCGTCCTTGGTGCTGTTCTCGTGGCCCTGCTTCCGGAGGTGCTGCGCGGCGCGGGAACTTATCGTCCCCTGGTGACCGCGGTTGCGCTGCTGGCAATCATGCTCTTCAGGCCGAACGGGCTGTGGCCGGACAAGCGAGTTTGACCATGGCGCTGCTGGAAGTCCGCGACCTGCGTCTCAGTTTCGGAGGACTGAAAGTCCTTCACGACATTTCGTTCTCGGTTGAGAAAGGCGCCATCAACAGTCTTATCGGGCCGAACGGGGCCGGCAAGACATCACTCTTCAATTGCCTGACCGGCTTCTACAAGCCGAAGGGCGGCTCGATCAGTCTGGGCGGCCGGCCAATCACCGGCTTGCCGCCGCATCGCATCACCGCGCTCGGCCTCGCCCGCACGTTCCAGAACATCCGGCTGTTCAAGGAAATGACCGTTCTGGAAAACGCCATGTCCGGCCAGCATTGCCGCAGCCGCCACGGCATCATGTCGGCGATCCTGCACTTGCCGGCACAGCGGCGCGAGGAGGAGACGATCCGCGCGGCTGGCATGCGCTGGCTCGATTTTGTCGGCATCGAGCAGCATGCGCATCGCCGTGCCGGTGGTCTTTCCTATGGCGATCAACGGCGGCTCGAACTCGCAAGAGCCCTGGCATCGGCGCCCGAGCTCATCCTGCTGGACGAGCCCGCCGCCGGCCTGAACGAGCGCGAGAAGCTGGACCTTGTTCACCTGATCCGCCGCATCCGTGACGAAACCGGTGTCACCGTCCTGCTGATCGAGCACGATATGGGCCTGGTCATGCAGGTGTCGGAGAAGATCGTGGTGTTCGACTATGGGCAGAAGATCGCCGACGGACCGCCGGAGGCCGTGCGAAAAGACCCCAGGGTCATCGAAGCCTATCTCGGTACGGAGGACTGATGGACGCCGAAATCGTTCTTTCCGCGGACCGCATCGTCGCACGCTATGACGGCATCGAAGCCCTTCATGGTGTCAGCCTTTCGGTCAAGCGCGGCCAGATCGTCGCCCTGCTTGGCGCGAATGGTGCGGGCAAGAGCACCACCCTGCGCACGCTGTCCGGCCTTGTTGCCGCATCCTCCGGATGTGTTCGCTTCCTGGGCGAGGACATAACCAAAGTCCCTGCCCATCGCCTGCCGCATCGCGGGCTCGTCCACGTCCCGGAGGGAAGGCGTATTTTCGGCGACATGACGATCAGGGAGAACCTCGACCTGGGCTCGTTCACGCTTGCCGACGACGTCGAGCGCCGGCGGCGGCTGGATCATGTTTTTGAGCTCTTCCCCATCCTGGCGCGCAGACAGAGTGGCGATGCAAGGAACCTCTCGGGAGGCGAGCAGCAGATGCTGGCGATCGGCAGAGCCCTCATGGCCGCGCCCAAGGTGCTGTTGCTCGATGAGCCTTCCATGGGTCTGGCGCCGCAACTGATCAAGGAGGTCATGAACATCGTGCAGCGCCTCAATCGTGAAGGCGTGACCATTCTGCTTGTGGAGCAGAATAGCAAAGTCGCCTTGAAATTCGCCGACTACGGCTACGTTCTCAAGGCCGGACGCGTTGTTCTTGAGGGACCAAGCAGCGATCTCGCGAGCAATGAAGCGGTTATCAGCGCCTATTTAGGTGGCGTCGCTGCTTAGCTGGCAAAACTGCCAACGCCCGGATTTTACAGAATGAGGCCGCCGCTCCAGTCCATGATTTGCCCGCCTTGCAGGAGTAGGATCAGCCACAACGAGTTGATTCTGTAGAAAACGTTGACCTTCCGGGCCTACCATCCAGTCTGTGTTCCGACCCCGGGGACATAGCTGACAAAACCTCGAGGGACGCACGGCAACCAGCGGATTGCCGCAACCGCGACGGCGATCCCATAATGGCTCAGGAGTGATTGTTCATCCGCTCGAACAAAGCTTCGCCCATCCGGCGCGTATCGGCCAAAATACCGACAAGCACCTCGTCCTTGTCCGCTTCGAATGCGCAGCGCCTCGGTGGCGAATTCGTCCGGACTGACCATCATACGGTTGGCTGTTCCTCCGCTGCGGGTGCTGCCAACGAGACCGGTATCGACAATTGGCGGAGCCATCTCCACCACCCTAATTCCGCTCGACCTCAATTGATGACGCAGACTGAGCGTAAAGGAATGGATCGCGGCCTGTGAGAGCAAGACAAGCGCCTTGCTGTCGAGTTCCAGGAACATCCGTCGTTGATTTGCGTTTGCTCTCCGAGGTTAGACGTTTTCAAACCGAAGGAGAACGGTGTCATGGACTGGAACCGCGTGGAAGGAAACTGGAAACAGGTGAAAGGCAAGGTCAAGGAGCAGTGGGGTAAACTCACGGATGATGACCTTGACCGCATCGCCGGCAAGCGCGATCAACTCGAAGGCAAGATCCAGGAGCGTTACGGCCTCGAAAAGGACCGTGTGCGGCGCGATATCGATGACTGGTACGGTCGGCAGGGCTGGTAGGCGTGTGAGCCCCGGCTGCGGCCAACTCCAAGACGCGGCCGCAACAGTTCGGCAGGTCCGGGCCATGCAGGCGCCGAGTCTTGTCAGTTGAATTTTGCAGCAAGGATTTCGCACTGTGTCAGAAGATATCTCTCGCAAGCAAGAGCAACGGGGGACAAGAAGGATTGTCATGTGGGCGATCGCAGTTATCGCTGTAATTTTCCTTGTTCTGCTTGCTACATTCGTGTTCGGCCCGTTGGTGTGATTTTCGTCGCGATGATTGAGCTGTTTCCTGCACGATCCAGGGATGATCGGGCGTTTGAGGGCGCTTGCAGCGGCCACCAGTGAGCGACGATGTGTTTGGCGAGGACATGCGGCTGGCGCTGTTTCCGCGGCCCGACGGCGCGACAAGCGGCGCGCTTATATTGACTGCCGTCGCGCGGCTAACAGTCTGCGGTAGCTGAAACCGTTTCACAGGAATTTCGCTGAACACAATTTCGCCGGGAACATATCAGCAAAGGATTGGTTTGGTGGCGGTACACAAACAGGAGATCCACCATGATTGTCAAACTTCTCTCCGCCGCTGCGCTCGCGCTCGCATTGGCCACATCGGCGATCGCGCAGTCGAACGGTTCAAGCTCCAACAGCGGTTCGGGCACGACGCCCGGAACCACGAATGATGCCAATGGTACCGCCGGCACCGGTTCCGGTACTTCGACAACCCCCGTTGACCCGAACGCAACAAATTCGACAACCACCCCGAACGGCATGAGCGACCGCTGCAAGGACGCCGCGGGCAATGATACCGACACAAACACCGCTTCCGGCACGACAACGTCGAATGTGCAGAACTGCAACAAATAGATTGGTGCCTCGGAGCGCTGCCGGACATTGCTCCTTTCCCTGGGGCTGCGATCGGGCCGCGTTTTGCGACTGCGATGGCATGCGCGGATGAGCCGACAACCCGTCAGGCTGATGCCATCCGCGCTGCCCTGGGTGGCAGGCGTATCCGCGGCAATCGTCATTATTCCGGTAGTTTGCGCCGTCAACTTGGTCCGCGGCGACAATCTCCGGGAAACCACCATTGCACAGGCCATCGGTGGCGACCCTGACCGGGCCGTCCCGGCAATGATCCGCAACGGCTGTGGCGGATGTCACGAAATCCCGGGGGTACCCGGCGCCCATGGCACCGTCGGTCCGTCCCTGCAAGGCGTCGTCGAAAGAGGATATATCGGGGCGTCGCGAGCCACCCCGGATGCGATGATGCGCCGGATCAGCAGGGCGCGGGACGTTGACCCGAAGGCGGCCATGCCCAATACAAATCTGTCGCCCCAAGAGGCGCGCGACATTACCGCCTATCTCTATGCGCGAACATGAGGCGCGCTGAAGTCGCCCCACGACGCAGGCGTCTTGCCAGCAAAAGCAGCAGGCCAAGCATCAACACGGCGGCGCCCGCTACAAGTGATTGAGCCGCCAGAATCATGATTGTCTGGCTGGTTGTCGTTCCTGCCCGCATCTGGCGTACATCGGCCGCGGTGACGCTGAGGTCGGGATTTCCGAACCGCGCGGTGACGTAATTTGCAAGAGCTGCCACCTGGCCATCGTCCAGCCAGCCGCCGAAGGCCGCCATCGATTGACGCCCGGCCACCTCACCAGCTTTGACGCCTTCAAGGATGGTCATGACGACATCCTCGGGCGTGGCCGCGCCGGGGGTGCTGTTGCGGGTCAAGGACGGATAAGGCCAAATTGGGCTGTTTCGGCCGTTTGCATCTTCTCGACGACTTCGGTCATGTCTGCTTCGTTGCCCTCTCTGCGTTAGGCGTCCATCATCGATTTCGCCGGCTCCCGGGCGATATTTTCTTCTATGCGTTCGTGTCCCGGTGTCCGCGGCAGGGCCTGGCGGAAGTTCTTGGCGTAGTCTGCCGGCATTTTGGGCGGCATCAGCGGCTCATAGGCATCTACCAGCGCTTCGATCACGACCGGGCCTTCCGTGGCAAAAGCCTGGTCGAGAACCGTCTCAATCTGATCGGCCCGCTCGATGCGAAAACCCTTTGCGCCCATTGCTTCCGCCGCCATGGCAAAATCGATCGGCTGCAATTCGCAACCGAATTGCGGATTCCCCAGAAACATCATCTGCTCCCAGGCGATCTGATTGAGCATGTTGTTCTTGATCACCAGAACCTTCAGCGGGATCTTGTAGCGCACCGCCGTCGAGAATTCGCCGAGCTGCATGGCAAAGCCGCCATCGCCGACGATGGCGGCAATCGGGCGACCGGGGAATGCTATGCCGGCAGCGATGGCGTAGGCGAGACCGCAAGCCATCGACGCCAGCGATCCGGACACCCCAAATGCCTGGCCGCTGCGAAGATCGACATGGCGGGCGGCCAGTTCCGTGTTCTGACCGGAATCCGTGGCCAGCACCGTGTCGTCAGCCAACCGTCGTCCGAACGCCCGGGCAATCGCCTGTGGCTTCAAGGGTGCGCCTGCATGTCTTCCGACTGCCGCATCATCTCGCGCCATTTTCTCATGGTCTCCTGGGAACGGTGCAGGAACTCATCGGAGGGCTTCTGCGTCAGACGTTGGTTCAGCGCGCGCAATGTCTCGGCCGCGTCGCCGACAAGGCCGGCCTCGACTGGAAAGCGCAAGCCGATCCGCTGCGCATCGCAGTCGATCTGGACGCCACGGGCCTGCCCGGGCTGCGGGTAGTATTCGATATAGGGAAAGGTCGAACCGACAATCAGCACCGCGTCACAGCTCTCCATCGCCTCTTGCGAAGCCAGGGTTCCAAGAATGCCGATCCCGCCGGTGGTGTAAGGATGGTCGTCCGGCAGCACCGCCTTGCCCAGCAAGGCCTTCGCGACAGGCGCCTGCAACAGGCGCGCCGTGTGTTCGAGTTCGGCGGCCGCGCCGATGGCGCCGCGTCCGGCCAGGATCGCAACCCGCGAAGCGTCATTGAGAATGGCGGCGGCTTTGTCGAGCTCAACGTCCAGCGGTACGCTGTGAGCGGCGAACATATCCTGCGGCGTGTGCGCCGGGCGATTGCGCTTGGAGCGCTTCGACGGATCGCGCTCCTGCTCCTGGATGTCGCTGGCAATCGAAAGATGTGCGACGCCCTTGCGCGCCAGCGCGGTTCGGCAGGCAAGGCTGGCGACGTTTTCCATATGCGCGGCATCGGCAACATGGGCGTTATAAACGGAGACATCATTGAACACGCGCGTCAGATCGACATCCTGTTGCGTGAACGTCTCGATCAGATCATGGAACTGCATGCCCGTAATCGCCAGCACCGGAGCCTGGTCGAGCTTGGCGTCATAGAGGCCGGTCAGAAGATGTGTTCCGCCGGGACCGGACGTCGCAAGGCACACGCCCAGCTTTCCTGTCCACTTGGCATACGCGCACATGCCATGAAGGCAGCCGATTCTTCATGCCGGACCTGAACGAAGGCAATCTTGTCGCGCCGCGTCCGCAACGCTTCCATGACGCCGTTTATGCCGTCTCCCGGCAAGCCGAACACCACCTCCACGTCCCAGGCGACGAGCGTATCGATGAGAATTTCTGCTGCATTTGGCATGTCAGGGTAGCTCCGGCGGATGGTGTCCGAACCGGTGAATCCCGAGTTGGTTCCTTCGTCACAATAAATCGTGACAGGTTTCTGGAAGCGATCTCCCCGGAGCGGTCTATTCGATCTGCTCGAACGTGCATTGCCGTGGCGCCTTGTCGGGGCGCCAGCGCAGCAGTTTGGTGCCGTGGCGAAACCGGTTGCCGGTAACGTGGTCGAAGCGGACCTCCACCACCAGTTCAGGTTCCAGGGGTTCCCATTGTCCGCTGCGCTCCGTGCTCCAGCGGCTCGGGCCGCCGGGCGCCTTGCCGGTGAATCCGGGCTCTGACCGCAGCCCTTCCAGCCGGCGCGTGAGCGCTCCTCTGTCGGTCCTGGCGATGGTCGACGTGAAGCCGACGTGATCGAGCTTGCCGTCCTCATTGTAGAGGCCGAGGAGCAGCGAGCCGACCTCACGACTGTCCGCGAGATAGCGGAAACCGCCGACAACGCAATCGGCGGTGCGCCTCGGCTTTACCTTCACCATCGCACGTTCGCCGCAGAGATAATGCTCATCGAGCACTTTGGCCACGATGCCGTCGGTCGATGCATGGCCAGCGCCGTTTAGCCATCGAGCCGCCGTGGCTGCATCATAAGCGCACTTCGACAGGCGAAGATCTGGACTGTTCGAGGAGGTCGCGAAGTCCTCGATCGCTCGCCGCCTTTCGACAAGTGGTTTGCCCGTGATGACCTCGCCGCCCGGCCTGGCAAGCATGTCGAAGAGGATCAGACTGGCAGGCGTCTGCGAACTCAGTTTGCGGATTCTGCTTTGTGCGGGGTGAAGGCGCATCTGCAGCGCTTCGAAGGAAAGCTCACCGTCAACCTCAATGACAATCTCGCCGTCGATGACGAAGTGCCCGCGCTTGAGGTCACGCAAAATCTCCGTGATTTCTGGAAAATAGCGGCCGAGCGGCTTGCCGGATTTGGCGCGCAGGTCAACGGCGTTGTCGCTCTTGAAAGCCAGGCAGCGAAATCCATCCCATTTGGGCTCGTACTGCCAGCGGTTCCCGTCTCTGGGGATTTCATCGGCAAGCCTGGCCTCCATCGGAGGAGTGTCCAGCGGGAGCGGGAAGGCGTTTATCGGTTCATGCACGGGTCAGGCCTCCAAAACCGGTTCAGGAACGGCTCCGGCTTTTCAACTTCCAGGACTGGCACCGCGTTCCATCTGACGGTTCTGCCTGGTTCTTCGCGATGGGACATTTTCGTTTGCCGCGGAACCCGGATGACGGCTGGCCGCTTTGATGTCATCGGCAACGCGAGCGGAGATGTCCCATCGATCCCTCATTGTGGATAGCTTTTGTCGGAACCGTCATTCTGATGCAGATGCCGCCAGGCCCCGACAGCATGCTGGTGATGGCCCGCGGCATCGGACAGGGGCGCGGCGTGGCGCTGTTCACGGTGCTCGGCATGACGCTGGGCGCCGGACTTGTGCAGCTTCCGCTGATTGCATTCGGCCTGTCCTCGCTTGTCCACGCCTCGCCCCTGGCGTTCAATCTGCTTCGATGGGCCGGGGCGGCCTACATCGTGTGGCTGGGTGTCCGGCTGCTGCTTTCATCCTCGGCAACCATTCCCACGGGTGACCTCAAGGCCCTGCGGCCGCTCGCCGCCGCCCGGGAAGGAATGATCGCCAATCTGAGCAATCCCTGGCCTTTGATGTTTATGGTTGCGTTCCTGCCGCAATTTGTCGATCCGCATAGGGGCTCCGTCACGTTGCAGCTGGTGCTGCTTGGCGCAACACAGAAGATAACCGGTGTGCTGGTGCTGGGAGCCTACGCCTTGGCATCGGGCGCGGCCGGCGCATGGGTCATGCGGCACCCTCGCGCAAGGCTTTGGCAGCAGCGGCTCGCCGGCTGTCTCATCATCGGCCTCGGCGTGCGGATGGTGATCGGCGGCGGTACGAGCCGCTGACGAAGCGGATGAACAGCCGGGCCCCACACTCGACTTTGGCGCCGCTGGACATTCCTTCAAAGAAGTCGCCTGAATGACAGGCTTCGAGACAAGCATTCTCTTCTTCAGGGGACGGAGCATTCGCTTGGATGTTCGGCTCCGCCGAAAGAACCCGCATGGGATGAAACGCCGTCGCGGGCCGGGACTGTGTCCAGGAACAAAAAGCCTGACCAGAGGTTCGAACTTGATCTCAATGCAGCTTGAAACGGCTGCTTCATCGGCATCCGATTGGAATGTTCGTCATGATTTCTTGCGTGGCCCCGGTAAAGACGCGCTTCAATGAACAAGCCACCTGAAGAGGGCCAAAGGGCAAGCGAGCAAAAAAAAGGTGGCGTCGTTCGGGCTCTCGGGCTTGGTTTGATCACCGGCGCGGCCGATGACGACTGCTCGGCCATCGGTACCTACGCGAGCGCCGGAGCCCGGTTCGGCCCCGACCTGCTGTGGACGGCACCTGTCACGCTGCCGATGATGTATCTCGTCGTCTACCTTTCATCCAAACTTGGCCAGGTTTCGGGTCGCGGGCTCTTCAAGGTCATATCGGACTTCTATCCGCGTTGGCTGCTATGGTCTGTGCTGGTGGGCGTACTGATTGGCAACACGATCGAGGCAGCCGCCGACCTTGGCGCCATGTCGGCGGCCATCGTGCTGTTCGTTCCTCTGCCTGCTCCCTTGGTCGTCATTGTCGTTGCGGTCGTCATTTTTGCCCTGCAGGTGTTCGGATCGTATAAATTGATCCGAAATGTGTTCCGGTGGCTGGCTCTGGCTCTGCTTGCCTATGTGGTCTCCGCGGTGCTTGCCAAACCGGATGCCGCCTCCGTTCTGCGTGGCACGCTATTGCCAAAAATCGAGTTCAGCCGCGAATACCTGTCCATCCTCGTCGCCATCGTCGGGACCACGCTCTCCGCATACCTTTACACGTGGCAGTCCAATCAGGAGGTGGAGGAGGAGATCGCCAAGGGTCGAACGAGCCTCGAAGAGCGCAAAGGCGCCACCGAGGGCGAGCTGCGCCGATCCCGCCGCGATATCCTAATCGGCATGACGTTTTCCAATCTGATCATGTATTTCATCATCCTTTCGACAGGGTCGACGCTCTACAAGGCCGGGCAGACGCAGATCGAGACAGCGGCACAGGCGGCCGAAGCGCTGCGGCCGCTTGCCGGAGACGCTGCCGGCATTCTCTTTGCGGCCGGTATAATTGGCGTCGGCTTTCTGGCCGTGCCGATCATGACCGCTGGCGCCGCTTTCGATTTCGCTCAGGCGATGGGATGGAAGAATAGCTTGCATGCCAAACCCCGGCAGGCTCCCAAATTCTACATCGTGATCGGGGTCATAACGCTGGTGGCGGTGGGCCTCAATTTCTTCGGCTTCAACCCGATGAAAGCTCTGGTCTGGTCCGGCATCGTGCAAGGATTTTCAACGCCCCCGCTGCTGCTTCTCCTTCTCATCATGACCAACAACCGCAAGATCATGGGTGACAAGGTCAACAGCACAAGCACGAACATCCTGGGTGGGGTGACGATCCTGGCGATTCTTGCGGCGTCGGCGGGGTTGGTAGCAAGCTGGTTCCTGTAGCTCGCCGGGTGGGAAGGATGTTCAGGCATGGTGGAACATCGGCGGTCAAATGTCGTTGAGACGTTTGTGGGAGAAATGAGGTTGTCCATGTCAAAGTTGCAGGCCGCCACTCCGGATCGTTTAAGGCAACTCAGGCTTGAAGCTTCAGCACATTTCGCTCCGTTGATGCTGAACGAGGCCTTGTTGCGCCTTTCCCATGCCTGCGGAGCCGACAGCCTCGACCGCTTCGAGAAAGCCATGGTTGATCAAATCGAGGCAGCAAAGGACGATCGGGCCGATTTCGAATCGATCAAGGAATTCGCGATCGAGCAGCTTTACGCCCTGGTCCGGAACGCCAACGATTCGCCAAAAAAGAAACAGGCACTTGAGAAGATAGACACGCGCAGAACGCCCGGCCGTTCCGAAGAACCACAGACGCTCGAGGACCAACTGCAGGCGGGGTTGGAGGATTCCTTTCCGGCGAGCGATCCACCCTCGGTGGTGTCCACGACCATTTCAGGCGGAGCAAAGAAGCTGGTCGGGACCGACGAGATCCTGGAAAAGCAGCGGCAACAAGCGTCCAGCAAGGGAGGCCGCTCGTAGATCGCGGTGCCGGCTGGTTTGGCGGCAACCAAGGCCCGCGCACACGCCAACGAAACAGCTGGCGCCATCGCATCAAAGCTTGACAGCCGCCTCCCGCGCCCAGAGCCGCAGTTTGCGGCATGACTGCACAAACGCAGTTACCGAAGCCGCCGAATCCAGCCGCGTCAACCCCTCATCGGCATCGGGAGCGACGCCTGCTTTGATCAGGAGCGGCTCGGCCCCTGTGGTGAAGCCGATGAACTTGCAGTGCGCAAACGCATCAGACACGAAATCCTTCGCAGCGGCCTCCTTGAGCAGCAGCTCGGCTCCCGCCTCGGAGAGGAGCAGCACCACCGCGTCGAACAATACGGATGGACCGCCGTCGATCATGTGCCTTGCCTCGATGTGAGTACCGTCGGCGGCTTCGACGCCGCCCACCTTGGGCGCAATCACCTCCATCACCGCGCCTTCCGCTTCGATGGCGGAACGAAGTTCCTCGAACAGCGCGACATCGGCTCCATCGCTGAGCATGACACCGACTTTGCGGCCTTCGAAACTGTCGGGCCCGTTTTGGATGATGCTGAGCGCCGGCGACGGCGGCAAGTCGTCGCGCGGCGGAACGGCGGCTTCGGCAGGTTCGGGCATGTCACGGATGCCGAGCTTGTCGGCTACGGTGGTCGCCAGCGTTTCATCGATGTTCAACAAATGCGAAACCATCCGATCGCGGATCGCCGGTGCCTGGACCTTGCTCAGTTCAAAGGTCAGCGCCATCGCGATGTGACGCTGCTCCGGTGGTGTCTGGCTGTTGAAGAATTGCCGGGCCTGGCTGTAGTGATCGGCGAAGCTCTCCGCGCGCAGACGTACTTTCTGCCCTTCTTCGGCATCGGCGAAAGAACGGAAGCCCCGCTGCGGATCCTCGCGCGGTCCCAGTCCCCATGAGTTCGGCTCATAATTGGCGCGACCGGCCGGGTTGCGCATGGCCATGTGCCCGTCCTGTTGAAAATGGGCGAACGGGCACTTCGGCGCATTGATCGGCAGATGGGTAAAGTTCGGGCTGCCCAGCCGTTTCAATTGGGTATCGAGATAAGAGAAGTTGCGGCCTTGCAGAAGCGGATCGTTGGAGAAATCGATTCCGGGCGGCACATTCTGCGTCATGAACGCCACCTGCTCGGTCTCGGCGAAGAAATTATCCGGCATCCGGTCGAGCACCAGCCGACCGACCGGAATTGGTTCGAGGACCTCTTCGGGAATGATCTTCGTTGCATCCAGGATATCGAAGTCGAAACTGTCGGCAAACGCCTGATCGAACAGTTGCACCGTCAACTCCCATTCCGGGAAATTGCCGGCCTGTATGGCCTCCCACAGATCGCGGCGATGGAAGTCGGGATCGGCGCCATTGATCTTGACCGCCTCGTTCCAGACCACCGATTGCATGCCGAGCTTGGGTTTCCAGATGAACTTGACGAAGGTGGATTCGTCCTTCGCGTTGACGAGGCGGAACGTGTGCACACCAAAGCCTTGCATGAAGCGGAAGGAACGCGGGATCGCGCGATCCGACATGATCCACATCACCATGTGCATCGATTCCGGCATCAGGCTGATAAAGTCCCAGAAATTGTCGTGCGCCGTCTGTGCCTGCGGAAAGGCACGGTCGGGCTCCTGTTTGGCAGCGTGGATCAGATCGGGAAACTTGATGGCGTCCTGGATGAAGAAGACCGGGATGTTGTTGCCGACCAGGTCCCAATTGCCTTCCTTGGTGTAGAGCTTGACCGCGAAGCCGCGCACGTCGCGGGCGAGATCGAACGAGCCCTTGTTGCCGGCAACCGTCGAGAAACGAACGAATGCCGGCGTCTTCTCACCAACTCGCTGGAAAATGTCGGCACGTGTGTATTTGGCAAGTGACTCGTAGGTCTCGAAAAAACCATGCGCACCGTAGCCGCGGGCATGAACGACCCTTTCCGGGATGCGTTCGTGGTCGAAGTGGAAAATCTTCTCGCGAAAGTGAAAGTCCTCGATCAGCGATGGTCCGCGCTCACCGATCCGCAATGTGTTTTGGTCGTCGGAGACAGGCGTTCCGAGCGCCGTCGTAAGGGCAGGCGTTTCGTCCCCCGCGATCTGGTGCAACTCGCCGCCATTTCCGCGCGCGCTATTCTGATCCAGTCCACTTGCCGATTGGCGAGCGGAGGGGCGAGCGGATTTGGCCATGACAGGTCCTCGATCGATACCGGAAGGTTGAAGTGGTCAAGCCATCAAACTGCCGGTGAGCGGCTTTGTTCCCGTAAAAAATGGACGCTGTGGAGACACCGCTGTCGGAGGAGCCGTGACTGCTGCGGCGATGGTGCGCGCCGATCGGATGACAGATATCTCCGCCTGCGCAGAATTTATGAAGAGTTGTCTCCAGCACGAGGAACGAACCAAACTTCCATGCATTTAGCTGGGGCTGCGTTCACACACTCTTTCTTCTGGGAGCTGGACCATTGTCATCCGGAGGCTGCCTTTTGGCCGACCAGGAAACCAATGAAGTTTCCATCGTTGACCTGATACCTGCCCTGCGGGCATTCGCGCGCACCTTCTGCCGCGTCCCTGACGACGCCGACGATCTCGTGCAGGAGACACTGACCAAGGGTCTCGCCAACATCGACAAGTTCGAACCCGGTACGCGCATGAAGTCGTGGCTCTTCACCATCATGCGCAACACTTATTACACCCGGGTCAAGATCGCTGCCCGGGAGGCGCCAGGACTGCTCGATTGCGCGTCTTCGAGACCGATTTCGGAAGCCACCCAGGAATGGACCGTTCAGAGCAGGGAAGTTCACGGCGCCATTCAAAGGCTGCCTGAACACCAACGCGAAGTCCTGATGCTGATCGGCGTTTTGGGAGTGAGCTACGAGGAAACCGCCGACATATGCGGTTGCGCGGTCGGGACGGTCAAAAGCCGCCTGAACCGTGCGCGCGCCAACATCCTTGAATTCCTTGGAGAGAGTTCGCTGGAGACATTGATGGAGAGAAGAAACCAGCTTTCGGATGGTCAGCTTGATGTCGAGGTCGACGGCCGCAGATAGTCAGTTCTTCACGTCGCGTCGACGTTTCTCGACGAGCGCGTTTTGCAATTCGATCGCCAGCTTGGTCAGGCGGTCTGGAATTTTTTCCTGCTCTATGGCGGCCAGCAGGGAAGCAATCTCCTGATCCACAGCCATCTCGACATGCGGATCCGCGGTATCGTCGCTCGAACGAGACATCACATTCTCTTGATAGCGGTCCCTTGATCCTAGTGTGGTGGCAAGCGCCTTGCATTACAAGGCGGTGTCCACCGCCAAGAAGCTCACCAGCGGCCCCTTGCACAGGTTTATTTCCTTGCAGCTCCTTCGTCGCCGCGGGCCATGGACGCGCTGCGGTGGCGTTCAGTCCTCAGGCAATCGGTCAGCGGCGTCACCCGGATATTGATCGGACTTGATCCGATTGCCGTCCTGCCCGCGCTCCTGGCCATGCTGCTTCTTGTCGCGATTCGACAAGACCGCGGTTTCTTCGATCTCGTCCTTCTCCGGGGAGGTCACCGCGCCGGCGCCGGCACTCTTGCCCGGCTGCTGCGGCCGAAATGTTTTTTACCGCCGGATGCCATGATATCCTCCTTCGAATCGGGGACACTCGTCGGTGCCCGTTGTTCGACGTCCGAACTGGCATCGGGCTGTAATGTTCCGCTTCACCCAGCGAGCAGAAAGGCGTCGCCATCCCACGACCGAAACGGCTTCTCGCCGTCGATGAGGACCCGCAATTGATGAGTTTGCGCCAGACGGCCGATATCATCGCGGTCTGAGAGAAGTGATCCGCGATAGGAATAGTTCAGCAAGGCGAGCCAGCCCGGCCGTTTCAGAACGCGCGCAATTTCGTCGAAATGCCGATCAGCCATGCCGGCCAGAACCAGATAGGGAAAGCTGTCCACCGCCAGCACGCAATCGAAACAGGCATCGGCGAATTCGGACAGATCGAGACCGGAGGTTTGTCGCAACTCGACATTGCCGAGTGCGGCGCATTGCTCGGAGGCGATGGAGATCATCCGCGGCGATATGTCGATGCCGACCATCCGCTTGAAGGATTTGCACAGCGCACGCTCGAAACGGCCGATGCCGCAACCGATGTCGAGGATGCTCCGTTCCCTTCCGGTGAATTCTCGCGCTTCCAGCCATGCAACGATTTCGTTGGTCGTGGCTGTGAGCCTTGCCTCATCGCCGAGGGATGCCAGTTGGACACTCGCGGCTCCCGAAATCGCTGCCGCGGCATCGAAGCTGGAGGCCAGCCGCCTGACGACAGCGACATTCGTCTCATCCTCATTGCGCTCATGCCGAACGGCGCCACCCGCTGCCTGCAACATGGCGAAGACGTCTGGCTTGCAGCGCAGCAGTCCGGCGACCTTTCGCAGCCTTGCTGCGTCGCCGGCATCCGCCGGCTGGACCTTCAGCACGACCTCCGCCAATTCCGCCGCTCCAATTGTGGGCGGCAGGTGGAGCGCCAGTCTGACGAGAACGCCTTCGGCGCAAATGCCATCGGCCACGCAGTCTTCAACCGCCAGCCTGACCGATGTCAGGCGCCGGGCGGCTTTCGGTGCGGTTACACTCATGCATCAACTCCGCGTCCAGACCCTGCGCATCGTCCACCTGTCGACGGCGCCCCAGCCATATTTATAGGCCTCCTGGCCGCGCAGGAAATCGAACTCGCGGGCATCTTCGCGGATCGCTTCCGCGATTGCGTGGCCAATCAGGATCGCGCCTGGGCTCTCCTCGGCATAAGCAGGGTCGAAGCCACCGAGGTAAGCATAGGCACGGCCGCGGTGGTGAAATCCGTAATAGGCGCCGACGGTCCCGCCATCGATCGCGAACAGCCAGCATCGCACCAGACCGTGAGCATCGAGCACGGGAAGTGAGAGCCGATGGAATTGCTCGACGGCGGCGTTGGCCAACACACCGCCTCCTTGTTCGGCCCAGCGCATATTGTGCAGGCGGATCAACTGATCGAGGAAGGTTTGCGGACTGCCGCTCGCCGACGACATCGCGATCCGGCCGCATCTTGATGCGGCTTGACGCGCCCGACGCAACTGGCGTCTGCGTCTTGCGGGGACGCAGCCTGCAAGCGTTTCGTCGCCGGCGAGGGCGAGCACGGGGCAGGCGGCGTGGGCGGTCGGCCAATCCATCTCGGGATGCGTCATCGCAAGGGCGACGCTGTCCTGCGGCAAGTCCGACAAGATCCATTGCACCCACCCGATCGAGAGGATCGACTCGGCGACAATGGCGACGACCTCGGCTTCGATCCCAGGGACAGCCAGAATGTCCAGGTAGTCGCTGAGCGAAATGCCGACCGGAAGCAGCTTCGAACCGGCGGTCCCATGCTCGAGATAGAGCGGCGCCAGCCCGACCAGATCGCCGCCGCGCCATACCGCGACCGTCGCCAGTTCACCGGGTGCGAATGCGTGCCACCACGGCACCAGCCAGGCGGGAGATTGAAACGGCGTCGCCGAGGGACTCTGCTGCCACAGTTTCCACCAGTGCGGCGTCAAGGCGTCGAATTGTGCGAGGTCACCGATGATTTCGCTGCGCAGCACAGCTTTACTCACGGCACCGCGGCGAAGCGCCGGCGACCACTGCCAAGCTGTGCCAGCGCCTGATAGGCGTCCATGTAAGACGAGATCATCCGTTCCAGCGAAAACCGCCGTCGCGCTTCGGCCCTGCATGTCTCGGCATCCAAGCTGGACGCCGCAAGAATGGCTTGGGCCATCTCATCGACCGTGTCGACGAGAAAGCCCGTCCTGCCGTGCTCTATGACATCGGGAAGCGCACCATTTGGAAAGGCGACCACCGGGGTACCGCAGGCGAGGGCCTCCATGGCCACAAGCGAGCTGGTCTCGGCTACGAGGCTCGGAATGACCAGACAGCGCGCTGCGTTGAGAATGCGTCGCTTGGCGGTGAAGCCGAGCGGGCCAAGGAAGCGGCGGCGGCCATCGAGGCGAGATTGGACCTCATCGCGAAAGTACCGCGTATGCGTTTCATAGGGATAGACCTTGCCGCCGATGACCAGCGGCACATCTGCCTGTTTGGCTGCGTCGAGCGCCAGGTGGACGCCCTTTTCCGGGCAAACCCGGCTTAGAACAAGGGCAAAGTCGCGCTTCGGCTGCAGCAGGGTCAGTGCTTCGATGTCAACGCCGTTTGGAATCGGCGCCGCCAGCCTGGCGCCTGATGGCGCGGTTTTCTGCTGGCTGGGCGAGACCGCATGGAGCCAGAGGTCACCGCGCGTCGGGCGCAATGCCGCGGCCGGATACCAATCCAATGGCAGGTGGAGGGTCACCAAGGTCGGACCATCGTCGGGCAGATAAGCGTCGAAATCAATGCCGTGCAGATGAACCACGTCGATGGGCCATCGGGCGCGGGCAGCCGCGATCGCGTCGCGATGGGCCTGTTGGGCGCGGCTCTTCGCCGCCTCGTCGAGTACGCCGTTTTCGGCCGGTATTTCCACAAGCGTGCCGCTCGTTCTGGAGCCTCGGCAGCCAATGACGATAGATCGATGACCGGCCTGAACCAGTGCCCGATCGAGCATCGACAGAACCTGTTCGGCACCGCCGACAGCGTCGGGGCCGACGGGTGCGAGAGGGTAGGCGACATTGAGGACGGTGAGCGTCGCGGCCGGTCGGGTCTCGTTGCCCTGCGCCGCATCTCCACCTGTCAACGGCGTCGCGGAGCCCGGCATCTGATGCATAGGCACCATGACATTTCACGCGGCCGAGGCCCGCTGCGTGGGGAGCGAGGCGGATGTCATGCCAGGCGCATAGCGGCGGATCATGGTTGAACAGAATTCCGCGAACTCCTCCGGCACCAGGGGGGGGCTGGTGTGGTGGGGCATCATTCCGCGGTGCTGAGGTGTGAAGCAGAAGGTGACCGTCACATCGAAATCGGCGAGTGCTTCCATCTGCCGGTCGAACCAGTCCAGCGCATTCGGCCGAAAGCTGTCCGCCCAGGAAAGCCCGGTACGCATATTGGTGACACCCAGCCGCTTCATCCAGGCGACGGCATCGTCCAGCCGCGGGTCTTCGAAATGAAACCACTGCACCAGGCCCATTGCAGGTGCATGGCGCAGGAATTCCTCCAGCGCGGGCTTTGGCGTGCCGTCCTGGCGCAGCAGCCCCATATGGAAATGCCGGTAATAAGACGAGCCCTCGGCTTCGCGGTGCCGCGTCGTTGCTTCCCATTCACGCGGAAGATCATAGAGGCTGTACCACTGGATGCGTGGCGCATTGCCGAGCAGCAATTCAGCTGTGCGCTTGAGCCCCCAGACTTGGATTTCCTCGGCGCCGAAGGTCGATACGCCGACTTCGCTGACCCAGATGGGAAGGTCGGTGACGGTCGCGATCTCGCCGATCTTCTGCGGCCATTCCTGGATCTGCCACAGATTCCAGTCGAGGGGAAAGCCGTGCACGGCGACGGCATCTACATGATCCAGCACGCCGAATTCCTTCATGCGGGTGATGAACCCCGGATCTATCGGCGAGATGCCGCCGAGCACTTTGGTCAAAGCCGGGTTTTCAGATGCGATTGCGTCCGCCGACAGGATCGCCATCCTGGCAAAGCGGCTCCAATCAGGGTCGAGTTCCGGGTCCCAATGCGATTTGTTGTTGGGCTCGTTCCAGATCATCGCGGCTTCAATCATGGCGCTGTCCTTTCGAGGGGTAGACGGGACCGCCACTGGCCGGGTCGCCGGCGGCGCGGCAGAAATAGACCTCCTGCTCCGGATGCAGGACGATTTCAAATCCGGCGCTGCGCAGCATCGCTTCGGTGCAGGCGCGGTTGGGAATCCACCAGTTGGTCGGGTCATCGGCATAGCGGTGCTCGATGAAATGGAGCTTGGGAAATTCCGGCCGGTCGAACAGGTCATGCGTCCAGAAATGATAGTTCTCTTCCATCTCGGGCAGATCTGTGCTGCCGCGCTGCATGGACTGGAAGATCATCAGGTCACCGGCGACATGCTCACGGATAAGGTCGAGCGCGAGCAAGGGGTGGCGCAAGTGATAAAGCACCCCCATGAACAGCACGATATCGAATGTTTCGCGCAGGGCGCCGACATCGTAGACCGAAAGTTTCTGGAATTCGATTTCGCAATTGGCGATCTCGGCGGCAAAGCGGGCCTGCGCCAGATAGGCCTCATCGAAATCGATGCCGAGGACACGGGCAGCACCTCGCCGTTTCATCTCGATGGAATAGAAACCGGCATTGCAGCCGATATCCAACACCGTCTTGCCTGTCAGATCCGCGGGAATGGCCTCGGCGAATTTGCGCCATTTGATCAGCGGATAATTGCCGAGAAAATGGTTGGGAGCGGTTTCGACACCCGCCAGTTCCATGTTGTGGAACCATGGGCCGAGAGCATCGATACGGCGGCGGATTTCGGCATGGGAATGCAGCATGATCAGGCTCCTTCGCCGGGAACGACAGGCACATGCGAACGGGCACCTGGCATAATCGTGGCGGTTTGGTGATGGACGGGTGCGGCGCCGTCCTCGAGCAGCCGCAGAGCCGTGCGATAGCCATTGAACGTGCCGACATCGACATAGGCGGACCCAGCCTTGACGCCGGAGGCTTGACCTCCGGCCGCAAGGTAGGCGTTGACCAACGTGCCGATATATTCGTCACGGCATTCCCGCTCGCGCCAGAGTGCCGCAAGCTGATGCAGAATCTGGCCCGGCATCTTGAACGCACCCCAAACCCAGTTCGTGCCGGCATCCTGTTGCTTGACCTGGATTTCGATCACGCGCTCGTGGTCATCGACAATGACGGCGTCGAAGAATTCCGGACGATCCACCGGGAAGAGCAGAAATGAAAGCTGATCGTCAGGCAAATGACAGAAGCCATCCTCGGGAAACCAGATCGTGTCGGGAAGGCCGACCAGGACGACCTCATTGGGCGCGACGAGAGGAGCTGCCCGAAAAATCGCATCGCAAAGCCCAACCGGATTGGGCTGCACCACGAAGAGAGCCGCGGCGTCACCATAGCCGGCGGCGTAATATTCGAGGATGTCGGATTTGCCCGATCCAATGATGAAGCAGATCTTGTCGACGCCGGCGCGCACCATCCGCCGCACCAGATACTCGCTCACGGCGCAGGGACGCTCGGTCTGCCCATCGATCCGACTGCCGACCGGCAGCAGCTCTTTGGAGAAGCCGAGCGGCTGAATGCGGCTGCCGCGCCCGGCAGCGGGCACGATGCCCAACATCAGACTGCTTCCATCATCGGTTCGCCGGGAGATCTTTGAAAGGCGTCGTTTAGAATGTGGTCCAGCTCCGCCGCGCGCCGGGCAGAGGTGTGTTCGTCGAGAACCCGTTCGCGCGCTCGGGTTTTGATGGCATCGAGTTCTCCTGCGGGTAAGGCGAGCGCCGCGACGACGTCATCGGTGTCGTGGGCCAGCAGGATCTCGCTGCCGGGTTCGAAGAAGCTGCTTAGGCCCGGCCAGGTGTCGGTTATGATCGGCACTCCACATGCCGCAGCTTCAAACAACCGACCTGAAGGGCACCAGCCCTTTTGCGCCATCGCCTCGCGGGTGACATTCAGCGTCAGACGAGAGGATGAGAAAAACGCCGGATGATCGGCCGGCGGAAGGTGCCTGACGAAGAAGATGTTGTCGCTCCACGGGAATTCCTGCGGGTATTGTGCGCCGCCGATGACGAAGCGCTGGTCCGGCAAGCGCGCAGCTGGGCGAACCAGCAGATTTTCGACTGCTGCCTGGCGATCTGGCGCATAGGTTCCGAGATAGGACAAATCGGCCCTGAAATCGGCTCGCGGCGCTGCCGGCCGGTGTTGGTCGGGATCGACATGCCCATAGAGCGGCACCACGTGGTGCGCACCCAGCACCGACTTCAGCGCGTCGATCGCCGGGCCGCCTGTGTAACTCAGGACGAGATCGAAATCCGCAAGACCCTCGGGGCCGAAATAGGGTGGACGCTCACCTTGTTCGATGCGGGCAAGCGTGACCGGAGTGTCCAGATCGTAGAAGACACGCACTCCGCGGCCTGCCTGCTGCGCCAGCCGCGAGGCGTCCACCGCGTCGGGACAATAAGAGGTGACGATCACGACATCCGATCGTTTGATCGTTTGCTCCGCGACCCGGCGGATGTCCTCCCAGTCCGGGTAGAGCACGACGTTGCCGCCGTCCAGATGATCGAGATCGCGCGTTCCGGCATAGTAGGGTGTGTCGCGTTCGAAGAAGGTAATGGACCAGCCGCGCCGGGCGAGGGCTCTGATCAGTCCCCTCCATAAAGTGGCATGGCCGTTACCCCATGAAGACGTGACGGTAAGACCGAAAATGACCATCTGCATCCGGCAAATCCTCGTCAGGCAACTTCGTTCAATCGGATCAGCTTCGCCCCCCAGTCCCCCGACACGATCGTCGTGATCGAGGCGGGATCGATGTCGAAGCGAAAGCAGTCACCGGCCGGCAAGCCAAGGACGGTGCAGACGGCGACCTTGATCACATCGGCATGGCTGACCAGGGCGACGCATTGGTTCTGATGCCGCTCGCGGACCCCGGCCATCAGCGACACAATGCGTTGCTGGACATCCTGCATGGTCTCGCCACTCGGTGTCCTTGCCTCCTGCCGCTGGTCATTCCACGCTCGCCAACTGGCGTCGCCATTCAGCTCATCGAAAGTCTTTCCCGACCAGTCGCCGAAGTCGATCTCGTCGAGTTCGGCGCAGATCGCGATGTCCCCGACACCGCAGGCTAGCGCGATTGGCAGCGCCGTCTCTCGCGTACGCTCACGCGGGCTGCACAGGATCGCGACGATAGGCTCCCGGGCCATGCGGCCGCCAAGCTGCGCTGCCTGTGCCTTGCCGGCATCGCCGAGGCAAACGCCGTCCATCCGGCCTGCAAGATAAGAGCCGACATTGTCGTGTGCCGCATGGCGGATCAGAAAGAAGGTCGTCGTCATTCTGCGGCATCGAGCAAAGGCTCGTCCTTGCCAGCGATGAACGCAAGCGTGCGCTGCCGCGCTTCGGCGTCGGTGAACTGTTCGGGAGGCGACTTCATGAAATAACTGCAGGGACCGGTCAGGGCACCGGCTATGCCGCGATCGAGCGCCAGCTTGGCGCAGCGTAACGCATCGATCACCACGCCGGCTGAATTTGGAGAATCCCAGACTTCCAGCTTGAGTTCGGCATTGAGCGGCACGCCGCCGAAAGTCGTGCCTTCCACCCTTATATAGGCCCATTTGCGATCGGTGAGCCAAGGCACATGGTCGCTCGGGCCGACATGGATATTGCCCGGCTCCAGGGGAACATCGAACTGGCTGGCCACGGACTGTGTCTTCGAGATTTTCTTCGATTCCAGCCGCTCGCGTTCCAGCATGTTGAGAAAATCGGTGTTGCCGCCGAAATTCAGCTGATAGGTGCGGTCGATGCGCACGCCGCGTTCGCGAAAGAGATTGGCCAGCAACCGGTGCACGATGGTCGCGCCGACCTGGCTCTTGATATCGTCGCCGACCAGCGGCAGTCCTCGCTGCTCAAAGCGCCGGCGCCATTCCGGACGTGAGGCGATGAAAACGGGTATGCAATTGACGAAGGCGCAGCCGGCCTCGAGTGCGCATTCGGCATAGAAGCAGGTCGCCTCCTCGGAACCCACCGGCAGGTAGGAAACCAGCACGTCAGCGTTGCTGTCGCGCAGGATCTCGCTGACATTGGCAACCGGCTCCGGAGCTTCTTCAATCTCGTCACGCAAATATTTGCCGATCCCGTCCAGCGTCGGTCCGCGCTCGACGCGAACGCCGGTTGTCAACGCGTCGGCAAAGCGGAACGTGTTGTTGGGGGCGGCGTAGATCGCTTCCGCGACGTCGAGGCCAACTTTGCTCCTGGCGACATCGAATGCGCAGACAATCTCGATGTCGTCGACATGGTAGCCGCCGAGGTCGGCATGCATCAGCCCAGGGATTGGTTCGTTGCTTTTCGCGTGACGGTAAAAGGAGAGGCCCTGCACGAGGGAGGATGCGCAGTTGCCGACACCAACGATACCAACACGAACCTTTTTCGATCCCACGAACCGCCACCCTATGTTGTTCAAAGGTAAGTTCCTGGCGCCGAACCATCAGCGTGCCGGAATGTTCCTCGCCCATCGAAAAATTGCGTGAGACAGCATGGATCGAAGCTGCATTCGATGCGTTGCCGCACGGCAAGCATTGGAAAACCGATCGATGATCGTCTACGGCGACCACAAGCAGACGCAGAACGCACAACAGCTTCGCGAAGCAGCAAGCGAAATGGCCGAAAGCCTGGATCGGATGTCTCATGGCATCCAACGCCATGCTGCATTGGTCGGACTGTTCATCAGCGTGTCGGAGCTGGTTCAGGCGCTTGCCGATGTGGATTTCGAAACTAGCGGCATCGACATCTTTTCGCCACGACAACAGCAAGGCGCCAGGTTGCTGGTCGGACTTGCGGCAGAGGTGGCGAAGTCGTGGCGAAGCGGTTTTGACGCCGGCGGTGGCATCGACCCGGGACTTTTCAAACTGCTGGCCGGGCTCGACTGCCAGGCCGAGGTTCTGACCGGCTCTGCCGAGGGTTATGCGCATTATGCGCTTTATCCCGAAAGCTATTTGGACGCGGCGCAGAAGTCGGGTCTCGATGCGAACACATGCGTGATCGGCGTCCGCAGCATTGGCCTCGGGCTGGCAGCTATGGTGGCGGCCTCGATTGGTGCGCCGGCACCATTCAGCGTTCGCCCGATCGGCCATCCCTTCCGCAGGCATATCAACGCCGATCCGCGGTCGATCGCCACTTGGATGAACAATCCATCGGCGCGTTTCGCCGTTGTCGACGAGGGTCCTGGCCTGTCCGGCAGTTCGATGCATGCCGTTATCGTGTGGCTGCGTGAACTGGGTATCGATACGGACCGCATTCACCTGTTTCCCAGCCATTCAGGCGGCCCGGGCATCGAAGCGTCGCGGGAGGCTCGGGAGACATGGTCGCGCTGTCCGAAGCATGTGGCGACGGCGTTTGAATGCACCTTCTCCGAAAGCTCGAAAATTCCCACGTTGCGCGACTGGGTGGCCGAGGCGGTCGGCAGGCCGGAATTAAGCCTGACCGAGCTATCTGGCGGCGAGTGGCGGGCCGCCCACTACGCCGATGAAGGGCGCTGGCCGCCGAGCCCACGCGGTAACGAGCGGCGCAAATTCCTGGCGTCCGCCGGGCGTGACCGCTGGCTCGTCAAATTTGCCGGCCTCGGCGAAACCGGACTGCGCAAGAAACGAGCCGCGGGGATGTTGTATGAAGCCGGGTTCGGATCGCAAGTTGTCGCGCTTTGCCATGGCTTTCTGGTTGAACGGTGGATTGACGGCACCACGATGGATCAGGCGCCGCTGCCCAGGGAAAGACGGATCGCGGAGTTCACAAATTACCTGGCCTGGCGTGCGGTCAATCTTCGAACTTGCGAACCGGGTGCATCATTGCTTGCACTCGCGGAGATGGCTGTTTCCAATGCGTCGGAAGCCGTGGGCGAAAAACGCGCGGCGACGTTGCGCGGTTGGCTCTCGAAAAAAACTCCCGCGCATGTGCTTCAGCGGGTTGAAATCGACGGCAAGCTCCAACCGTGGGAATTTCTCGTTCGTGCCGACGGCAGGGTGCTCAAGACAGATGCTGTCGACCATTGCCGGGCACACAATTTGATCGGCTGCCAGCCGATTGAGTGGGACATTGCCGGCGCCCGTGTCGAGTACGGGCTATCCGACAGCGATGTGAGGACCCTGGTCCAAGGAATGAAGCTTGCCATCGACAACGGCCACATCGGCTTTTTCGAACCGTGCTATTTGGCATTCCAGCTCGGGCTCTGGAGCACGGCTGCGCAATCCGAAAATGGCCGGGAAAAAGCAAGGCTGGCCGCGACGGCAGACCGATATAGGATGCGACTGATACGGTTCCTGGACGAATGCCGGCCATGATCGTTCCGATCAGTCCAGCTTTCGCAACATGTCCGCTTCCTGCTCGAGAATAGTGGCCACTTCCTCCCGCTGGAGATGCGTCATCATCAGGCTGACGCAGCACTCGAGATAGGTGATCGAGGCGCGCCGCAGATAGGCAGCCGTCTCACGTTCGGCCATCTGGTCGATCTCTCTCGCGGGTCGCTTGGGTCGCATGAGGATGATCCTCCGTATCGGGTCCTCCCGCCAAACCACAAGCTTGGGCGGATGTTCCGCACGATCTCGGGAAAGATTCGACCGCCGGCTCGCATCATGCCGGAAGGTTCTGCAGCCCGCCGGATGCGGGTCTCGCCCTTTTGGCAAAGCCTGTCATCTGATCGCCGATGCGACTGCCTTCGAGCGCCGCGAAATAATCGATCGTCAGCTTGAGCCCTTCGTTGAGGGGCACCTTCGGTGTCCAGCCGAGCAGCGCTTTTGCACGCGAAATATCGGGCTGCCTGCGCCGAGGATCGTCTTGCGGCAGCGGCAGAAATCTCAGATCCGATTTGGTGCCGGTCATCGCCTTTACCAACGCCGCCAGTCGCACGATGCTGAATTCTCCGGGATTGCCCAGGTTGACCGGCTTGCCCGGATTGGGATCGATATCCATCAGTCGCCTCAATCCATCAATCTGATCGGAGACGTAGCAGAAGGATCGCGTCTGCAAGCCGTCGCCGAAGATCGTCAGAGGACGTTTCTCGAGCGCCTGCATGATCAGGTTCGAGACGATGCGGCCGTCCGCCGGATCCATTCTCGGACCGTAGGTGTTGAAGATGCGCGCGACGCGCACGTCGGCTTTGCCGGCTCTAAGATAGTCGAAGCAAAGCGTTTCGGCGGTGCGCTTGCCCTCGTCGTAGCAGGCGCGTGGGCCGGTGCAGTTCACATGGCCAACATAGTCCTCCTTCTGAGGATGTTGCTCCGGATCGCCATACACTTCGCTCGTCGAGGCCTGTAGCAGCCGCGCGTTATTGTGGGCAGCGAGTTCAAGCAGGTTGAGCGTGCCGATCACACAGGTTCGCGTGGTGTGGATCGGGTCGGCCTGGTAACGCGGCGGCGAGGCAGCGCATGCCAGATTGAAGATACGCTCCACGGGCTCGCCGAGATCCAATGGCCGGCAGATGTCCTGCTCGATCAATCGGAAACCCGGCTGGTCCATGATCGAGATGATGTTCTCCATGCGCCCAGTCAGGAAATTGTCGGCGCAGATCACGCGCCAGCCGTCGCGGAGCAATGCTTCGCAAAGATGCGAACCGAGGAATCCCGCACCGCCGGCAACAAGCACTGCCTTTGCCCTTTGCGCGTTTCTTTTTTGTCGCATCGTCGTTTTCTCCTGTATGCCGGTCATGCTGCGCTTCCGATGTCGAAATCGAGGGCCGCCGCCCTTGGCTGTGTCAACGCCGCCACGAATTCGCGGGCCCTGGCCGCACCGGTGTGGAATGCGAGGACGCGTTCGCGGGCCCGGCGGGCCATGGCCCGGCGTGTGCGCTCGGACTCGCCGAAGAGGATCTCGACGACAGCGTCCGTTTCTCCGGCGGTGTGGATCGCCGATGCGGGAAAGAAGCTGTCGAGCCCTGGCCAGCGATCGCTGATGATGGGCGTGCCGCAAGCAGCCGCTTCGAACAGGCGCACACTGGGCGACCATCCGGCAGCGATCATGGAACTGCGTGTGACGTTCAGCGTGTAGCGCTGACGGCTGTAGAACGCGGCATGATCGGCGGGCGGCAAATGTTCGATGCGTTCGACATTGTCCGGCCAGGTGATGTCGGATGGGTATTGCGAGCCCGCTACGACGAAACGGCGGTCCGGCATATGCCGTGCGGGTTCGAGCAGCAGCGCGTTCAGCGTTGCCTGCCGATCCGCGCTGTAGGTGCCGAGATAGCCGAGATCCCAGCGGATCGGATCGCCGGTCCGGTGATGCCGTTCCGGGTCGGCCGAGCAGTAGAGCGGTTCGGCTCGGCGCGCGCCGAACTCCTCCACCAGATGGCCAAGCATCGGCCCGCCGGTGAACGAGAAGTAGACATCGAAATACGGAATCTGCCGCCAGCTCAGATAATCGCAATCATCGGCCGAAAGCTGCGCCACGGTCACCGGTGTGTCGATGTCGTAGAAGCAGAAGCGCCCCTTGCAAAATGAAGCGACGATGTCGATGACCACGCGCCCTTCCGGCACGAAGGAGCCGATGACGACGATGTCGGCCTGCTCCAGGCACCGGGCGTAGTCGCGTTGCAACTCCGCAGTGGTTTCGTAGTAGCGCAAGGCGCAGAAATCCGGATCTCGCAGATCGCGGTGGTTGGCGTACCACGGCACGTCGCGCTCCAGAAAGGTCACGCGGTGGCCGAGTTCGTGCAGACCTTTCAGCAGGCCTCGAAACGTCGTGGCGTGGCCGTTTCCCCAGGACGAGGACAGCGACAGGCCGAGAAAGACGATGTTCAATTGCTTGGTCATTCCGCTGCCTCCACGGTCCCCTGCTCGAAATGACGTTTGAAGACGGCATCGGCCACGTCCGCCCGCAGCGCGTAGGTATGGTCGGCCAGCACGCGGCAAAGTGCGGCCTGGCCGATTGCTTTTGCACGACTGGAGGTCAGCGAGCGCATGATCTCGGCGACATCGCCGCCGTCGCGTGCCACCAGGATCTCCTCGCCTGGTTTCAGGAACAGTTCCACGCCCAGCCATGCGTCGGTGATGAGGCAGGAACCGGCGCCAGCCGCCTCGAAGACACGCGTGGCCGGTGAAAAACCGTTTACGGCCATGCTGTCGCGGCTGATGTTCAGCACTGCCTTGGGTGTGACGTTGAAGGCATTATGATCGCGGGTGCCAACGTGACCAAGCCAGCCGACGTTGGGGGGAAGCGGCTTGTCCCCCCAGCCAGATCCGCCGAGCAGAAAACGCTGTTTCGGAAGCTGGCTTGCGGGATCGAGGAAGAACGCTTCGACGCGTGCCTCACGATCCGGCAGCCGGTTGCCCAGGAACGCCAGATCGCAAGCGAAACGCGCATTGCTGGCGACCGGGTGATGCGTTTGGGGATCGAGCGCATTGTAGATCGGCACGCATTCGTTCGCGCCCATGGCATGGTAGGCCCAGACGACGGGGTCGCCGCCGCCATAGGTCAGCACAAGGTCGATTTCTTGCAGGGCGCCATGGAGCGGATGGTCCGGTTCGTCGCGCAACTGGGCAAGGGTTGCTGGAGCGTCCACGTCCCAGAATACCACCAGCGCGTCGCTGCGGGCGTGGTCGAGGACGGCGCGCAGCAGCGCCTCGTCCTCGAAACCGACGCCACTCGCCTTGACGACGATGTCGGCGCTGGCGGCGCGTGCCGCGACCTGCATCAGCGCGTGCTGGGTCGCTTCATAAACGACCACAGTGCACCAGTCAGGCGCCTCGATGTCGCGGTTCTTCTGCCGGTCGTAGACGTCGGGCTCATAGAAGGTGATTTCGTAGCCCAATTGGGAAAGCGCCTTCAGCAACCCGCGATAGTAAGTCGCGGCACCGTTCCAGTAGGACGACAAGAGGCTCGATCCGTAGAATGCCATCTTCATGCGGCGGCTTCCTTTGCGGTGGTCTTGTTGATGGTGTGTTCGGCTGTGCATTCCGTGAGCACGCCGAACAACTCGTCGACGCGGTGCGAGCAGGTGTGCCGTGAGCGGATGGTCTCGAGACCCGAAGTCACCAGGGAAGCCGCGAAATCCGCATCGGCCAATACCGCCCGCAGGTGTTGCCGCATTTGCGAGCCATTGTGGGCAAACAGAAAGTCGACGCCGGGCCTGAACAGCTGCTCGACATCGGACCATGGTGCTGAAATCAGCGGAATGCCGCAGGCGAGCGCCTCGAACATGCGGATCGTCGGAATTCCGGGCAAACCCTCACGATAGGGGCGCCGTGGGATGTGGACGGTGACACGATGCGCGGCGAACGCCTTCGGCACGTCGGCATTGGCGATCCATCCGTCATAGCGCAGTCCGGCGGCGGCTAGGTCCGTGAGCGCCGGCTTGGGATAGCGGACGCCGTGCACCGTGGCCTCGAGGCCGAGATCGCGGACCGGCTTGATCAGAAACTCCCTGAGTTCGACGGTTCGTTCATCGTCGCCCCAGTTTCCAATCCAGACCAGATCGGACGTGACGTGGATCTCCGGGTGCGGCTTGAACAGGCGATCGTCCGCGGCTTCATGCCAGGTGAAGACGCGCTTGCCCCAGCCGGCGCGCAGATAGCTCTCGCGCAAGGCCTCGCCAAAGGCGAGAACGCCGTCATAGTGCTCCAACCGCAGCGCCGAGATTGCCTCGGTCGCCGATACGGCCCGGTGGTGGGTGTCATGAAACAGAAGGATGAAGTTGCCGCCAGCGGCCCGGGCACGGCCGATGCGTGCGACAAGCTCCGGATCCGTCCACTCATGAACGATCACGACGTCGGCCTCAGCGATCCAGGCTTCGTGATCGAACCCGGCATCATAGGTCACCGGCATCAGTTCTGGGAAATCCTTGCGGAAGCGTTCGATGGCGAAGGGTCCCTTCTCGGCCAGCAGGTTCGAACGGCTCCAACCGTCCGCCGGCTCCAGCGCCACCGCCTGGTGCCGGCGCGCGATCAGTTCCCGCATGATACCGCGCAGGAAATGGGCATTGCCGTGGTTCCAGTCGGAAACGACCGAGTGGGTGTAGAACAGAAAGCGCATGGTCAGCGCCCCGCCATGGCCAGGGCCGCCTTGTCGTAGACGCCTCGCATGGCCGCCGCTTGCCTGACCAGTGTAAACCGGCGGCTCCGTCGCATGGCTGCCTGGCCGAGCTCCCGCCTGAATTCGGCGTCGCTGGAGAGACGATTGAGGCAGGCAGCGAGGTCGTGCGGATTGCGCGCATCAAAGAACATCGCGGCCCCGTCCCATAGTTCGCGATAGGTTGCGATGTCGGAAAGCACCAGTGGCGTTGCCGACATGGCAGCTTCCAGCGCGGCCAGACCGAATGGCTCATAGATCGATGGCGACACGAAAATACCGGCGCGCGCCATCAAGGAGCGCACCTCGTGAGAGGGCAGTGCTCCCAGAGGAACAGCATAGCTGAAGCTGGTATGCCCGCCGTTCGGACCGTGCATCGAACCGGCGACAAAGACGGGCCATTGCGTCAGGGACGCGGCCTGGTCGACCACCGCCGCATTCTTGCCCTCGTCCCACCAGCGGGCCGCGGCGAAGACGAGTGGTTGACGTTTTTCGGCATTCGGGACGGGACGGGCGCCATTTGCAACAACATGCAGGCGCGCGATCGGGCCGTAGCAGGTCTCAAGCATGTCGGCGTGGCTGCGGCTCGGCGCAATGACTGCGTCGGCCCGATCCAAGCCGCGCCTGTTGCGCTCCTTCTGCCAGGCCCATGCGCCGTCTACTGTCTGTTTCCTGACGGCGTGGAACCATGTCGTCACGCAGGAATGGGAGACCACCACGGCTGGGCACGGCGCATCGAATCCCGCCGCCTGCGTCGGCGCGTTGAAATGGACAAGGTCGATGGCGTGGTCGCGCATGGGCGCAAGCAATTCCCGCGGCAGCGCGTCGAGATCGCCGCCGTCGCGGGTCATCCAATCCGGCGGCGTGTTCAACCAGATCAGCGTCGTGAAAGCCTCCGCCTCCTCGGCCTGCTGCCTCGACGGTTGCGGACCGAGGCCGGCAAGCACCACGCTGTCGCCACCGTTCACAAGTTCCCGTGCCAGATCAAGCGCATAGCGCCATACGCCACCCACGGCATCGACGGTCATCAGGATGCGCCGCGAGCGCGGCGTCAGTGTCCGCAACATGTCGCCTCCAGTTCCGCCAGCGGCCGCGGCCGCCTCTCCTGGATGTCACTGAATTTCTGGAAAGATGCGAGGTAGTGGTCATGGGCGCGTTCCCAGGCAAGGTCGTCGGGTTCGCCCCAAAGCTCGCGGTAGCTGGGCGAACTCGGATACGGGTAAAGCGGCACAGGTTCGTTGGCCCATACGCCGTGGTCGATCAGGTGGGTTCGCCAGTGCTCGACCAGGGCGGGATCATCCTCGACCACGCCGATCAGATTGGCCTGGACGAATGGAACATGACGTCTGGCATCGACGAGCAGCGCGGCGAGTTCCTCGGTCCCCAGCCGGCAGCGCTTGGCCAGCATCGCCCGGCCTTCGACGGTCAGGCTTTCGAGACCGGCCTCGATGGAGACGCAGCCCGCGGCGCCCAGCAATTCCAGCAGCTCGGGCTTCCACAGATCGATGCGGGTCTGTACGCCGAATTTCACGTCGCGATCGACCAAGGCTTCCAGCAACGCTTTTTGCGGCAGGAAGATCTCGTCGATGAAGTAGATGTAGCCGACACCTTGGGCAATCAGCCGATCGATCTCCGCTACCACCGCTTCGTGGTTTCGACGGCGATAGGCATCACGGAAATCGATCTTGGCGCAGAAGCTGCAATTGTAGGGACAGCCGCGCGATGCCTCGACTTCCGCGCCGAACCCGACCTGACTGTCGTCAAACCGGTGATGGTGATGCGAATGGGCTGCGATCCAGTCCGCTGGCCATTCGAGCGGCGGATGATCGACAAACGAGCTGGCGTGGACGCCGCCGTTCGAAACAACCCTGGCATCCCGCAGATAAGCGGTTGAGGGCACGGCGCTCCAACCGTCGCGCCGGGCAAGTTGCTCGACGACTTCTTCGCATTCGCCGCGCACGACGATGTCGACGCCGAGCTTGCGCAAGGTCGGCGCCGGCGTTGCAGAGCCGTGCGGCCCGACCGCGACCGTGCGTCCACCGCGCCCGGCGAGACGGTTGAGGAAATCGGCCGGCACACGCAATTCCGGCGGTGCGCAGCGCCAGAACAGATAGGTCGGGGCGGTACTGACGACGGTCATAGCCGGGGCGAAATCAGCCACCCGCTCGCAGAGACCGGAATTGTCGAGCTTCTGCAACTGCCCATCCAGCATCAGCACCTCATGTCCGGCGGCTTCGAGCAGGGCCTTCGAATAACCGAGTTCCAGCGGCAGATGCGGTTGGCGGCAGCCGAAATAAATGCTGTCGTCATACGTCCAGGACGGGTTTACCAGGGCGATTTTCATGCAACGTACCTCACGGCTTCAGGGCGAGGCTCGAGCCGATGGCGCTGCAGCCAGTCGGCGAGGTCGCGGATGCCTTCGCGCCATGAAACATGGGCCATCCAGCCAAGCGCGGTTTTGATCTTGCGGGTGTCGGCGACGAAGAAGGGCTGGTCGCCGGTGCGTTCCCCATCATGGCGGATTGAAAGATCATGGCCGGTCAGGCTACGGATTTCGCTCAACAACCTGCGCAGGCTGACCGCATTTTCCGGGCCGCCGCCAAGATTGAATGCCTGGCCTTCGGTGGTCTCGATGCGATCGAGCACGGCCCTGTAGGCGGCGACGGCATCGGACACATGCAGGATATCGCGCACTTGCCTGCCGTCGCCGTAAATGGTGATCGGGCGCCCCGTCAGCGCGCTGAGCAGGAAGTGCGCGACCCAGCCCTGGTCCTCGGTTCCGAACTGGCGCGGTCCATAGATGCAGCTCATCCGCAGCACCGCCGTCGGCATGCCGTAGGATTTGGCATAGTCGAGCACATACTGATCCGCCGCGCCTTTGGAGCAACCGTAGGGCGTGCAGAAGTCCAGGCCCCGAGCCTCATCGATGCCGTTCGCCTGGATGACGCTGTCGCAAGGCACATAGCAATCGCCGTCCTCGCGGACCGCGACGTCGGGCAGGCTGCCATAGACCTTGTTGGTGCTGGCAAAGATCACAGGGATGCGCTCACCGCTCAGTCGCGCCGCCTCCAGAACGTTGAACGTTCCGCGAAGGTTGATGTCGAAATCCTCGCCCGGCTGGACCAGGCTTGTGGTGACGGCGGTTTGCGCGGCCAGATGGAAGATCGCCTTCGAACTCATCAGAGCCGGCGCCAGTGTGTTGGCGTCTCGCACGTCGATCGTCTCCACCGTGAGGCGACCACCGTGTTTTTGCGCCAGCCATTCAAGGTTCTGCTGGACGCCCGGACGGCTGAGATTGTCGATCACCAGTACCGGCTCGCCATCCGACAACAGGCTGTCGGCGAGGTTCGATCCTATGAAGCCGCTGCCGCCGACGATGGCGACCGGCGCGTCGCGTCGATTGCGTGTGTTCATGAGACCAACCCACGTTCTTCGAGCTCGCGCTTCATGTCGGCGCCGCGGTCGACGGCGGACGTGTTACGCACCCAGGAAACGAACTCGCCGAGCGAATTCTCCAGTTGCCGCACCGGCTCGAAACCGAGCAGCTCACGGGCCTTGGAGATATCGGCGAAGCAGTTCCGGATATCGCCGGAGCGGGCTTTGCCGAGCAGTTCCGGCGAGCGGTTCGGTGTCCCCATGGCTTCGGCCAGCAATCGCGCGACTTCGCTGATCGCATACGCGCGGCCGCTGCCGATGTTGATGACATGACCCCTTGCCTGGCGTTGCTGCAGAGCAAGGCGAAAGGCGCGGGCGACGTCACGCACATGGACGAAATCGCGCTTCTGTTCGCCATCCTCGAAGATCATTGGCCGTTGGCCGTTGGCGAGACGCGAAGCGAAGTTGGCCAGCACGCCGGTATAGGGATTCGACAACGCCTGGCCGGCGCCGAAGACATTGAACAGGCGCAGCGCGACCGCATCGACGCCATAGGCCTCGCCGAAGATCAGCACGGCGCGCTCCTGGGCATATTTTGTCAGCGCATAGATGGAGGCGAGATCGACCGGCTTTTCTTCGTCCGTCGGCAGCGGCGAGAGGGCGTCTCCATCTGGCGACAGCGGGTTCCATTGCCCGCTCCTGATGTCGCTCGCCTTGCGCCGAGCATTGTCGACACGCCGGCCGTCGGACGTTGCATAGAGCCCTTCGCCATAGACGCTCATCGACGAGGCGACGACGATCCGTTCGACCGGGTGCTTGATCAATGCTTCAAGTAGCGTTGCGGTGCCGAGATCATTGGCGCCGACATAGCGCGCGATCTCGTACATCGATTGTCCGACGCCGACTTCCGCCGCCAGATGAATGACCGCGTCGACACCTTCCAGCGCACTGGCGACTGCCTCTCGGTCTCGGACATCGCCCTTGATCAGCTCGGTTCCAGCGGGAAGCGCGACGGCTTCGCCCGCATGCACCTGCTCCAGCAGCGCATCGAGGATGCGAACCGAATAATCCTGCTCGACGAGTTCCTGTGCGACATGCCGGCCGATGAAGCCGCAGCCTCCTGTAACCAATATGCGTTTCACGACGACTCCTCAGACAAGTAACCTCGGCGCCCCGAACTTTTCGGCAAAAGGTTTGTTCCCTTGCTTCAACAAAGTTCCTTTGGTCGGTCCCATTGGGAGCCGGCGCATCGCGATCACCGCGCGGTTCTGGAACAT
Source organism: Mesorhizobium sp. M0011 (assembly GCF_040324155.1). NCBI lineage: Bacteria > Pseudomonadati > Pseudomonadota > Alphaproteobacteria > Hyphomicrobiales > Phyllobacteriaceae > Mesorhizobium > Mesorhizobium sp. M0011. The sequence continues at coordinate 237,876 of NZ_JAMYVQ010000003.1, read as the reverse complement.
TGACGTGCTTGTGCTGTTAGGACGCCCGACAGCCCGCGTGTCCTATGTGGCAACGCCGATGATCAAAGGAGATTTCAATGTCTCAGTCGCAAACGACCACCAACCACGACGAAATTCGCAAATGGGCCGAGGAGCGGGACGGCCGGCCAGCAGTGGTGCGCACCAAAGGCGAGGGCGGCATCCTGCGGATCGACTTCGGCGAGCCCGAGGAAGCATTCGAGCCCGTCGAATGGGACGAGTTCTTCCGGATATTCGACGAGAATGATCTGGCCTTTCTGTATCAGGCCAAGACCGGTGAGGGGAAAGCCAGCCGTTTCAACAAGTTCGTCGAGCGCAATCAGAAGGGCTGATGACGCCGGTCAAGTGGCCTATCTGTACGGCCAAGTTTTCTTGGAAGGCAAACTAATGCATCAGTTTTGCGCCGCGGGTTTTCGCCATCTCTTGCATGATGCCGTTGAGCCAGTTTTCAGTGGATTGACCAAGCTGTCTGCGGTCGACATCCCGAATCGCTTGCTCGAGCGTCCTCTCGACGAGCCGATCCGATGCCTCGACGTCTGCCAGCAAAAGGCGCGCCGCAAGTCGCAGTTTGGGCAAAAGCGCGAAGACGTCGTCGGAGGGGTCCGGCACGGGGGCCGCTCGCTCAGATGCCTGCGGGGGAAAGAGCGCGTTGAACACCGCCTGGCTGCCCGAGGATTTCCGCAAATTGCTGGCGTAGCGGAGATGATCGGGAATGGCGATGTCGTCATCGCCACTGAAGAACACGAAGGGGACACCCCGGCGCATCAACTCATCGGCGATTGGAAACACGCGTCGGCCATTGAGATTGACGTCGAGGATTGCAGCTTCAGCCGTCCCGGTGTGTTTGGATGCCTGTTCGACGGTTGCAGCGGGACCGAGGATGATGGCACCCATATTGCTGAAAAACCGCGCAAGATCTCCCGCCATCGCCCATTCGTCTTCGACTATCAGAATATGCAGCCCCCGCAGGTCGCGCACGTCGTCATCCTTTCTTGGAACGGAGGTTAGAATGCAGCGGATTTGCCTTCCGAATTCTGTCGTCCAAGGCCGCCTGCAATTGTCTCGTAAGCGCCAGCATGCGATCAGGGACGGCCCCAGCATGGGAACTTCCAAGCGATCCAGGCTCCCCTGATACCACCGGCGTCGGGAGTTTTATGTCAGCAGATCGTTTTGCCATTGAACCACCATTGATATCGGGTTCAACGTCATCCCTGACGTCTTGTTCCATCCGTCTTGCGCGCTATATGGTTGTGTCCTGTCCGCCGGCCTTGAGGGGATTTCAGGTCGGGTCGGCGAAAGGGGGACATGACGTGACAGCCCAACCGAAAAGGTTTCCCATCGTGGGCATAGGCGCGTCCGCGGGCGGCATTCCCGCGATGGAAGGTCTGTTCAAAGGCGTGGCCGGTCAGCCTGGTATGGCTTTCGTCATCATCACGCATCTCAGCCCCAAGCGCGAAAGCCTGTTGCACGAGGTCATCAGCCGCTACACCGACATGCCTGTCATTGTGATCGAGGACGGCATGGTGGTTGAACCTGACCACGTCTATGTGATGCCGCAAAACGTGACATTGGCCATTGAATCGGGGGTGCTGCACCTCCGCCGGCCGAATGGGCTTACCCAGGAGCGCAAGCCCATCGATATCTTCTTCGCCGCATTGGGTGAAGACCAGGGCGAATATGCCGTTGGCGTCATCCTGTCGGGCGGCGACTCCGATGGAACGCTGGGCGCCAAGGCCATCAAGGAGCGGGGCGGGTTTACCGTCGCGCAAGCGCCGGACGGCTACGGGCCGCGCAATCCCGACATGCCGCAGAGCGCTATTGCCAGCGGACTCGTCGATGTCGCTGTGCCCGCCGAGGAGATCGGGGCGAAGCTGGAGGCTTTCGCCCGCGGCTTCGACCCGCTGGAAGGGCTGGCGGAAGAAGATGGCGACCACACGGCCGACATCGATAAGGTGCGAGAACAGATATACGCCATTCTGCGCAGCCACTCCGGCCACGACTTCTCGGGCTACAAGACCAAGACATTCCTGCGCCGCGTGAAGCGGCGCATGCAGATCGCCCAGGTCCATTCCATCAGCGCTTATATAGACTGGCTGAAGAAGGATGCTCGCGAGGTGATGAACCTTTTTCGCGATCTGCTGATCAATGTCACCAACTTCTTTCGCGACCCCGATGCCTTCGAGTTGCTCGAGCGAAAGATCATACCGCAGCTGTTCGAAGGCAAGACCGCCAGCGACACCGTCAGGGTCTGGGTTCCCGGATGCGCCACGGGCGAGGAGGTGTTCTCCATCGGCATCCTGCTGCGCGAACACATGGAGAAGCTTACGGTCGTTCCGCGCGTCCAGATATTCGCCACCGACATCGACGAGCCGGCGCTGGCGGTGGCGCGGGCGGCACGCTATCCGGAAGCCTTGCTGCAAGGTCTTTCTCCCGAACGCAAACAGCGGTTTTTCAACGGCGATGGCGAAAGCTATGTCATCAGCAATGCGATACGCGAACTGTGCATCTTCTCGCCGCACAGCGTCATTCGCGATCCACCCTTCTCGCGCATGGACTTGGTCTCCTGCCGCAATCTGCTGATCTATTTCGGCCCGATCATCCAAAACCGCGTCATCCCTGTCTTCCATTATGCGCTGAAGCCCGGCGGTTACCTTTTCCTTGGCACCTCCGAAAGCGTCGGGCAGCACGACGATCTGTTCGCCACCGTCGACAAGAAACATCGCATCTTCCATGCGCGGGAGCATGCCTCACCGCACATCAGACTGCCGGCCCTGATCGGGGAAAGTCATTCCAGCGTCTTCCCATCCGAAAGCGCCGGCTCGAAGAAGGGACTTGTCGGCTATCCCTTGCGGCAGGCAGTGGAGGCGCAGGTTCTGGAACGGTTCGCGCCGCCGCATGTCCTGGTCAACGCCGAGGGCGATGTCGTCTATTATTCGGCCAGGACCGGCAGATATCTCGAAGCGCCACAAGGGATTCCCAGCCGGCAGTTGCTGACGATGGCAAGGCGCGGGCTGCGGCTGGATCTCCGCGCCGCACTGCGCGAAGCGACGACCACGCGCCGCACAGTGGTGCGGGAAAACCTCACCGTGGAGGAAGACGACGAACGGGTCCAGCCGATCAGGCTGACGATCGAGCCGCTCGCGGAACGCGGCAACGGCGAGCCGCTTTACCTTGTCCTTTTCGAGCCGTCGGGCCCGACGCAGGCCCGCTCAGAGGAAGACGGCGGCAGCCGTGACAGTGACAGCACCGCCGATCTCGAGCGGGAACTGCGCGATACCAGAGAGCGCCTGCAATCGATGATCGAGGAATACGAGACCGCGCTGGAGGAGGTGAAATCGTCCAACGAGGAACTCGTCTCCGTCAATGAGGAGGCGCAATCCACCAACGAGGAACTCGAAGCCTCGAAGGAGGAGATGCAGTCGCTCAACGAGGAACTTAACACGATCAACGCCGAGTTGACGGCCAAGATAGAAGAGCTCAACCACGCTAACGGCGATCTGCGCAACCTGTTCGAAAGCACCGACATAGCGACCATTTTCCTCGACCGCAGCCTTGTGGTCCGCACCTTCACGCCGGCGGCGTCATCCTTCTTCAGCCTGCGCCCCTCCGATGTTGGCCGGCCGCTGACGGATTTGTCGAGCCAACTCGACTACCCAGAGTTGAAGCAGCACATCGACAAGGTGTTCGAGACAGGCGAGATCCTGAATCACCATCTGCCGCGCGATGCTAGGGGCTTGTTCCACATGGTCCGCATCAATCCCTATCGGGACAAGGGCAACAGGATCCAGGGCGTGGTGGTGACACTTGTCGATGTCACCACGCTGGCACAGGCAGAAGAGCATCAGCAGGTGCTCATCTCGGAACTTAACCACCGGGTCAAGAACATGCTTGCGGTGATCGCCAGCATTGCAAGCCGCACGCGGGAAAGTTCTGATACGAAGGAGGAGTTCGCGGATGCGCTGATCGGCCGCCTGCATGCCATGTCGCGGGCCTACGGCCTGCTGACCCGGGAGAGATGGAAGGAAGCCTCGGTCAGGGAATTGCTCCAGCAGGAGCTCGAACCATTCGGCATCGAGCGGGTTGAACTCGATGGCGCAGACGTGAAATTAGGCCCGCAACAGGGGCTTTCCCTCAGCATGGCCATTCATGAACTGGCCACCAATGCGGCCAAGTATGGCGCTTTGTCAAAAGTCGACGGCAAGGTCAGTGTGCAATGGTCGATCGACCATGACAGTTTTACATTTGGCTGGCGCGAAAAGAACGGTCCTCCTGTAGAGGCGCCGTTGGACAACGGCTTTGGCCTGACCCTGTTGCAGGGAGAAATCGGTTACAGGCTCGGCGGCCATGTCGAGACCGCGTTCCACAAGGACGGCCTCAGCGTCCAGATCGCGTTTCCGGCAAATCACAAGGAGGCACCGTGAGCGACGACAGGCCGCGCGTTCTGGTGGTCGAGGACGAATGGCTGATCGCCGAAGACGTCGCGTCTCGCCTGCGTGCTGCGGGTTATCCGGTGATCGGCCCGGTCTCGTCGGTCGCCGCGGCTCGTCAGCTTATCGATGCAGGCAAAGCCGACGTGGCGCTGCTGGACATTCAATTGAACGGTGAAACAAGTCTGCCCGTGGCCGAAACATTGCTGGCTCGCGGCATCCCCTTCGCCTTCATGACCGGATTTGGGCCGCGCGACGTTCCCACACCCTTCCGAAACTGCAAATTCGTGCCGAAACCGGCAGGCGACGCTGCACTTCTCAACACCCTGGCCGACCTGGCATCGCTTCGGCCCGACAAACACTCGCTGTGATTTCAAGAGGCCGGTTTCGATTAGTCCAGGGGCTTGTCGGTCGGCCTAGGCGTGGTGCTCGCCTGACGCGGCCGGCCGGCGTTTCGATTGGCAACCGGATTGTCCAGCGGCGGGGCCGATGGCCGGGATGTGCCGGCGGTTTTCGGCGTCAGCGGCTTGGCACCGGCATCCGTATCACTGGCGTCCCGTTTCGGGTGCGGGAGAGCATCGGCGTTTGGCGACCGGACGCTGGGTTTCGATGTGGGATTCTCATTGCTCATGGCGATAACTCCTTCGCAGCGGGCGGGCACGACAGTCTCGCCGCCCTGAGTTTTTTCTGCGGGTCAACCGTCGCCACGGTCGAAAGTTCCGGGTACCTCAGTAGCGTCGGAGCCATCCCTGGCGGAAAATTCGCGCAAGGTGGACCCCGCGCAAGATGCCGACGTCTCAGCCATGCGGTCGCATCACCACCTTGATGCAGCCATCCTGCTTGTCGCGGAACTTTTTGTAGAGATCCGGTCCCGCTTCGAGGTCTGCCTTGTGCGTGATCACGAAGGAGGGATCGATGTCGCCCTTTTGCACCATGGCCAGGAGCGGTTCGAGATAGCGTTGAGTGTGCGTCTGACCCATTCGGAAGGTCAGGCCCTTGTTCATGGCGGCGCCGAACGGGATATGGTCGACGAGGCCGATATAGACGCCGGGTACCGAGATGGTGCCGCCTTTGCGGCATGAGTAGATTGCTTCGCGAAGCACATGCGGCCTGTCGGTGCCGAGATAGACGGCAGCCTTGACCTTGTCGAGCATGGAGTCGGCACTGGCGCCGGGATCCGACTCGGTACCGACACAGTCTATGCAGCGATCCGGACCGCGGCCATCGGTCATCGCCATCAAGGCGTCGTAGATATCGGAGTTGCTGAAGTCGAGCGTCTCGGCCTTGCCGTGCTCGCGAGCCATCGCCAGCCGCTCCGGCACCTTGTCTATGGCAATGACGCGGCCGGCGCCGAGCATCCATGCGCTCTGAATGGCGAACTGACCAACCGGACCGCAACCCCAGATGGCGACGGTTTCGCCTGGCTCGATGCCGGCGTTTTCAGCCGCCATATAGCCGGTTGGAAAGATGTCGGAGAGGAACAGCACCTGTTCGTCGTCCATTCCCTCGGGCACCTTTATCGGACCGACATCAGCGAAAGGAACGCGCAGATATTCGGCTTGCCCTCCCCAATAGCCGCCGACCAGATGCGAATAGCCGAACAGGCCAGCCGGGGATTGTCCCATCACTTCGGCAGCCTGTTTGGCATTGGGATTGGACCTGTCGCAAAGCGAGAACAGCCCCTTCTGGCAAAACCAGCATTCGCCGCATGAGATGTTGAAAGGCACCACGATGCGGTCGCCCTTTCTGAATTTCGAATGGCCGCTGCCGACTTCCACGACCTCGCCCATCGTCTCGTGTCCGAGCACATCGCCCGACTCCATCGTCGGCATATATCCGTTCATCAGATGCAGGTCCGAGCCGCATATGGCGCAACAGGTGACTTTGATGATGACGTCACGATCATCCTCGATGGCGGGATCAGCCACCTGGTCGCATCGAATGTCGCCTTTGCCGTGCCACGTGAGCGCTTTCATGATGGTGCTCCTGCCTTGGAAGAAGGTCGGCAGAAGAGTCTGCCCGACATTTTGGTTCTGGCGTGAAGGCTGAAGGTCAGCCTTTGGAGGCAGAACCCGGCTCGGCCATCTTGCGGTGCTGTTCGGCCAGCGTGCCTGCCGGCGTCACATGTGCCGCGGCGACCTGCAGCTTGTTCTTCCAGCCGCTGATGACTTGTTCCTCACCGTCCATCATCGCCTCGTAGCCGGCCTCGGCCACATCGGCGGGATTGTCCTTCTCATCGGTGCCGACCTTGGTATCCATCATTTCGGCGCGTTCGAAGAACCGCGTCTGCGTTGCCCCGGGCATCAGCACGGTGACTGTGACTCCTGTGGCCTGCAACTCATGACGCAGTGCGATCGAGAAGGAATCGATGAAAGCCTTGGTGCCGTTGTAGACCGCCTGGAAAGTGCCCGGCATGAAACCAGCGATCGATCCTGTGAAGAGAATGCGGCCTCGGCCGCGGCGTGCCATCCTGGCTCCGAGTTGATGCGCGAGATAGACTGTCCCGGTGATGTTGGTGTCGATGATGCGGCGTACTTTTTTCCAATCCTGATCGACGAAACCACGGCCGAGCCCACGTCCGGCATTCAGGAACAACAGGTCGACATCGCGATCGCCGATCCCGGCGATCAAACGATCGACACCCTCCTCGGTCGCCAGATCGGCCTCGATGGCTTCGACAGTCACACCATGCGAACCGAGCGCCTCAGCTGCCTGCTGGATCGCGGGCTCGTCGGCGGCTAGGATCAGGTGGTAGCCGTCCTTGGCGCACAGTTTGGCGAGTTCCTTCCCAATGCCGCTCGAGGCGCCCGTCACCACGGCCAATTTTTCATTCGTCATCTCGTCCTCCGAGCTTCGCTTCGGCCGAACTACTGTCGGGACGGATTGTTCCGTACGGAGAGGTTGAATGCGTGGCCGTATGCAGGCCGTGACAAGGATTTGTTCTTGAGTTCAATGAACACGCGGCGTGGAGAGGTGGAACAACTCAGGTCCGGGCGAGTTCGATATCATGCAGCATCGTTGCTCCCCTTGTTTGATGCTGCACGATCGGGTCCCCTCAGCCTGATCCGCTCGCGCTTTCTATCGGAAAGCGCGAGCATCTAATCACCTCGACAATCATGTTTTGGAACAACAAACCCGTTCGGCAGTTCGGGGCGCAGGAGGAATAAAATGCAATACGCCGAAGAAATCGCGCTCAGGCGCGTGAAAATGCTGGTCGAACAATATGTTGTCGCCAGGAGCAGGAGATATGATTTCGTCTCGACGGAACTTGCCTGCAAGGCCATTCGCCAAGTCGTACGAAGTCCGATCGAAGACGCCGAACTGGACCATTTGCTGGCTAGAAGCGCGGTCAAACAGGGGCTTTCGGTGCGGTTCGACCGAATAGGTCATTGGCAGGCGGCTTCGCCCGAACTCAGCCAGGAGAAATCGGCATGAGAGCAGTGCTATTGATGTCAGCGGCATTACTCGCCTTGGCGGGGTGCAACGACAATGCCGATCCGGCCAAGTCCAAGACGGACACTACGAACAGCCAGCCGGTGGACAAGAATCCCACGACGGACACCAACCCGACGCCGCAGACCAGCACCGGCGGCGACCAGCAAGGTACGCAGCCAACGCAGCCCGCATCTCCAAAGCCAAGTGGCGACTAGGCCTATGGAGCGACGCAACGCAATAATCTCGCTGGTGATAGCGGCGGTCATCATTGTCGGTTTCATCGTCGGCTTTTTCTACGTTGACATGGGCTGGCAGACCTCCCCGCTGAAACGTGCGCCGGAGCAGAACCAGGGCGGCAATGCCCCGGCGGACACCGCCCCGGCTGCGGGCGTCCAGAAAAATCCCAGGGAAAACACGGAAATGCCGGGGCAACAGTGATCGACGGCCGGCAGCAACAGGAGAGGGCGACCTCGCGGTGACCCTGCCGAACTGAGTTCAATACAGCACCGATCTGGAGTGTGGATGATGGGCATCCTTTCCGACCTCGACAAGAAGCTGACGGACAATATGTACGAGCATGGCAGCGAATTCACCGATGCGGTTTCGGATCTGCCGGAAGCAGTCGTGGAAGCGGTCGAACGGCTGATGTTTTTCATCCAGCCCGACGCGCGCGATACAGTCAGAACTCAGGTTCTCGGCCTCATTCACGAATACAGAATCCAAGACGCGCCGAACGGGGATCGCCCCGCCTGACCTTCAGCTTACGCTGGTGCGGCAATTGAAACCGATCGGGACCTGGCTCGCCGCCTCGTGCTCCGGATCGGCGGACGCGGTCGTTGACGGACCCGACGAGTGCTCTAGATCAGATTTACGCCGGCCACGGTTTTGTTGGGTCGGGGGAGACTATTCGGTGGCGCACCAAACGCCTGATTTGATCGTTAGACGCCGCTATCTCAGGCACGACTGCTTGTGCTTGCTGTTGCTGATGTTGTCGGCATGCTCATCTTCCGATCAGATCGAGCAGCAATCACGAACAGCGGCCTCCGCATCGCAGACCGTGTTGATGGCGCTGGACGCCTGGGCGGCAGGGGCGGCGCCGACCGCATACACGGTGGGTACGCTGCAATCGATCGGCGAGACGCTTACCGACGCCGGGGCGCAAATCCGGTCCGCGCAAACCAGTGAACCCGCCGAGCAAGCTTCACTGACAAAGGCAGTCTACGATTTGTCGGTCGCGGTGGCGCGTGCAGAGGCCGGATTGCAGGCGGGCGACCGGCCGGAAGTCCAAGACGCGCAACAGGATCTACGGCTGGCGTCGCGTTCGCTCGCTACCGCCTACGCCAAGTATTTCGCGCCGAAGCCATGAAGAAGCTCATGGAAATATCCCTCGGCGTCGTCACCAGCGTCGGCGGCTTCCTCGAAGTTGGGTCCATGGCGACGGCGGCGCAGGCAGGCGCGATGTTTGGCTTCCAGTTGATCTGGGCGGTGGTGCTAGGCACCATCTGCATCATCTTCCTTGTCGAAATGTCCGGCCGGTTCGCGGCCGTGAGCCATCACACGATCTCCGACGGCATCCGCGAGAGATTCGGCTTCAACGTCTTTCTATGGCCGTTGCTGGCCGCCCTGCTGGTCAATTTCCTGGTGCTGTCCGCCGAGATCGGCGGCGTCGCCATTGCGCTCGAATTTGCCACCGGCATAGGCTTCCAGTGGTGGGCACTGCCGGTGGCTTTGCTGGCGTGGCTGCTGCTTTGGAAAGGCACCTTCGGCTTCATCGAGAAGGGCGTATCTATTCTCGGTCTGGTGACGCTGTGTTTCGTCGTCGGAGCGGTGATGCTGAGACCCGATTGGACGGCAGTCGCAAGGGGCGCCGTGCCTTCGCTGCCGGTCCACGATGCCGCCAATTACTGGTTCATGGCGGTGAGCATTCTCGGCGCCTCGATATCGCCCTACCTCTTCATGTTCTATTCCTCGGGGGCCATCGAGGACCGGTGGGACAAAAGCTATCTCGGAGCCAATCGGGCCATAGCGGGGTTGGGCATGACTTTCGGGGGGACCATCTCGATCGGCGTGTTGATCGTGGCCGCTCTCGTGCTCGCCACGCATGGCGTCACCCAGGTGGACGACTATCACCAATTGCCGTTGATGCTGATATCCATATTCGGCTTCTGGGGCTTCGTGCTGTTTGTTGCCTCCCTCGCCATTGCCTGCTTCGGCGCCGCACTAGAGGTCGGGTTGCAACAGGCCTATCTTGTGGCCCAGGGTTTCGGCTGGAATTGGGGCGAGGATCGCAAGCCGCGCGACGATCCGGGTTTCAGCGCCACCTACACGATATCATTGCTTTTGGCGGCTATTCCCATCGCGCTTGGTCTCGATCCGCTGAGGCTCACCATCTTTTCCATGGCGCTGACGGCAGCCAGCCTGCCGCTGACGGTCGTTCCTTTCCTGTTTCTGCTGAACGACAAACGTTATGTCGGCGAGCATCGCAATGGCTTTTTGTCGAATGCCGCCGTCATCTTCATCATCGCGCTTGGCTTCGTACTGGCGGTGGTGACCATCCCGCTGCAGATATTCGGGGGCACATGATGAAGTTGCTGCGTGATCTCCTCGACAAGCAGGTGGTCGACCGCGAGCAGATCAAGATCGGCAAGGTCGACGGGCTGGTGGCGGAGTTGCGGCCTGGCAAGCCGCCTCGGATCATTGCCATCGAGCTCGGCTCCATCACCCTGGCACGTCGCCTCGGCGCAGGGCCTGGGCGCTGGATGGCGCGGCTCGCGGTCAAGCTGGGTGGCAAGCAGCATGGCGAACCCCATCGGATCGCCTGGCACAAGGTGAAAGATATCGGCATCGATGTCGAGTTCGACATCGATGTGCGAGAAACGTCGATCTTCGCCTGGCAGGACTGGTTGCGCGACCATGTCATCGGGCGCATTCCGGGAGCTTGATAATGACCACGGTCAATCTCGAGCATCTGGCAGGGCGACGAGTACTCTCGCAGCGCGGCAAGAATGTCGGTTATATCGAGGAGATCCACGCCGAACGGGACGGTGACGATTTCCTCGTCACCGAATTCCATGTCGGGGTCTACGCTGCTTTCGAGCGTCTTTCGGCCTCGGCCATAGGCGTGGCGGTGCTGGATCTTTTCCGATTGCGCCGCCGCGACGGTCTATACCGCATCCCTTGGGACAAGCTCGACATCTCCGATCCCGCGCGACCGCGGCTGCTGTGCCCAATGACCGAACTCTCAGGCATGAAGGGCGCACCAGACCTCCATGAATAGGCCGTGGGGTGCTGCATCGCCGGGATCGTTCTCAGCGCAGCATGCTTGCCGCCAGGAAAACCACGGCTGCTATCAAAACGACAGCTGCAATCACCAAAACCGGCCAGTTGGCGCCAGGCCGCAGTTCCGGCTCGCCTTCGACCGGGCGCATGGCGTTGGCAAAGCTGGCATCGTTTTCGAATTCTGGACGATTGCGCGGCGGACTTGTCCCAGCGACCGGATTTTGTGTGTCCGCGGCCTCTGCGTCTGTCTCAAGCGGGGCAATGGCGGGATCGAACCCCGGCGTCTTGTCCTGCGTCGCTCCTGCCTGAACTTCGCCTATGGCCGCGGCAGGGGTCGGACTTGAAACCTTGGCCATGATTTCTCCCTTTCAACCACGCCCTGGCAGACTTGCACTTGTGAGCGCGGCGAGAGCAAAGCTTGCGTGCGCCGGAGCGGCCTACCACGGTCGATTTGCTCGCCATGCGGTCCCTCGTAGCGCACGCCAAACTTCTGCCGCCGCCGATTTGTTCCAAGCAGCAACACCCACGGCCTGAGTCGGTTCACACGAGGCTGTGGCGCTCAAGAATTTGGCTGTGGAGCATGGCGTCGCAAATTGGCGTTGGATCAGCCTTGGCAGATCATATGAACAGTCACTGCTCGCTGCGGGAAAATGAACCGACCCGTCGCTGCCTCGCGATTGAGGCCATGACGGCAGGTTCCCGATCAATTTCACAGCAGATCTTTCCGAAGGAAGATGCGGGCATGTCCAGGGATCCCGAATTCGACTTTGCCAAATTCCTCGAAACCATGGCGCATGTAGAATACCGGTGCCTGGAAACTGCTCGTCTCCACGACGGCCTTCTTACAGCCACGCCGGATGGCTTCTTCCTCGACAGTCCTGAGAAGTTGTGAGCCAAAGGATTGGCCACGCAACTGCTCAGGCAGGAAGAACATGTCGAGAAACAGGAGCCCGAGCTCCGTTCTGCCCCAAAGCCCGCCCCAGACTCTTCCTGAGTGGTCGCAAAGCTCCGCTCCGATGACAGCTCGGTCGTCGATCCCGGTCTGTGCGATGTTGTATTGATAGAGCGCTGCGGCGGCCCGCGCTCTATCATCCTCGCTATACGTCAAAGCGGTTGTAAATCTCTCGGATCGGAATCACATGCATTTTCCTCCTGGGTGGGCACAGGCATGAGACCCGCCGGCAACGTCGGTCACGGCCAAGATGAACTCGTTGCCAACGCCAAGAAAATAAATCCGGCAGCCATCTCAGGCGCCTTCGAACGCCGCGGGCTTTGTGGTCTTCACAAAATGTTACGTGAGGGAACGTTCGCGCCTGACTCTTCTTAGGCAATCGAGGCGGTTGTCGCCTCGTGGATTTTGAAGGAGAAGAAGAATGCCCAATCAAGGTGGTAGTCACGAACAGCATGTGAAGGCAGGCCAGCAGAGCCACAAGAACGCCGACAATAAAAACCGTCAGCAACAGCAGGCCGCTGGTGGTGGTCAACGGCAGCAGGGCGATGGATCCGGCATGCGTGGTGGAACCCACGAACAGCACGTGAAAGCTGGCGAACAAAGCCACAAGAACCGCTGATCGCGGTTGATTTCAGCAGACCCACCCCGAAGTATCGGGGTGGGTCTGATTGCATCTGAAGGGGTACCGACGAAGAGGCCGGGTCGCGAAGTCGCCCCGGCGGCTTTGGCGCCGGGCACAACCAGTCAGGCAGCTTGCTCCAGGGCGCGCTCATTGACACCGCCTTCGCCCAGCCCGGAAAGCGCTTCGTCCGTCGCGACCTCCTCTTTCAATGTCTCGTTGAGGAGCTTGACCACGTCGCTCTTGCCAAGCTGTTCAGCCCACGCGACCAACGTGCCATAGCGCGCGATTTCATAATGCTCGACGGCCTGTGCCGCGCCGACCAGCCCTGCATCCAGCGCCGGGTCACCCTTGTATTCGTCGAGAATTTCCGACCCTTCCTCAAGAATGCCGTCGATCGCCGGACAGGTCTTGCCGCGGGCCGGTTTGTCCATAAGTTCGAACACTTGCTCGAGCCGATCGACCTGGCCTTCGGTTTCCATGCGATGTTTCTCAAAGGCCGCGGCCACCTCCTCGGATTCGGCGCCCTTTGCCATCTTCGGCAAGGCTTTGAGTATCTTCTTTTCAGCGTAGTAAATGTCCTTCAGCCCATCGAGGAACAAAGCCTCCAGTCCCTTTGTCGTCGCTCTTTTTGCAGTCGCCATGATTTGTCTCCCTGGATTGTCGTGAAAGCTCACCGGCGGTGTAGCCATGGACTAACTTTCCATGGAAGCAGTTGTTCCCTGGGCGCGACTCGGAAGGGCAGCACGCCAAACACCGCTTTTGTCGAAAACCGATCGCTGTCAAAAGGCGATGGATGATGACGGTGTGAGAACCGCCGGCAGGGGACGGAGAGCACCGGGGTTCTTCGCGCGATATGGAGCAGATGGTGAAAAGAAACCCTTCCGATGGGTTCATATACGAAATCATATTTACATATAAAACAAATCATGATGATCTTGCAGTCGTGCAACGCTAAGGTGGTTGGTTCCGGCGTATATCGCTGAGCCTGAATGCCAGCAGATGATCGTGCACAAATGAAATCAACATGATGTCGCGGTCGAGCCAGCCGTGCATTGGTCGGATCCGGGGAGTACGGCATGCCGTTTGATGTCATCGTTGTCGGAGCCGGCGCAGCCGGGGCTGTTCTTGCCGCCCGGCTAACCGAGGATGCGGCCACGACCGTGCTTTTGCTGGAAGCGGGGCCGGACTACCGGAGCGGCGAGCAACCTGCCGAGATGACGAGCCCAAATCCCTTCAACCTGCTGCTTCCCGATCATTTTCAGCAGCAATACATGTATCCCGACCTGATGGCTCGCCGCACGAAGCGGCAGGAGCATCGGGTCTACTGGCGCGGCAAGGGGCTTGGCGGTTCGACGGCCGTCAATGGGCAGATTGCCATTCGCGGCGTGCTCCATGCATTCGACCGCTGGGAGGAAATCGGATGCAAGGGCTGGTCGGGAGCGGATGTGCTGCCCTTCTTCTGCCGCCTGGAGGACGACCCGATCGCGGCCAATTTTCACGGCAGCGGCGGCCCGATTCCGATCTACCGCGCGCCTGTCGAAAGCTGGGGAAGCGTCGACAAGGCCATGCGCCAAAGCGCGATGGCTCTCGGCCATCCTTGGCATGACGATCTCAATGCTCCGGATGCCGAAGGGGCTTGCACCTATCCCATCAACAGTCGAGCCGGCAAGCGCGTGTCGGTCAATGACGGCTATCTGGAAGCGGCCCGCGACCGGCCGAACCTCACCATCATCGGGCAGGCGACAGTGGACAAGGTGCTTTTCGATGGCAGGAAAGCGATCGGCGTTTTGGCCATCGTGGCCGGTCAGGTTCGCAAATTCGAGGCGCCGCTGATCGTCCTCTCGGCCGGCGCCATCCACTCTCCGGTCATCCTGCAGCGCTCGGGCATCGGTCCGGCGGCTCTCTTGAATCGAAAGGACATCGAGGTGCTTGCCGACCTGCCGGTCGGCGAAGGTTTTTTCGACCATCCTTATTGCCGCATCGAACTGAAGCTGAAGCCGGAATTCAAGGCGACCGATGTCGACGCGCGGCATACCAACTGCTGTGTGCGGATGAGTTCCGGCGTGCCGGGTGCCGAGCGCGACGACATTCTCTACGTCGGCATGAACCATGGCGGTATCGGCGTGGAGTCCGACAGCGCCCAGTTCGGCGAGGCCATGGTCAATCTGATCCTGATGGAGGCCAAGAGCCGCGGCACCGTGCAACTGCGTTCCGCCAACCCTTTCGACCAGCCGATCGTGGAAGAGAACATGCTGGACGATCCAATGGATCTCCAGCGCATGCGTATCGCCTATCGCCACCTCGGCGAGATTGCCCGGCAGGCGCCGATCCAGGCGATCGCCGAGCGCGTCCTGCTGGGGGATTCCGATCTGCCTTTGTCATGGCTCGAAACGGCAAGTGACGAGGAGGTCGACAATTTCCTGCTGGCGCAGTCTTCCGATGCGCAGCATGGGATCGGAGGCTGTTGCATGGGACGGCCCGGCGAGGCCGTGGTCGATCCGGAATGCCGGGTCTACGGTTTGGAAGGATTGCGGGTTATCGATGCGTCGATCATGCCACTCGATTGCCAGGCAAACACCAATCTCACCTCGATCATGATTGGCGAGAAAATGGCCGACAGCCTGCGCCGGTCCACCTGACAGCTCTCTGCCGAACTGCATATGGTCGCGAGGGCAGGCCCGCGCAAAAAGGCGCGGGCCTTGAATGTCAGCGAGTGACGTCCACGGTAATCGTCTTCAGGTCGCACATTTCCATCAGCGTGTGCCGACCCCCGGTGCGACCGAGGCCGCTCTGCGTCCCGGCGGCGCCGCCGGCAGGGATGTGCGGCTCCCAATAACAGCTCATCTCGTTGATGTTGACGATGCCGACCTTCAGGCTTTCAGCAAAGGCAAAGGCGTTCTTTATGGTGCTGGTGAAGACCGCGGCCGACAGGCCGTAGGGGCTGGACGCCGCAAGTTCCATCGCCTCTTCGTCGGTCTCGAAGGTCAGCACCGGTGCAATCGGCCCGAAGGATTCCTCGACATTGAGCAGGCTTTCCCGGGTCAGTCCTGTGACGATCGACGGCTCGAAATAGAGATTGGTGGCAAAGCCCGCTGCCACATTGCCGCCGGTGACGATCTCGGCGCCACGCGCGCGGGCGTCCGCGATGTGGCTGAGCACCTTGTCGACGGCCACCGCATTGTTGATCGGCCCCATCGTCGTCGCGGGATCGAAAGGGTCGCCCATTTTCACCTTCGCGGCCGCTTTCACGAGACCTTCGATGAAACGGTCATGGATGGATTTGTGCACCAGAACGCGTTCGGTGGCCGTGCAGATCTGCCCGGCATTGGCAAAGCAGCCGGCTCCCACCTGGGCGGCGGCCATGTCGATATCGGCGTCGGCCAGGACGATGGTCGGACCGTTGCCGCCCATTTCGAGCAGAAGCGGCTTGCCCGCGCCACGCCGGGCGATCGTCGCGCCGGTGGCGGAACTGCCGGTGAAGCCGATGGCATGGGTGCCCGGATGAACGACCGCCTCGTCGCCCACCTCCGCACCGTCACCCAGAACGAGATTGATGGCGCCGTCCGGCAGGCCCGCCTCGATGAAGCATTCGACAAGTGCAGTGGCAATCAGCGACGTCGTCGGCGCGGGCACCCAGACGACGGTGTTGCCCGTTGCGATGGCCGGTCCGAGATAGTAGAGGCAGGGCAGGGCAAGCGGGAAATTCCAGGGTGTGATGATGGCAAAGACGCCCTTCGGCTGCAGGAAGCTGAAGGCGCGCTTGTTGGCATCGGCAAGCGGAAACGCCGCCGTCTCCAGCCACTTCATCTGTTCTGCCGCATTGCGGAAGCCGAGAGCCGCCGCCGACGCTTCGGCCTTTGCTTCGCTGTGGAACGGCTTACCCTGTTCCAGGCAGAGCAGGCGCGCAAGCTCCTCGGCGCGCCTGTCGATCGCGTCGGCAATGCGCATGCATAGTTGAGCGCGCGCGAAGGTTCCCATCTTGCGCATGGTCTCGCGTGCGCCTTCGGCGGCTTTCACCGCGCGACCGACATCGGCGCGGGTGGAAAGGGAGAGATAGCCGAGATGCTCGCCCGTCGAAGGACTGTCGATTTTCAGGAATTTGCCCGAGCTGCCGGCAATCCACTCGCCGCCGATGCGGTTGATGCCGATGCGGGCGGCTGCTTCCGGCTCCGAGACGATCGCCATGCCGCGCAGGTTGGGGCCTTCGAGAGAAGATTTGAAATGGACTGTCATCATGCGTTCCTTTGGCCGAATTCGGATTGGATGTTCAAAATGGCGGCACGGCTGCGCTCCACGGCTGCGATGAAAAGTCTGCTGCCGGCCTCTGCGCTCGCCTCCGATGGCGTGCCGATGACGCCGTTGTCGCGGATGGCTTCGAAACGGCGCCAGACGGTGACGGCCGGCGCGGCGTAAAGGTGAGGATCCGGCCAGGATGGCGAAGTGCCGCCTGGCGGGATGAGATCGCGGCGAACGCTGTCGCCAAGCACATGCATCATCAACGAGGTTTCAAGCGCGCAAGCGTGACCGGTGCCCGTGGCGGCATCGGGCAGGGCCTCCGCCGCCACGTCGGCGATGAGATCGAAATACGAGAAACCCGCGGTGACGATGCCACGCTGGCCAAGGGTGGTGATCGCCACCTGGATCGCGGCGCGGTTTCCGCCATGGCCGTTCAGCATGACCGGCAGGAAGCCGTCTTCGGCAAGGCAGGTGCAGAGATCGACGAGCACGGCGATGAAGGTCCGCGGACTGAGGCTCATCGTGCCGGAGAAGGAGCGATGATGCTCGGACGAGCCATAGGCGAAAGGTTCGGCGACCCGCATGGAAGCCTGTCCTTCCGCCGCGGCGAGAGCGACTGCTTCCGCAAGCCAGCAATCGACGCCGAGAGGCAGATGCGGGCCATGTTGCTCGACAGCGCCGAGCGGCAGAATGACGACGGGTTTATGCACGCCGGCTGTCGCGTGTCTTTCCGTATCCGGCGAGGTCATCAGCGCAAAGCTGGACCTGGGCGGGATCGGCAAGGCCGGAACTGGCTCGCTCATCGTGCTGCCTCGACGAGCCGCGCCTTGGCGTAGGTCATGCCGGAATCGGCCAGGAGAGCGACCATGATGATTGCACCCTTGTAGAGTTCGAGGCTGGAAGGATCCGTGCCGAACACCCGAAGCGCAGTTGTCAGCAGACTGACGATCAGGGCGCCGACGACCGCCCCCCACACCGTTCCCCGTCCGCCGAAGATACTGGTGCCTCCAAGCACGGCAGCGGCGATCGCGTCCAGAAGCAGCGAGGTACCGCCGATATTGGGCGTCACGACAGGCACCCGGCTGATCATGATCACGGCCGTCAGGAAGACGAAGATGCTGGAGGCGCAATAGACGAGGATCGTGTGTTTCGTCACCGGGATGCCGGCAAGTTCCGCGGCTCCGGCATCCGACCCGAGCGCATAGGTACGCAGCCCGAAACGGCTGTGCCGCATCAGGATTGCTGCTACGGCAACGATCAGGAGCGTTGCGAAGATGACATTGGGAATGCCAAAGCTGCGCTCAATGCCGACCGCGCGAAGCGTCGGATCCTTCAGCATCAGGACGCCTTTGGAGGCAACGGCAAGCGTTGCGCCCTGCAGCGCGACCATTGTGGCCAGTGTCGTCACGAAGGGCGGTATCTTCAACAGTGCGATAACGGCGCCGTTCGCGAGGCCGATCACCACCATCACGGCAAAGCCGACGAGCAAGGCAAGCGGCAGGCCGGCGCCGCGGTCGATCAGGCTGGCGATGAAGACGGCGCAGAAGGCGACGCCGACGCCGGCGGACAGGTCGATGCCCGCCGTCAGCAGAACGATCAGAGCCCCAAGCGCCAGGATGGCGATCGGGGTCGCCTGGGCGACGATGTTGATGAGGCTGGCGGTTGAAACGATGCGGGCGTCGATGAGCGCGAAGATCGCCAGCAGGATGACCAGCAGGATCAACGGCGAGAGGTCGAGAAAGCGCCTGCACCAGATGTTCTGTTGGCGGGTCATGAGGGTTCTCTCATCGGATGTGCCAGTCTTCGACCGGTTCGCGCAGGCCTGATTTGACGCTGCGCAGGATTGCATCATTGACGGCGACGGCGCGCAGGGCGTCGCCAACCGGCATCACGAAAGGGGTATCGTCGCGAACCGCCGAAATGAAATGGTGGACCTCCTCGAAGAGATCCCCGGTGATACGGCCATTGACGGTCGGCCAGTGCAGGGCGTCGGGTTGCGACCACTGTCCATGCGACAGGATGCGTAGACCGTGGTCGCGCACGTCGAGGTCGATCATGCCTTCGGTGCCGATGATTTCCGTGCGTGCCCAGATGCCGGTCGGAACGGTCGGTGGCAGCGTCCAGCCGAAATAGAGCTGTCCGCTCATTCCGTTCGACAACTCGACGGTGGAGAAGATCGCATCTTCGGATCTAACTCCGAGCGAAGGCATGAGCTTGGCGACGGGCCGGGAGTAGACGGCGATGATGTCCGAACCCGAGATCCATTGCAGCGCATCCACGTCATGCACGCCGAGGTAGAAGCAGACGCTCGAATTTCCGTTCATGCGAAGACCGACTTCGCGACTGGTGAAACGGCCGCTGCTGCCGTGGATCGGCTCGCCGATCCGCCCGGATCTTACCGCTGCCGCGGCCTCGCAATAGCGAGGGTCGAACCGCAGGATGTGGCCGACCAACAGGCGTGCGCCGCTTCTCTCCGCTGCTTTCGCGATCGCCTTGGCAGGGGACAGATCATGAGCCATCGGCTTTTCGAGCAGCACCGGCTTGCCGGCATCGAGCAGAATGCGGCAGACGTCTTCATGCAGCGTGTCGGGTGCCGCCACGATATAGGCGTCGGCGGCATTGGCGGTCAGCGCGGTGGTGGCATCGCGGAAATACCGGGCACCGAAATCCGACGCGGCCTTGCTCCCCGTGGCAGCATTCGGATCAACGAATGCCGACAGTTCGGCGACAGGACTCGCGGCAACCACCTGCGCATGCAGGAGACCCATGTAGCCGGCACCGACGATGGCGATTTTCAGCTTGCTCAAAGGGTTTCTCCTTACAGGCATGGTGCAAGGTTGGATGCTGGCCGGGGTGCGCAAGCTTGTGGTGTGATCGTGCGATCACCGAAGGCCAGCGTCATCACGTCTTCTTCCGTCGCCCCACGAGCCAGCGTGCCGACAGAGTGGCCTTCGCGCATGACGACGATGCGGTCGGCAACGCCGAGAACCTCGGGCAACTCGCTCGACACCATGAGGATCGCCGCGCCCTCGGCCTTCAATCTTGCGATTAGGTGATGGAGTTCGGATTTTGCGCCGACGTCGACGCCGCGTGTCGGCTCGTCGAGCAGGATGATCTTCGGCTTAGTGGCAAGCCATTTGCCGATGACGACCTTCTGCTGATTGCCGCCCGAAAGCTCGATGGTCATCTTGTCGGGCTGGGCCGGCCGCACGCCGAGTGAGCCGATGAGATCGCGGGCGAGTGCCAGGATGCGGCGAGGTCTCAGCAGGCCGAAGTGACTGTTATCGCGAATCCAGGCGAGGGACAGATTGTCCCTGATCGACATCGTGCCGACGAAGCCTTCCAGATGCCGGTCTTCGGGTATGTAGACGATGCCGGCGCGATTGGCGGCCTTGGTGTCGCCGCCGGTCTGCTGCCCGCCGAAAATTCTGAGCGTGCCGCCATGCATGGTCTCGAGGCCGGCAATCAGCCTGAGCACCTCGGAGCGGCCGCTTCCCATCAGGCCGGCGAGCGCGACGATTTCGCCCCTGCACACGCTGAGCGTGGCCGACTTCAAGAGCTTGCCATCGGAGATGTTGCTGATCTCGATCGCGGTTTCGCCGACTTGCGCTTCGAGATAGGGGAAGATGTCGCCGACATCGCGCCCGACCATCATGGAGACGATCTCGGCCTCGTTGGTCTGGCGGGTCTGGCGCTCGCCGATGAACCGTCCGTCACGCAGAACGACGACGCGGTCGCACTGGCTGAAGATCTCTTCCATCTTGTGCGAGATGTAGAGGATGCCGGCGCCGCGAGCTCTCAGCCTGTCGATCAGGTCGTAGAGCTGGTCGCGCTCGCGGTTGGAGAGCGCGCTGGTCGGCTCGTCCATGATGAAGAACCAGGCATCGGACAGAACGGCACGGGCAATTTCCACCATCTGCCGGTGCCCGACGGAAAGCGTTCGCAGCTCCGCGCCAATGTCGATATCGAGCGACAGCTCGTCCATGATGGATTTCGCATCGCGCCGCATCCGGGCCCGGTCGAGAAATCCCAGGCGGGTATGCGGTTCGCGGCCGATGAAGAGATTCTCCGCCACCGTCAGGTCCGGCGAAAGGCTGAAATGCTGATGGATGACGCTGATGCCCTTGGCGTCGCTGGGGGAGTGGAACTGGACGGCGTTGCCGTCGATGACGATCTCACCCTCGTCCGGACGATGCAGACCGGAAATGCACTTCACCAGCGTCGATTTTCCGGCCCCGTTCTCGCCGGCAAGTCCTACCACCTCGCCGGCCGAGACGGCAAAGCTGACACCGTCGAGTGCCTTGACGCCCGGAAAAGACTTGCCAAGCCCGCGCAAGGCGATGCTGTGTTTGCCGACCGGTGTTGCGGCGGTGTTGCGGGGCGACGGGGTGGACTTGCGGCCACTGGTTTTGAACAGGGCGGCGACACTCTCCGGCTGGCTGGTGAGAACGGCCACCAGAATGAGGCTCGCGGTCACGAAGTAGATCAGGATCTGTGGTACCTGCAGGAAGGACAGGCCGGTGTTGATGACGCCCAGCAGCAGCGCCCCGATCGCCGTTCCCCAGATGGAGCCCTGGCCGCCGGACAGTTTCGTGCCGCCGATGATGGCGGCTGTGATGGCTGTAAATTCAAGCCCGGTGCCGGCAAGCGGCTGTGCCGAACCAAGGCGGCCGATGGTGAGGATCGCGCCGAGCCCGGCCGTTGCGCCGGCAATCAGGTAGACGGAGATGCGCACGAGGTCGACGGGAACCAGTGAGGCCCGCGCTGCTCCCGCATTGCCGCCGACCGCATAGATCCAGCGCCCGTACACCGTGCGATTGAGCACGAACCACCAGAGGCCCAGGCAGATGGCGGCGATGATGACGGAGACCGGCAGGAGGCCGATCGTCTCGCGTCCCGCGAAAAGCAGGACCGGATCGGCGACCGCGATGCTCGATGCGCCGGAGAGACTGAGCGCCAGGCCGCGCGCAAACGCCATGGTGGCGAGCGTTGCGATGAATGGGGAGATGCCGGCAAAGCCGATCAGCGCTCCATTGAGCAGACCGATTGCGGCACCGCCACCGATCGCGGCGAGAAGGCTCAAGCTCGCCGAGCCGGTTGCCGTGTAGGCAAGGCCCGCGGCGATGCCGGAACAGGCAAGATTGCTGCCGACGGAAATATCAATGCCGCGCGCTATGATCACGGCCGTCATGGCAAAAGAGATGAGGGCGATGACCGCACTCTGCTGCGCGATACTGACAAGATTGCCGGTCGACAGAAAACGCGGATCGATCCAGCCGAAGACGGCGATGGCGACCAGCAGCACCGCGATGAGAACCGGTTCGTTGCGCCGCAGTAACGGAGAGGTCCAGGACTGGAACATGGGTCGGTCCTCTTATCGAGCATCATGCGCGGTCACCACGGAAGCGGCGACGGCGATCGTCAGAAAAGGGGACGCCGGATGATATGTCATCCGGCGCTTGAGCCGCTTTAGGCTGTTACTTTGCCAGGGTCATGGCGGTCGCCGGAACCTTGGGACCGAGTTGCTCGGTATAGTTCTTGGCTTCCACCGCCTCTTTGTCGGTGTTGATGTATTCGAAGGTGAGGCCATCCGCCTTGAGCTTCGCCGCCGTCGCATCCGAGGTCACGAAATAGGTCGGCATGTAGAGATCCTGCGGCAGCTTTTCGCCGTTGGCCAGGCGAGCGGCAACGGCGATGTTCCAGTAGCCGACACGATAGGCGCCGGTCAGCACGTCCATCACCATCTTGCCATCGTCGATCAGCGGCTTCATCTCGGCGTCGCCGTCATAGCCGCCGTAGAGCAACTGGGTTCCCATCGAGCTGGCAACGGAATCGGCGGCCAGGCAAAGGCTGTCGGAGATGCAGCCGATGGCCTTCAGATCCGGATAGGTGGTGAGCCAGGTCTGGGCGGCATTGGTTGCCTTGGCTGCATCCCAGCCGGTCGGCTCGATGCCGACGACCTTGATGTCCGGAAACTCCTTTTTCAGGGTTTCGACAAAGCCCTTTTCGCGCGTGTCGGACACGAAGTTGCCACGCGAACCGACGAGCAGGGCGACTTCGCCCTTGCCACCAAGCGACTTGCCGAGCGCGCGGGCAACCATCGACATGTTGTCGTAGTCCGGATAGAGCGTCGAATAGTTCGAGCCGGCCTCGACCTTGTTGCCCATGGTGATCACCGGAATGCCGGCAGCAGTGGCTTTCTGGATGACCGGAATGACCGCATTCTTGTCGATCGGATCGATCAGGATCGCGCTGACACCCTGATTGATGAAATTCTCGATGATGCTGACCTGTTTTTCCAGGCTGCCCTCGGCGCTCTGCCAGGTGGATTTCACCCCATAGTCGGCGGCAGCCACGTCGCCCGCTTCCTTCATGCGGACGAAGAAGGAATTTTGCAGGTCGATTGCCGCAAGCCCCAGAACCTTTTCCGCGGCAAGCGAGGGCGTCGCGATGGCGAGTGCGAGCAGAGCAATGGATGCTTTCAAGGAAATGCGCATGTTTCAGTTCTCCTCTTGTTGCGACAGGGCGATTCTTCGCCTCTTTTTCATGTTCCGCACGACGACCGTCCCAGCGACAGGCATTCCGGCGGTATTCCGCGGCACTCGTGCCGTATCCATGTTGGGCCGCGTCCTGCGTGGATCGGCCTTTCTCAACCTCAGCCGTTCAGGCCTTCGACACCGGCGCCGCAGAC
Organism: Mesorhizobium sp. M0011; assembly: GCF_040324155.1. Classification (NCBI taxonomy): domain Bacteria; kingdom Pseudomonadati; phylum Pseudomonadota; class Alphaproteobacteria; order Hyphomicrobiales; family Phyllobacteriaceae; genus Mesorhizobium; species Mesorhizobium sp. M0011. Next base: position 214,216 of record NZ_JAMYVQ010000003.1, on the reverse strand, counting down.
AAGCCCGGCGATGCGGGCGCCGCGCGGTGGTTTGAAAGCTCCGCTCATCAATGCGGCCAGCGATGCCGCGCCGCTGAGGTCGGCGGCGATGCCGAATTCGAACCAGAGCAATTCAGCGGCCTTCTGCATGTCCGCATCCTCGACAAGGACGATATCGTCGACATGCTTGGCGACGATCGCATAGATGCTTTCATCCGTGCGGCCGCAGGCCATGGTCGCCACCTTCGTCGTTATCTCGGGCAAGCGAACGACACGGCCGGCAGCCAGGGAGGCGTGAAGGGTCGGTGAACCGGTCGGCTCGACACCGATGATCCTGGCTTCAGGTTTGACGTGCTTCAGGACTTCGGACATGCCACTGATAAGGCCGCCACCGCCGATCGCGACGATATAGATGTCGGCATCGGGAATCTGGTCGACCATCTCCAGCGCCACGGTTCCCTGACCGGACACGATCTGCGCATCGGCGAAGGGATGCATGTAGAAGGCGCCGCGCGCCTTTGCCTCGGCCGATGCCGCCTCATGCGCTTCATCCCAGACATTGCCTGCGAAGCGAACGTCAGCGCCCCATTTGCGCAGCTTTTCCGCCTTCAGCGGGCTTGCATTGTTCGGCAGGTAAATGGTGGCGGGAACGCCGGCCCGGGCAGCCACACAGGCGGTGGCCAGGCCATGATTGCCGCCGGATGCGGCGACCAGTCCGTTTTCGATCCGGCTCGGCTCGAGCGTCTTCACCCGGTTCGTGGCGCCCCGGATCTTGAAGGAGCCGCTCACCTGGAGGCATTCCAGTTTCAGATAGACATCATTTTGAAGGTTTGCGCCCGTGGCATGGCCGAGCTTGACGACCGGGGTGCGCCGTACGAAGGGGGCAATGCGCCGGGCAGCCGCAATGATGTCCTCATGGCTCATCGGTCAGTGCCTCCGGATATTCGTTGGCAAGCACGAAGCAGCAATTCCCCGGACGCACGCGGCCGGGCTGACGCTTGGCGAAAACGATGCCGTCGACGGGGTGAAGGAGATCGATGGGCGCGCGTGACGGCGTGTGGAGGAAGTGAATGCGTCCGGCAAGGTCGCCTTTGCTGACGGCACTGCCGAGCGGGCTCAAGGGCTCGAAGACACCGTCCTCCTCGGAAAGCAGATAGCCTTCGCTTCCGGGCACCTTGAGCACGCGCGCGTTGGCGCCAGGGGCGATGTCAGGCGCGCCCTTCAGGACGCCTGCATGTTTCAGCACATTGCGGATGCCCCTGCGGCAGATGGCCAGCGCATCCGGACTGACAAGGCCGCCGCCGGCCATCTCACTGCCGATAACGATCAGCCCTTGGTGGTTGGCGGACGCGGTCGAAGTCCGGGTTTCACCGAGATTGTCGACCATGACAACGGTCGGCGCCCCGAAGGCGAGCGTCGCCCTGATGTTCTTGCGATGCCCTTGCGCGGTCGGGGATGGCTCGATGATCGCGCTCGGCAAGATCATCAGGGACGAACCGCCGGAATGAAGATCCAGGAAGTAGTCGGCCATCGGAAACAGGATGTCATGCACGTAAGCCGCGATCTGGCTTGTCAGCGTGCCGTTGAAATCGCCCGGAAAACTGCGGTTGAAATTCAACCCGTCGACCGGGGAGGTGCGGGTGCCGGCCTCGACAGCCCGAATGTTGATGGCCGGAATCGCAATGATGCGACCGGCAATATCCCGTGGATCGATCTCGCGCAGAAGCTCGCCGAGCGCGATCGGCCCTTCATATTCATCGCCGTGGTTGCCGCCCTCGATCAGGACCGTCGGACCGTCTCCGTTCTTGATGACGGCGAGCGGAACCCGGACCGTGCCCCAGGCATCGTCGTGCGGCGATTGGGGCACATGGAAGAAGCCGATCTGCTTGCCCTCGCGATCGAAATCGACCGACGTGTAAACACTGTTGTTCCGGGGAGTGATGGTCGCGCGGACAGTGTTTGCAGGTCTCTGTACGGTCATCGGGTCGGCCTCGAAATTCATTGTCCCCGTCATCATGTCAGTTTTATATATGGTGTCAAGTTTGGATATAAAACCAATGGCAATTCCGATTTCTTGTCTCTATCGTGCGTGGACCGCCGGGGATTCTTCGAATGTCAGATGACGCAAAAGAGAGTGGCAAACCGACCTATTCGGCCCCGGCGCTGAGCAAGGGCCTGGATGTTCTGGAACTGCTGGCGGAAGCGCGGGCACCCTTGACGATGAAGGAGATCGCGGAAGGCCTCGGCCGTTCGAAGAATGAGATATTCCGGATGCTGATCGCGCTGCAGGAACGTCAATACATCGAGCGCAACGCCGAGACCGACGCCTATTCGTTGACCGACAAGCTTTTCAAGCTGGGGCTGCACACGCCGAGCGCTCAGGATCTCATGTCCGCCGCCATGCCCGAACTGACGCGGATTGCGGGGAACTCAAATCAGTCGCCGCACCTGGTCGTCTTCAATCACGGCTTGACCGTCGTAACCGCGGCCGTTCCCGGGGGCGAGGACATGGCGTTCACGCTTCGCCTTGGATACGGTCGTCTGGCCACCGACGCGACCTCCGGCCATGTGATACTTGCCTTCCAGCCGCCAAAGGTCGCGGCGCGGATGATCGATGAAAGTGAGGCGCACTCCCCGGCGCCGCTGGATCGTGACGCGCTGGAAAAGCAGCTTCGGATCATCCGCGCGGACGGCTACTGGATGCGCGAAAGCCGCGACTTCGTCGGCATCACCGATATCTGCTGTCCGGTCATCGGACCGGACGGCAGCGCCGTCGCCTCCATTATCGTCGCCTATATCAATCGCCATACGCGTGAAAGCCGCCATGCCTTTACTCTGGAGGTCCTGCGCGCGGCCTGCGATCGCATCTCCATGAAGTTGTCACCGCGGGTTCGCTGAGGGATCGTGGTGGGCCGGGGGCGCGGACGAAGCACCGTCCGCTGGCCGTTTGCACCGGATTGGTAATACCAGTATAGGTCCAGTCAGGAATGTTCCGATCCAGGGTGCTTCTCGCGCGGAGGAAAGGCAATGACAACCGTGAACCTGATCGGGCTTGTCAGTCGGGAAATGGAAGCGACAGCGTCCGATGTGCCGCTTTACAGGCGGTTGAAATCGGCGATCGAGGCAGCGATCCGCTCCAATGCATTGAAGGCCGGCGCGGTTCTGCCAGGCGAGCGGGTTCTGGCGGAAGCCCTGTCGATCTCGCGAGTCACTGTGAGAAAGGCCCTGGCGCTGCTCGAAGAGGAAGGGCAGCTCAATCGCCGGCACGGTTCCAAAACCGAGATCGGGTCGCGGGTCGAGAAATCGCTTTCGACGCTGACGAGCTTTTCGGAGGACATTCTGGCGCGCGGCCTGAAGCCTGGATGTCTATGGCTTTCCAAGCAGATAAGCCGCCCATCCCCAGCCGAAATGATGGCCTTGGGTATTGCAGGCAATACCAATGTAGTTCGCATGCGTCGTGTGAGGACGGCCGATGGCGCGCCGATCGCCGTCGAGGTCTCGGCCGTGCCGGTTCGCTTCCTTCCTTCGCCCGAGATGGTTCAGGATTCCCTTTATGAAGCGCTTGATGCACGCGGCTTCCTGCCTCAGAGGGCAGTCCAGCGCATGCGCTCGCGCGGCGCGTCGCTGGAGGATGCGAAACATCTTCATTGCGAGCCGGGCGCACCGCTGCTGATGACCGAGCGCCGCTGCTTTCTCGCCGACGGACAAATCGTCGAATACTGCGAGACACGATACAAGGGCGACGTCTACGATTTCGTCTTCGAGCTGCAAAGATAATACCAGTTATGAACTGGTTGTAATCTGGTATTTTCCATTTATCGTGACGGCGACAGGGAGTGCCGACGTGCAGCGGGAAGACATCACCAACAGTCTCATCGTGTCCTGCCAGCCGGTTCCCGGCGGCCCGATGGATAGTGCGCAATTCGTGACAGGCTTTGCCAGGGCCGCTGTTGAAGCCGGAGCCAAGGCCCTGCGCATCGAATCCGTGTTCTATGTCGCGGCCGCACGCCTGGCCGTCCGCGTGCCGATCATCGGTATCGTCAAGCGGGATCTCACCGACAGCCCGGTGCGCATCACACCCTATCTGGCCGATATCGAGGCCTTGGCAGAGGCGGGCGCCGATATCATCGCTTTCGATGCGACGGACCGTGTCCGTCCCGTTCCTGTCGAAGCGCTTGTGAAAGCCGTCAAGGCCAGGAACAAGCTGACCATGGCCGATTGCTCTTGCCTTGACGATGCGCGCCGGGCCCTTGCCGCGGGTGTCGATTTCGTCGGCACGACGCTTTCCGGCTATGTCGGTGGGCCGGAGCCGGAGGATCCGGACATCGCCCTCATTGCTCAAATGCGAACCCTGACCCCCTACGTCATTGCTGAAGGGCGTATCCGGTCGCCTGAGCAGGCGGCTGCCGCCGCGCGCGCCGGCGCCTGTGCCGTGGTTGTCGGCTCGGCGATCACCCGTACCGAGCACGTCACCTCATGGTTCCATCAGGCGCTTTCCGACGCCTATGTGGCGAGGGGCGCGCAAACCGCCCTTGGCACAAGTGTCCTGGGCCCAACCGTTCTGGGCATCGACATCGGGGGAACCAAGACCATGGCCGCGCTGGTCAGCGGCGGCAAGGTGATCGAGGACATGATCGTGCCGACCGCGCGAGAGGCTGGACCCGACGCCTGGCTTGCATCCTTGGCGCAAAGCACGTCGGCCTGGTCGAGCCGCTTCAGTCGTATCGGCATTGCGGTGACCGGATTGGTAGAGGATGGACGCTGGTCGGCGTTGAATCCGGCAACCCTCGGCATTCCCGACGGCTACCCGCTGGTCGAAAGGGCGTCCTCTGTTTTCGGCAAGCCGGTCTGTGCGGTCAACGATGCCCAGGCAGCTGCCTGGGGCGAATACAAATTCGGCGCCGGGCAAGGTCGCGACATCGTCTTTCTAACCATCTCGACCGGAATTGGCGGCGGCATCGTTTGCAACGGCCGATTGCTGTCCGGTCTTGCCGGTCACTTCGGTCTGATCCGTAGTCTGTCTGAAGACCGGGCTCCGCTCGAGGACGGCACCTCCGGCCGCTGGATCGCTTCGCAAGCCCTCAAGGCCGGCTTCAAGGCCGATGCCGTCGATGTGTTCAGGCGTGCGCTGAAGGGCGAGGCCTGGGCCGGCGCCATCGTCTCGCAGAGCGCCTCGCGGGTCGCGACGCTGTGCCGGGACATTCAGATGATGTTCGATCCCAAATTGATCGTCATCGGCGGCAGCATCGGTCTTGCAGAAGGCTATCTCGACCGGGTGCGCGCACATCTGAGCGAGGTCCCGCCGCGCCTTTCCCCCGATCTCGTAGCGGCGAAGCTCGGAGGCCACGCCGGCGTCATTGGTGTTGCCGATCTTGCCGAATGGGCAAGGTAACGGCGCGCCCAGTCATGTCATGCAAAATCATCAAAAAAGAAGGGAACGATCATGAAATTGAGCAGGACGTCTTTTGCGCTTATGGCCACCCTCCTTGCGGGGACGGCTTTGCCGACCTCTGCCAACGCAACCGTGACCGTGCTCGGCTGGCCTGGCGGCTCCGAGGAAACCGCACTGCGGGCAACCGTGGAAACCTACAACAAGCAGGCCAGTGATGCCGACAAGGTGGAGCTGCTGTTCTTCAACCGCGAAGGCTTTTACGACAAGCTGCAGGCCGACATGGCGGCCGGATCCAGTGCCTTCGACGTGAACCTCGTCGCCACCTACTCGCTCGGTCGCTACGCGCCTTATATGGAGCCGGTCGATCTTGGCGCGGACGCGGCCAAGGTTTTTGGCGAATCCGTTCTCAAGACGATGCAGTTCGACGGCAAGCAATACGGCGTACCGACCGACCTTTCGCTGCACTTCATGTACTACCGCAAGGATCTCATCGACGCCTTGATCAGGGATGACGCCGCCAGGAAGACCTATGGTGAAATCGCCCAGAAATATCTCGGCAAGCCGCTGCAGCCGAAAGACCCGGACAGCTGGACCTGGGACGACTGGGCGGCCACCGCCCTCTATTTCACCAAGCAGGTGAACCCCGACAGCCCGGTGCGTTATGGCACGGTCCTGCAGATGAAGAACCTGCTGTTCAACATGATGGTCTTCCAGTCCCTGCCGCGCTCCTACGGCGGCGACTGGATGGACAAGGACGGCAATGTCACGGTGGATTCCGATGCCTACAAGACCGGCCTTGAGCTCTACAAGAAACTCTATGATGCCGGGTCTTCGCCCAAGGATTCGCTGAGCTACGAATATGCGGAAACCAACGCCGCCTTCGCATCCGGCCAGGCCGCAACGGCGCTGCAGTGGAATGCCGCGGCGGCGGATCTGACCAGCACCGAAAAATCCCCGGCCGTCGCCGAGGTGACCGGGATCGTCGCGCCGCCGACAGGTCCCGACGGACGCGCCGATCATATTCACGGCCTTGGTTTGGGCCTCAACAAGAACGCCACGAACAAGGAAGGCGCCGTCAAGTTCCTGAAGTGGCTCGCCACCGAGGATGCGGCCTTGCTCTATGCGCGCAGCGGCGGTTCGCCGGCATTGTCTCCCGATGTCGTCGGCAAGGTTGCGAAGGAACGTCCCGACCTCGTCAAGCTCGGCGAATTCGCCAGCAAGTACGGCTATGTCATGACCGGGGCGACGTCCGCGAATGCGCTTCCGGTCTATGAGCTGCAGGCAAAGGAGTTCACTGGCTACTGGTCCGGCCAGCAGAGCCTCGAGGATGCGCTCGCCCACACCAAGGTGGGCATGCAGGACCTTCTGAAGAAGTAAATTATTGGCCGGACGCCGGGCCGAGGCCCGGTATCCGGCGTGTTTGGCGGATCGACATGGCCCTTGTGACACGTGCCGAAGGCAGGATGTATCTGACGCCGCTGGTCGGCTTCCTGCTTCTGTTTCTCGGCTTTCCGGCGATCGTCAATCTGATCTATTCCGTTTCGACCGTCACATTCGAAACGTTGCGCAGTCCGGTGTTGAGCGGTTTCGGTAACTATGTCGCGGTGTTGAACGACCGCGAATTCTGGAGCTCGGCCTGGTTCTCTCTGCGCTTCGGTCTTTTGACCGCGTTGGCCGAATGTCTGATCGGTCTTTTCCTTGCCATCTTCCTGGCGCCGCTTCTGAGCAAGCGTCCGGTCCTGATGGCACCGTTGATGCTGCCGCTGATGGTCGCGCCGGCCATGGTCGGTCTCATGTACCGGCTGGTGCTGCATGAATTCGCCGGCCCCGTTCCCTACTATCTCTTCGAGTGGTTTGGCGACAGCCCGGCCTTCCTCGACATCAACAATGCCTTCCGCACCCTTGTTGTCGTGGAAACGCTGCAATGGACGCCTTTCGCCTTCCTGCTCTTCTACATGGCCTATTCGGCCATACCGCTCGACGTGCGCGAAGCCTCCTCGCTCGACGGCGCATCACCCCTGGAGATCGTCCGCTGGATCGACCTGCCATTGATGAAGCCGACGCTGGTCATCGCGTTTTTCATCCGTTTCATCGATGGTTTCCGGGTGTTCGACAATGTCTATGCGCTGACCGGCAGTGGCGCTGGCGGCTCGACAACCTCCTTGTCGATCTACATCTACCAGGCCTTCTTCAAGGAAGGCGCCATCGGCAAGGCGGTCGCCGCTTCGGTTGTCCTGTTTCTGGCTTCGTTCATCGTTCTCCACGGCCTTAACCGGCTTGCCGGCCGCAGGAAGGGTTGACGATGATGAAGGCTCTGCGCTGGGTCGTTTTTGCCATCGCCGTGCTGGCGATGAATTTCCCCATTATCGTGACGCTGATCACATCGCTCAAAAGCCAGCGCGAGCTTTCGACGAACCCCGGCTTGTGGATCAGTCGGCCGACACTCGACAACTATCTGGAGGTCATGACGCAGACCAGCCGCTTCAACATCTACGCCTATCTGCTGAACAGCACCGTGGCGGCGCTGATCGGAACCGGCCTTGCGATCGTGCTCGCGTTCCCGGCTGCCTATGCGATCGCGCGCAGCGAGGCGGGAAAGCGCTTGGTCCTGCCGATCGTCATCAACCTTCGCGCCGTGCCGCTGATCATCTTCGCGATCCCGCTTTACATGATGTACCAGTGGCTGGGCCTGCTCGATACACGGATCGGGCTCGGGCTCATCCTGACGATCGTCAACGCGCCGCTTGCGCTCGTCATCCTGGTGAACGCGATTTCCGATGTGCCGGTCGAACTCGACGAGGCGGCGAAAGTCGATGGCGCAAGCTCCTTGCAGGTGATGATGATGATCGTCCGGCCCGTCATCCGACCGGCGCTCGTCACAACTTTCATTTTCGGCTTCATCACTGCCTGGAACGAGTTCCTCTTCGGCCTCATGCTGACAACCAGCCGTGCCGTCCCGATGACGGTCGGCGCATCGTTTTTTTTCGCCGCAAGCGGCGGCGGCGTAAAATGGGGAACCGCTTCCGCGGTCATGATGCTGGGCGCCTTGCCGCCGGCCTTGCTGGGTCTTGTGATGTATCGGCAGATATCAGGATCCATGACCGCTGGAGCGGTCAAAGGCTAAGGCAAGACGAGTTCGTCGTTCTGACTAGTTGGACAACCCTATCCGACAGGGCGAGCGCACTTGTCAGGCCAGGTGACTCGATTCCGAAAAGACTGATCAGCCGTCCGGACGAATCTGCCAGAATGTCGAAATCGCCGAACTGCAACCCGTTCGTTTTAGGCCGCAGCCCGCAATAGCTCGGCTCCAGTTCCCCGTCCCTCAGCCCCGGCCAATAGCGTCGGATGGCCGCGTAAAATGGCGTGGCCCGAGTTGGGTCGACCGCGTAGCCGACCTCATCGACGGGCTCGACGTCCGGCCCGAAACGAACCGATCCGCCCATATCCAGCGTCAGGTGAACTCCGAGGCCGCCTGGTTCCGGAACCGGATAAACAAGATGGTTGAAGGACGGGCGGCGTCCAAGCGCAAAATAATTGCCTTTGACGTAGGTGACATCTGGGATTTTGCCGCCATGCCCGCCCGCGAGGCTTCGGGCAACGAGATGGGCTGACAATCCGGCCGCATTGATGACCAGATTTGCGGCGATCCTATAGCCTTCCATATCGCCTCCAAACTGGAGCTCGCAGCCCGTTTCGTCGACGCTCCCGCCGAGAACCGGCGCGCGAAACGCAAAGGTGGCACCGGCATTCTCGGCATCGCCCTGTAGCCCCAGCATCAGCGCGCGGCTGTCGACGATCCCCGTGCTTGGGGACAAAAGCGCGCCGGCAACGTCCAGTTCAGGCTCAAGGCGTTCCACATCCGAGCGGCTGAGCATCTCCAGGTCCGCAACACCATTGTCCGCAGCCTTGGTCCGGATCCCCTCCAGAATCGGCAATTCCGCGTCGCTGGCGGCGACGATCAGCTTGCCGATGCGTTTGTGCGGAATCCCGCGCGCTTCGCAATAGCGGTAAAGCGCGTTCTTTCCTTCGACGCATAGCTGCGCTTTCAGGCTGCCCTTCGGATAGTAGATGCCGGCATGGATGACCTCGCTGTTGCGGCTCGACGTGCCCAGCCCGGGGCTGTCCTCGGCCTCCACGACAAGAACTTCGCGTCCATCGAGCGCCAGCTGCCGCGCAATCGCCAGGCCGACGACGCCGGCGCCGATGACGATGCAATCGACTTTCTCGTCGGGGACCTCCATCGTCAGTCGCCAGACCCTAGGGAACAATGCAGGACGTGCAAGCAGGCCTCACCAGAATTGCGGACCCACCGAAGGCGCCGCCAGCATGAGATGTCACCACAAGCATGACATGTCACTCCACCGCCGAGCAAATAGAACGAGATGTCCAGACCGATGCCGTTCATCGGCTGCTGGGTTCAATTCAAACTTGCGTTGTGTGGCGCACGCAGCGCAATTTGTTTGCGTCCCGTTGCATTGATGCCAACCGCGATCTCGGCGGCCCTGCCAAGGTCGTGCTTCAGAACCCAGACGCGCGGCGAAAGTTCATCGTCTTTCTGCAAGGGCAACTCGGCATCTCCGCGCAGGAGGCGGATACGATGCTGGAGCACTGCGCCAACTCCTTCGTCGGCATCTTCACGACCTTCGACCGTCGGTTTCGCCAGCGGTTCGCGAAGGCCGACATCGAAAGGCTGCTGCGCGAGATCAACGGCGAGGCGGATGAGCGGGACGATCAAGCCGCTTGAATTCGATGGCGCGTGCCCGCCGCAGCCCAGCTGCAAAAGGTAGCGGTTCAATGTTTGATTCACTGAACCGCTCCAACTTATTGTTTTTGCGCGGCTACTGAAGGAAGGCCGCTGTACGCCTTTCCTGGAGTTGCGCTACAGAAATTATCCCCGGCCCAGGATCATCTCCGCTGCCCGCTGCCCGATCATCATGCTGGGGGCATTGGTGTTGCCGCCGATCAGCTTCGGCATCACGGACGCATCCGCGACCCGCAAGCCACCGATGCCGCGCACCTTGAGCGTTGCCGGGTCGACGACGGCCATCGCGTCGGTCCCCATCTTGCACGTCCCCACCGGATGATAGACGGTGAGCGCTTCGGCACGCAAATAGGCGAGGATCTCGTCATCGCTGCGAACATCCTTGCCCGGCAGCATCTCCGTCCCCCTGATCGGGTCGAACTCGGATGCGGCAAAGATTTGACGCGCGATCTTGATGCCTTCGACCAACACCCTGGCATCCTCGTCGTTCGAGAAGAAGCGATGATCGATCAGCACATCCCGCTTCGATGCCTGGCCTGACAGTTTGAGTTCGCCGACGCTTTTGGGCCTGAGCACGCAGGTGTGGATTGCGTAGCCATGGCCGTACTCCACCAGCTTGCCGCGATGGCTGCGATAGCCGGGCACGAAGTGGAACTGGATGTCGGGAATGCCGTTCGCATATTTCGTCCGGGCAAAGCCGCCGGCTTCGACATAGTTGGTGGTGAGCATGCCCTTGCGGCCGGCAAAGTACCGGAAAGGCGCAGCCAGCACGCGGGGCAAGTTGGGCAGCGACAGGCCGAGCGTCTTCGTGCTCGAGGAGCGGACCGTGATCATGCCGTCGATATGGTCCTGAAGGTTCTTGCCCACGCCCGGCAGATCGACAACCGGCTTTATGCCGATCGCCTGCAACTCGGCGGCTGCGCCGATGCCGGACGCCAGCAGGATCTTCGGTGAATTGATGGCCCCGGCCGAAAGCACGATTTCGCGGCGGGCCGACAGCGTCTTCTGCTCGCCCTTGTGCCGCACCCGTACCCCTGTCGCGCGCCCCTGGGCTATATCGAGGTCGATCACTTCGCATTCGCTGAGGATTGTGAGATTCTTGCGATCGAGCACCGGGCGCATGAAGGCGGTGAAACTGCTGAAGCGCTGGCCGCGATCCTGGGTGACATTGTAGATGCCGAGGCCGAACTGGCTTTCGGCATTGAAGTCGCTGTTGGCCGGAAGACCGGCATTGTTGCCGGCCTTGACGAACATCGACGACAGCACATTCGGATCGCGCGGCTTGTCGACCAGCAGTTCCCCGCCTGTACCGTGGTAGTGCGGGTCCTGGCCAAGCAGGTTGCGCTCGAGCTTCTTGAAGACGGGAAGCACGTCGCTGAATGCCCAGCCTGCGCAGCCGAGTCGCGACCACTCGTCATAGTCCTGCGCGGCGCCCCTGATGTAGACCATCGAGTTGATCGAACTGGAGCCGCCCAACGCCTTGCCGCGATTGACCGGAATCCTGCGGTCGTTGAGGTTGGGCTGAGGCACGCCGACATAGCAGTAGTCATAGTTCGGATTGCCGTAGAGCGAGAGGATGCCGGCAGGCACCTTGACCCGCAGGCCGCTGTCGCTGCCGCCGGCTTCGATCAGGCACACTTTGTGGGACGGGTTGGCGCTCAGGCGATTGGCAAGGACGCAACCGGCCGAGCCTGCGCCGATGACGATGTAGTCGTAGTCAAGATTTTCGGTCTGCATGGCCAGCCCCTTTGAGAATGGAGATGCCGGGGCGGCGCGCGCCCCGGCTGAGCGGCTCATTGCAGAAGCTGCGTCCAGACCTTGGTGACGAGTTCCTGCGCCGCCGGCGAGCAGGCCTGGCCCATCTTGACGGGAACGGTCGGGAACAGCTCCGGAGCGTTCTCCTTGTTGTAGAGCGCCTTGCTCTCGTCGATCTTCACCGGCGAAGAGTGGCCGTAATAATTGTACTGCGCCGTCGCGTTGTCGATCTGGGTCATGAAATCGATGAACTTCTTGGCGTTCTCGATATTGGCCGCGCCCTTCGGCACGACATAGGAATCCAGCCAGCCGACCAGACCTTCTTTCGGCATCGCGTATTCGACATTGGCCTTGTCGTTGCGGCGAAGCCTCATGGTGTTGCCGTCCCACCAGAAATGGGCGGCAACCTCGCCGCTGCCGATGCGGTTTTCGATGTTGTCGCTGGAATAGGCCGCCACGAATGGCTTCTGCGCCAGCAAGAGGTCGAGCACGCGCTTCATCTCCTGCGGGTCTTCGCTGCAATATTTGATGCCGAGATAGTTTTCCGCTGCCGGAATGACTTCGTCGGGCTGCGCCAGGCTGGCGATCTTGCCGCGCAGCTCCGCCGGTGGCTCGAAATAGGTCTTCCAGCTGTCGACCGGGCCTTTGTAGAGGTCGCGGTTGACGGTGTAGCCGGCATTGCCGAAGGCGAGCGGGATCGAATGATTGCCTGTCGCATCCCACCACGGTTTCTGCCAGTCCGGCAGGACTTGGCTGTAGGCCGCCATCGAGCTGGCGCCGAAATCCTCGAGCAGCCCACTATCGATCATGATCTTCACGAAGTGCTGCGAAGGCGTGACGATGTCGTAGCCCGACGAGCCGGCCTGCAGCTTGGTCAGCAGGTCCTCGTTGGATGAGAAGGCGTCGACCGTGACCTTTATGCCGGTTTCCTTCTCGAATTTCGTGACCATCTCGGGCGAGATGGAATCCGCCCATGCGTAGATGGCCAGGCTGCCCTCGGCGAGAGCGGGCACGCTAAAGGCGAGGCTCATGGCACCGGCCATGGCGAGCGCTGCAATTTTAGTCGTCATGTCATTCCCCTGTTTGTTGTTCTCCCAAGGGCGACGATAACAAACCGTCGGGTTCGATAAATTCGATTTGCCCGACGCCTTGATTAGGAAAAACTACGCCGCTGCTACTGCCGTCGCTGGAGCAGGAAGGCCACGGTCGCCAGCACCACCGAAACAATCATGATCAAGGTCGAGATTGCGTTGAGCTGCGGCGACACGCCCTGCTTGATCAGCGAGAAAATGTAGACCGGCAGCGTGGTGGCGCCGCCGGAATTCAACAGGTTGCTGGTGATGAAATCATCCATCGAGATGACGAAGGCGAGCATGGCGCCGGCGAACACACCGGGCAGGATGAGCGGCAGCGTGACGCGACGAAAGGCGACCCAGCCGGTGGCATAGAGATCGCGGGCCGCTTCCTCCAGATCGAGGTCCATCCCTTGTAGGCGGGCGCGTATCGGCAGGAAGGCGAACGGGATGCAGAAAGTGGTGTGGGCGATCATCAGCTTCACCATTCCGTTGGCGAGCCCGATCTCGGAGAAGAGGATCAGGACGGCGACAGCAACGACGATTTCGGGCAGGAGCAGCGGCAGGTTCACCACCGCTTCGGAGATCCGGCGGAACCGGACATCGCGGCCGCGCACCAGTACCAATGCCGCCATCAACGCGACAAGCGTCGAGGCGACTGTAGCGACCGCGGCAACGAGCAGGGAAGTCTTCACCGCCGTCATCAGGTTCGCGTTGGACAAAGCGGTGGCGTACCAGTGCAATGAGAAGCCGCCCCAATTGGAGACGATCCGGTTCGCATTGAAAGAGTAGAACACCACGACGGCGATGGGCAAATAGAGATAGGCGAAGAAGATCGCGCTGAAGAGACCGAAGCCCGGATAGCGCCTGACATCATCGTCCGCGTTCATGCCGCACGCTCCAGGCCTTCGGTGCGCATCGAGCGCAGACCCTGGAAAATCAGGAAGACCATGACCGCGGCCATCAGCACGATGGCGATGGCGGCGCCGAGCGGCCAGTTGCGGGCGCCACCGAACTGCAGCTGGATGAGATTGCCCATCATCATGGTCTTGCCGCCGCCGAGCAGGGTCGGCTCCAGGACCGCGCCGAGGCTTGGAACGAACACCAGGATCGCGCCGGCGATCATGCCGGGCCGGGTGAGGGGTAGGATAACGCGGCGCAATGTGGTGAGGCGGTTGCCATAGAGATCATGCGACGCCTCGATGAGCGCAGGGTCGAGCTTTTCGATCGAGGCGAAGATCGGCAGGATCATCAGCGGAATGTAGCTGTAGACGAGACCGAGCAGCATGGCGGTGTTGCCGAACAGCAGCGAGTCCATGTTGTCGACGAGGCCGAGACCGCGAAGGGTCTTTTCGACGACACCATCCTTGCCAAGGATGATGATCCAGGAATAGACGCGCACGATCATTGAAACCCAGAATGGCAGCGTGACGAGATAGATCAGCAGCACTTTGATCGCCGGCCGCTGCAGCGCGATGAAATAGGCGACCGGGAAGCTCAGAAGCAGGCAGATCGATGTTGTCACGGCCGACAGGACCAGCGTCCTGGCAACGACGATGAGATATTGCGGATTGAACTCCAGCTCGCCGGTCCAGCCTTCGTTGAACAGCAGCTGCTTGTAGGGCGCGGTGGTGAACACATATTCGAACCCGCCGTAAGGTCCGCGCGTCGAGAACGACACCACGATGATGATACCGATCGGGATGATCAGCGTCAGCAGCATGATGAGATGGGCCGGCAGCAGGCCGAGGACATTCCAGTCAGGAGTTTTTGTGGGTGCCTTCATGCGCCGAGGATCCGCATGGATTCGGCGGCAAAGCCAACTTTTACCGATTGCCCGATTTCGAACATCTGGCCGCGGCTGACGCTGTTGCGCTTGGAGATGCGCAGCTTGGTGCCGCCCGCTTCAATCAGATAGTATGTGTAGCCGCCGAGGTAGTTGGTGCTCATGATCGTGCCGTCGACAGCGATCGGGTTGTCCTGGGCGGGCAGGCTGATTTTTTCCGGACGTATCGAGATAAAGGCCTTCTGGCCGGCGACCGCTTTCTTGTGCGAAGCGGTCAAGGTCATGCCGAGCTGCGTCTTGACGGTCGCCTGCTCGCCGTCCACGGTGATCACGTCGGCGTCGAGGAAATTGGTCTCGCCGATGAAGTCGGCGACGAAGCGGTTCGACGGCTCCTCGTAGATTGCCGCGGGAGTGCCGAGCTGCTGGATCTCGCCATCGCCGAGAACGCAGATGCGATCCGACATGTCGAGCGCTTCTTCCTGGTCGTGGGTGACGAAGACGAAGGTGATGCCGGTCTTGCGCTGCAGGATGCGCAGTTCGTCACGCATGGCCTGGCGCAGCTTCAGGTCGAGTGCCGAGAGGGGCTCGTCTAGCAGCAGCACTTCCGGTTCTGGCGCCAAGGCACGGGCGAGCGCCACGCGCTGGCGCTGGCCGCCCGACAATTGCTGCGGCTTGCGCCCGGCAAAGGCCTCCATATGGACGAGACGAAGCATATCGGCGACGCGCGTATCGCGGCGGTCCTTTGACCAGCCGAGGTTTTCGAGCCCGAAGCCGATGTTCTGTTCGACGCTCATATGCGGAAACAGGGCGTAGCTCTGGAAGACGGTGTTGACCCGCCGCCTATGAGGGGGGAGTCCCTGTATGTCCGAGCCGTGCAGGAAAATCTGCCCCGCCGTCGGCTGCTCGAAACCGGCGATCATGCGCAGCAGGGTGGTCTTGCCGCAGCCGCTCGGGCCGAGCAGCGTGAAGAACTCGTTGTCGTAGATGTCGAAGGAAACAGGCTTCAGCGCCTGATAGGTGCCGAACACCTTGGAGACGCCCTTGATCTCGACGGCCTTTCGAGGTGCGCCGTGGCCGGCCTCGTCATTCATGGTCAGGCGCTCCGGTCAGGACTTTTTGCGAGCTCGGTGATGAAGGTGATCGACGCCGCGCCACGGAGAACGGGCGCGGCGTCGATCAGGTAGTTACATCTTCTCCCATTCGCCGCTGCGGACGACGAACATGTCGATGTCGATGGCCATGTTGGTCTGTCCGTTGGCATCGAACGAGACGTCTCCCAGAATGCCGTCGTGGTGGATGTCACGAATGGCCTTGCTCAGCGCTTCCTTGTCGTCGAGGCCTTTTTCCTTGATGACCTGAAGCAGGATCTGCGTCGCCTCGTAGGCATATTTCGCATAGGAGCCGGCAGGATCGGGATAAGCCTTGGTTTCATAGGCCTTGTTGAATTCCTCCAGCTTGGGGTTCGACTGGACGGCCGGAGTTCCGGCGATAGTGCCCTCGGCTGCAGCTCCCGCGATCTCGATGAATTTCGGGTCGTAGATGCCTGAAATTCCGTACGTCGGCAGATTGCCCATGCCGAGGTCGGCCATCTGGCTGCGCACCAGCGCTGCTTCGGTGACGACGCCGCCGAAATAGACCGCGTCGGGCGACGCTGCCTTCGCGGTAGTCAGCATGGCGCGGAAATCGGTCGTGCCGACAGCCGCGGCATCCGAAGAAACGACCTCGCCGCCGGCCGCCTTGAAGAAATCGCCGAACCATTTGGTGTTGGCCGCACCGTAGTCGGTGGTGTCGGAGATGATGGCGATCTTCTTGATCTTGCCTTGCTTGGCGATGGCTTCGGCCAGCGGCTTGTTCTCGTTGACCAGCGTCGGCGTCACGCGGGTCACGTTCGGGAAGTTCTGTTCGGTGATCTTCGGGCTGACCGCGCCCCAGACGATGAACGGCATCTGCGAGCGGTTGAAGACCGGGATCGTCGCCAGCGCGACCGAGCTGTTCCAATGCCCCGTTGCCGCGACCACTGCGGGATCGTTGACCAGCTTCTGCGCCGCCGAAACGCCGACGGCCGGATCGGAGGCGTCATCGAGCACGACGCCTTCCACCTGGTGCGGGTAGCCGCTGGCATTGGCCTGCTCGATGGCGAGCAGGAAGCCGTTGCGGGCGCCGAGGCCCTGCTGGGCGTTGCCGCCGGAGAGCGGCCCGATGAAGCCGAGCTTGATCTGGTCGGCCTGCGCCTGGGCGGCGCCCAGGGCGATGGCAAACAGAGAGCCGGCCAGAATTGACGATACGCGGATAAGCGCACTGCGCCTGTTTTGCATGGTTCCACCTCAAACAGAATTATCTGCCGCCGTCGTAGCGACCCGGCCGATCGTGATCGTCGGCTGATCATCAGTGTACGGGCGCGTATTCAGTGACGAAATTCGGAAATTGTGACTCGTGAGTTCGGAGATTCGTTCTGTCCGCCCGGGATGGCGGTTGATACCTGTCGGCTTCAATCGAGAGACGGACCGCATGGCGGAACTGCTTGTCCAGCAACTGGTGAACTGGATAACCCTTGGCTGCATCTATGCCTTGCTGGCGATCGGATTCAGCCTGATCTTCGGTGTCTTGAACGTCATTCATTTCTCGCATGGCGATGTCGCGATGACGGCGCCGTTCATCACGCTGGCGCTTGCCCAGGCGCTGGCGACCGCTCTTGGCGCCTCGGGGCCCGCTTGGCTGGTGCTTGCGGTTCCGGTCGCCGTGCTCGCCGTCGGTTTAATCGGCGTCCTGCTCGACAAGGTGGTCATCAGGCGCTTCCGCGATGCGCCCGCCATGATGGCGCTGGTGGCGACGGTGGCGCTCGGCATCGTCATCCGCGAGCTGATCCGCCATCTCTATCCGCAGGGATCGAACCCGCATGCCTTCCCGCGCCTGGTGTCGGGCATGGCTTTCGAAATCTCCGGCGTTGCCATCAGTTGGTTCGCGCTGCTGGTGGTGGTGCTGACCGTCGCGCTGGTTGCCATGCTGTTTGTCTTCCTGCGCATGACCCCGCTCGGACTGCGCATCCGGGCGGCCTCGGAGGACCGGGTCGTAGCGCGCATGATGGGCATCCGCGATGCACGCGTCTTCCGTGCGACATTCTTCATTGCCTCGGCTATCGGCGCCATCGCCGGACTTCTGTTCGCAAGCTATGCCGGCGTGACACGGTTCGACTTCGGCGTCATGGCCGGCCTGCTCGGCTTTTCAGCCGCGGTGATCGGCGGCCTCGGCTCGATGCCGGGCGCCATATTGGGCGGACTGATCATTGCTGGCATCGAAGTGCTGGCGCAGACATTCGTGCCGGACGGCGCTTCCTACCGGCTGGTCTTCGTCTTCCTGCTGGTCATCGCCGTGCTCATCTTCCGCCCCGCCGGCCTGCTTGGGCGCACCGTCATGGAGAAAGTCTAGCATGCAGGGTCGTGCTTCACCCGACGTGCCGGGCATAGCCGCGGCCACGGTCTTCGCCATCGCCTCGCAAATCATCGGGGCAGCGTTATTGTACCTCATCCTCAGAGTCGACGGCGGCTGGCAGGTAGTCGGCCTGCTGGCCTTGCTCGGCCTCGGTTTCTATCTGCTGGAGAGGCTGCCGTGGATCGCCGACTATGCGTTGGCGAGCTTTGCCCAGGTTCCGCTCGTGGCGATGATCACTGCGGCCGTCATCGTCCTGGCCTTTCCGTTCTTCGTCGGTTCGAACACCTATATCCTTCATCTGCTGATCGTCGCCGAGCTCTATGCCGTGCTGGCGCTGGCGCTCAATTTCCAGCTCGGCAGCGCCAACATCCCGAACTTCGCCACCGGCGCTTCCTACGGCATCGGCGCCTACGTGTCGGCGCTGCTGGCGATCAATTTCGGCGTCAGCTTCTGGCTGACGCTGCCGGTCGCGGCGCTGGCCGCGACCTTGTTCGGTTTCATCATCGGCATCCCGTCGATGCGCACGCGCGACACTTATCTGGCGCTTGTCACCATCGCCTTCGGTGTCGTGGTCCAGCAATTGCTAAACAATTTCAGTTGGACCGGCGGACCGAACGGACTGGTCGGCATTCCGGCGCCCAGCCTGTTCGGCCATTCCTTTGCCGATCCGCTGGTGATCTTCGGCTGGAAGCTGCCGAGCCAGGCGAACTTCTATTATCTGTCGGCTGCATTGGTCGTCGTCGCCATCGTCACCGCGCACCGGCTGCACGGCTCGCGCATCGGGTTGGCCTGGAACGCGCTGCGCGCCGACGAGATCGCCGCCCAGGCGCAAGGCATCAACGTGGCGTGGTTCAAGGTGCTGGCCTTCGCGGTCGATGCCTTTCTCGCCGCTTTTGCCGGCACGATCTACGCCTTCTACGTGTCCTACATTTCTCCCGACAATTTCACCTTCCTGGTCTCCGTCACCATCATGACCATGGTCATCGTCGGCGGCATGGACAATATTTTCGGTGTCATCGTCGGTGCGTTCCTGCTGACCATCCTGCCGGAGAAATTGCGCGCGTTCGCCGACTACCGCCTGCTGTTCTTCGGCGTCGTCATCATCGGCTTCCTGATGATCCGGCCGCAAGGTCTGTTCCCGCAACGCATGCGGCGCTACGGAGGCGAGCCGTGAGCGCGCTTCTCAAGGTCGAGAATTTGACGATGCGCTTCGGCGGCCTGGTCGCGCTCAACGATGTCAGCCTGTCGATCGACAAGGGCGCGGTGCTCGCCGTCATCGGCCCGAACGGCGCCGGCAAGTCGACGCTGTTCAATGTCGTGACCGGCGTCTACCGGCCAACCTCCGGTCGCGTGACCTTCGACGGCGCCGAGATCACCGGCCGCCCGTCCTACGAAGTTGTCGACCGCGGCATCGCCCGCACATTCCAGTCGTCGCGTCTGTTCTCCGACCTCAGCGTCCTCGACAACGTAATCATCGGCATGCACACCCGCACCAGGACCGGCGTGCTGACCGCGCTGTTTCGGCCCGGCGCGTCGCGCCGTGAGATGGCGGCCTGCGTGGAAAAGGCCGAAACCCTGCTCAAGCTCGGCTCCGGCGACCTGTTCGAACAACGCTACCGGCCAGCGGGCACGCTGGCCCAAGCCGACAGGCGGCGGCTGGAAATTGCCCGCGCGCTCGCATCACAGCCCAAGCTCTTGCTGCTCGACGAACCTTCGGTCGGCATGGACGACATGGAAACCGACGCACTGGTGGCCGACATCACGCGGCTGCGCGTACAAAACCCTGCTCTGTCGGTGATCCTGATCGAGCACGACATGCGGGTGGTCGAAGCGTTCCCGCAGCATGTCACCTGCATCGACTATGGCAGCAAGATCGCCGAGGGCGACTTCGCGGCGGTGCGCGCTGACCCGCGCGTCCAGGAAGCCTATCTCGGGAAGGCGGTCGCCCATGCTTGAGCTCAGGGATGTCGATACTTCCTATGGCGCGGTGCCGATGCTGCGCGGCGTGGCGATGAGCGTGCGTCCCGGCGAACTGGTCTGCCTGCTGGGGCCGAACGGCGCCGGCAAGACGACAACCTTCATGACCGTCTGCGGCGTCGTGCGGGCGCAGCGCGGCAAGGTCGAGGTGATGGGCAGGGACATGGCGACGCTCGGCACGGAAAACCTCGCGTCGCTCGGCGTCGGCCTCGTTCCTGAAGGGCGCCGGCTGTTCCCCGGCCTGACCGTGATGGAGAATTTGCGGCTGGGCTATGACGCAGTGTCGGGCAAAGGGCCTAACTTCGCGGTGCAGCTGGACAAGATGTGCAAGCTGTTCCCGCGGATTCAGGAGCGGCTGCGCCAGGTGGCCGGGACTCTGTCGGGCGGCGAACAGGCGATGGTGGCGCTGGCGCGCGCGCTGATCGGCGAACCAAAGCTGGTGATCATGGACGAACCGTCGCTCGGTCTCTCGCCGAAACTCATCGGCGAGTATTTCGAGATCACCAGGGAAATCCATCGCCAAGGCACGACCATCCTGTTGATCGAACAGAATGCCGAAATGGGGCTGGGCATCGCCGATCGCGGCTATGTCCTGGTCAAGGGCAAGGTCGCCCAGGAAGGACCGGCAAAGGAGCTGCTCTCGTCCAAGGCGGCCAGAAGCCTTTATCTCTGAGCCGTCCGTTTCTTCTGTCTCGACAGTGATGATCCACGCCCCGCGCTCCACATCTTCGGCCATGCTTTCCGGCATTTAGGGACAAGCTAACCACTGCCACATGAAATCATAATTTTCGCTGCCCGGTGCCTCCAGTAAACCAACGATCAGATCTCCGCCGCATCCGCAGACACTCCCGGGGAGAGCCAGAAAGGGCCGCTGAAATGCCAGTCGAAACGGTAGACACGCTTGTTGTTGGCGGCGGCCAGGCGGGGCTGGCCATGAGCGAGCATCTGAGCAAGTGCGGGGAGCCGCATCTCGTGCTCGAGCGGAGCCGCATCGCCGAACGCTGGCGTACCGAAAGATGGGACTCGCTGGTTGCCAATGGTCCCGCCTGGCATGATCGTTTTCCCGGCATGGAATTTCCGGACGCCGGTCCCGACGCCTTTGTCGGCAAGGAGAAGGTCGCCGACTATTTTGTCGCTTACGCCGGCATGATCGCTGCCCCCATCCGCTGCGGCGTGGAGGTCAGGAGCGTGGAAAGGCTTGTCGGCCGTCCCGGCTTCCGGGTCGAAACCTCGGATGGCGTGATCGAGGCCAGGAGCGTGGTTGCCGCTACCGGGGCTTTCCAGCATCCGGTCATTCCGGCGGTTGTCCCCGGGGATGCCGGAGCGATGCAGATCCATTCCAGCGCCTATCGCAATCCGGGCCAGTTGCCCGAAGGTGCGGTGCTGGTGGTCGGCTCCGGGTCCTCGGGGGTGCAGATCGCCGACGAACTCCAGCGCGCGGGACGGCGCGTCTACCTCTCGGTCGGGCCGCATGATCGGCCGCCGCGGGCCTATCGCGAGCGTGACTTCTGCTGGTGGCTGGGGGTTTTGGGCAAATGGGACGCCCAAGCGCCGGCGCCTGGCACCGAACACGTCACCATCGCGGTGAGCGGCGCGCGGGGCGGCCAGACGATCGACTTCCGGCGTCTTGCCGCGCAAGGGATGACGCTGGTTGGCCGGACGGAGTCCTACAAGGAAGGGGTCATGACCTTCGCTCCGGATCTGGCTAAAAATATCGCGCGCGGCGATGCGAACTACATGTCGGTGCTGGACGAGGCCGACGCCTATGTCGCTCGCAACGGCCTCGACCTTCCCGAGGAGCCCGCGGCCCGCGAGATCGGACCGGACCCTCGATGCATGACTGATCCCATTCTCGAGCTGAACCTGGCGGAAGCCGGGATAGGTTCGATCATCTGGGCAACGGGATTCACCGTCGATTACAACTGGCTGAAAGTCGATGTGTTTGACGAAAAGGGCAAGCCGAAGCACCAGCGCGGCGTGTCGACCGAGCCGGGGATCTATTTCCTGGGCCTGCCGTGGCAATCGCGGCGGGGGTCGAGCTTCATCTGGGGCGTCTGGCACGACGCACAGCATGTGGCAGACCATATCTCCACGCAGCGCAAGTACCTGGCCTACCATGCGTCCGCAAAGCGCGAGACCAGGGTAGCATAGAAACGGACGTCCCGACCTCGAGCCTGACTGACGGAGACCAAGATGGCGCATACAAGAATTCGCAAGTTCAACACCAAGGACACCTATCCCGAGCAGAAACTCGACAATGATCTGTGCCAGGCGGTCGTTACGCGGGGCGGCAGGACCGTCTACCTGCGCGGCCAGTGTCCGCAGGATCTCGACACGGCCAAGAATATCGACAGCCATGATCCGGTCGAGCAGACGCACAAGGTCATGCAGAACATCCGCCAGCTGATCGAGGAGTGCGGCGGCACCATGGAGCACCTGGTCAAGGTGGTGGTCTACATCACCGATGTGCGCCATCGCGAGGCCGTCTACCGCACCATGGGCGAGTACATCAAAGGCGTGCATCCGGTTTCGACCGGCCTTGTCGTGCAGGCCTTGGCGCGGCCGGACTGGCTGGTCGAGATCGACGGCACCGCAGTTATCCCGGACTGACGGCGATGACCTTTTCCATTGTCGCGCGGTGCAGCCACACCGGCATGTTCGGAGTCGCAGTATCCTCCTCGTCGCCTGCTGTCGCCGCGCGCTGCGCCTATGCACAGGCTGGTGCCGGCGCCATTGCCAGCCAGAACGTCACCGATCCGACGCTGGGGCTGCGAGGTCTCGAATTGTTGGCGCGCGGTGCGTCGGCCGCTGAGGCGGTTGCCATCCTGAAGCGCACCGGCGCTTATCCCGAATACCGGCAGGTGCTGGCTGTCGATGCCGCCGGAAAGACCGCGATCCATTCGGGTCCCAAGGCGCTTGGCATCTGGGCGGAGGCGCGTGCGGAAAATGTCGCCTGCGGCGGCAACATGCTGGCCCATGACGGCGTTCCGCAAGCCATGGTCGAGGCCTTCCTGGCGTCCGAGGGGCATCTCGGCGACCGCCTCATCGGGACCATGCGCGCCGCGCTCAAAGCGGGCGGCGAGGCTGGTCCTGTCCATTCCGCCGGCATGAAGCTGGTGCGCGAGGTTGCGTGGCCGGTCGCCGATTTGCGCTGTGACTGGACCGATGACTGCCCGATCGAGCAGCTGGCGACGCTGTGGGAACTCTACAAGCCGCAGCTCGATGCCTATGTGACCCGCGCCATAAACCCATCCGATGCGCCGAGCTACGGCGTGCCGGGAGACGAATAGTCAAGACAGGGTCACCTGCGATGAGCGAACTCAGCCACAAGGACTGGATCGGCAAGGCGTCCGCGATCCGTTTTCGCGACAAGGCGTTCATCGACGGCAAGACGGTTGCGGCGCGTTCGGGCCGGACCTTCGCCAGCGTCAATCCGGCAACTGGCGAGGTGCTGGCCGAAGTGGCGTCCTGCGGTGAGGAAGACATCGATCTGGCGGTTGCCGCAGCGCGGCGCAGCTTCAACACCGGCGTCTGGTCGCGGACCAGCTCGGCGCACCGTAAGGAGGTTCTGCTGCGGCTGGCGCAATTGCTGCGCGAAAACCTGCATGAACTGGCTCTGCTGGAATCGCTCGACATGGGCAAACTGGTCAGGGATGCGGCCGCGGTCGACGTCCCCGGCTCGGCAGCGATCTTTCAATGGTATGGCGAGGCCATCGACAAGAT
Organism: Mesorhizobium sp. M0011; assembly: GCF_040324155.1. Classification (NCBI taxonomy): domain Bacteria; kingdom Pseudomonadati; phylum Pseudomonadota; class Alphaproteobacteria; order Hyphomicrobiales; family Phyllobacteriaceae; genus Mesorhizobium; species Mesorhizobium sp. M0011. The sequence goes on along the minus strand of NZ_JAMYVQ010000003.1, from coordinate 190,340 downwards.
CTATGGCGAAGTGGCGCCGACCGGCGAAGGTGATCTGGTGCTGGTGCGGCGCGAACCGCTTGGCGTGGTCGGCGCGGTGGTGCCTTGGAATTTCCCGCTCGATATGGCGACGTGGAAATGCGCGCCGGCACTGGCGGCAGGCAATTCGGTGGTGCTCAAACCCGCCGAGCAGTCGCCTTTGTCGGCCCTGCTTCTGGCGGAACTGGCAATGGAAGCGGGCCTGCCTGCAGGCGTGCTCAATGTCGTGCCCGGCCTTGGCGAAACCGCCGGCCAGGCGCTTGGCCGCCATATGGATGTGGATTGCCTCGCCTTCACCGGTTCGACCGCCGTGGGCAAGATGTTCCTGCAGTATTCCGGCCAGTCGAACATGAAGCAGGTCTGGCTGGAGACCGGTGGCAAGAGCCCGAACCTCATCTTTGCCGATTGCGGCGATCTCGACGCGGCAGCCGACATGGCGGCCTTCGGCATCTTCTTCAACCAGGGCGAGGTCTGTTCCGCCAATTCACGCCTGCTCGTCCAGCGCGGCATCAAGGATGCTCTGGTGGAGAAACTGGTGCAACGTGCGGCGGTCACGCAGCCCGGCGATCCGCTCGATCCGGCTTCGAAAATGGGCGCGATGGTCGATAGTCGCCACGCCGCCAACGTCATGCGCTTCGTCGAGGCCGGCAAGAAAACCGCGCGCCTGGTCGCGGGCGGCGACCTGGTCACGGTCAACGGGCGCGGCAGCTTTGTCCAGCCGACCATCTTCGACGATGTCGCGCCTGCCGATCCGATTGCCCGTGACGAGATCTTCGGGCCGGTGCTTTCGGTCATCGCCTTCGACGACGAGGCCGACGCGATCCGCATCGCCAATGACAGCCCTTATGGGCTGGCCGCATCGCTGTGGACCGACAGCCTGTCGCGCGCGCATCGTATCGCGGGCCGGCTGCATGCCGGCACGGTTTCCGTCAACACGGTCGACGCGCTGAGCCCGATGACGCCGTTCGGCGGTTTCAAGCAATCCGGCTTCGGCCGCGACCTGTCGCTGCATGCGCTCGACAAATACACCGCGCTCAAAACGACATGGATCAAGTACTGATGGGCGCCTAAAGCGCATCGCGATTGAACGGATTCACGCGATGCGCTTTAGGCCTTTGCTCTATGCATGTCGTTTGCGCAAAACCGGGGCCACTTTTGCGCGACATGCATTAGGCTTGATCGAAGCCCTCAAACCGGCAACATAGCCAGCCATGCCGCTACGCTTCACGCTCAGACAGCTGGAATATTTCGTCGCCGTGGGCGAAGCCGGCTCCATCGCCAAGGCGGCCGAACAGGTCAATGTCTCGCCGCCGTCGATTTCGGCTTCCATCGCCCAACTGGAAACCGAGTTCGGCGTCCAGCTTTTTGTCCGCAAGCATTCGCACGGTCTCTCGCTCACGGCCGGCGGCCGCATCTTCCTCAAGGAAGCCGCAAGGCTGCTCAACGACGCCGATGCCTTGCATGACGTCGCCGGCGATTTTGCCGAAAAGGTGCGCGGCCCGCTGGCCGTGGGATGCCTGCTGACCTTCGCGCAGATCGTCCTGCCGGCGCTGCGCATGCGGTTCGAGCGTGCCTATCCCGATGTGCGCGTGCGCCAGTTCGAGCGCAATCAGGGACAATTGCTTGAGATGCTGCAGCGCGGCGAAATCGACCTTGCCCTGACCTACGATCTCGAACTGTCGCAGGACATGACCTTCGAGCCGCTGATGCTGGTGCCGGCCTATGTGATGCTGCCTGCGGGGCATCGCTTCGCGGCAAAGGCGTCGATCACGACGGAAGAACTGGCCGACGAGCCGATGGTGCTGCTCGACCTGCCGTTCAGCCGCGAATATTTCCTGTCGGCATTCCATCAGCGGGGAATCCGGCCCAACATTGCCGAGCGCACCGGCGACATCGCCGTCATGCGTTCCATGGTGGCCAACGGCTTCGGCTACGGCATCGCCAATATGCGGCCGCTCAACACGCTGGCGCCGGACGGCAAGCCGCTGGTCTTCGTGCCGTTGGACGGCGATCTGCGGCCGCTGACCATGGGCGTCGCCTTGCCCAGTTCCGAACACCGCACGCAAACCGTCCAGGCGTTCATCGACCACTGCCGGCATTTCGTCGTCGAGCAAGGCGTGTTCGGCGCCGAGCGGGCTGTCGGCCAGGCAGCACTTCCACAGAAGTAGCCCCGGTTAAGCCAACTGCTGGTCGGCAAGCCGCTGCAGCAATTTTTCCAGCATGCCGTCGCAGCGGCGCATCTGCTCGACGCTGACGAACTCATCCGGCTTGTGTCCCTGCGCCATCGATCCCGGTCCGCACACGACCGTCGGCGTGCCGAGATCGCGGCTGAACAGGCCGCCCTCCGTACCGTAGGCAACCTTGATGGTGTTGTTGGCGCCGGTCAGCGATTTGATGAAAGCGACGGCTCGCGAACTGGCCGGCGTGTCCAGGCCGGGATAGGTGTTGGTGATGTCAATGTCGATCGCCGCCTCGGGGGCGGTGGCCGAGGCTTCGGATGCAATATGAGCAGCCTCCTTGCGCAGACGGTCGAGAATCTCGTGCGGATCGTCGGCCGCGACATTGCGGATCTCGAAGTCGACCTGGCAGAGGTTCGGCACGATGTTCAGCGCCACGCCGGCGTTGATCTTGCCGACATGGACGGTCGTGTAGGCAATGTCGTAGTCGCCGTCGCGGGCGCCATCGCGCACCAGCCGATCCTGCTCGCGGCGCAAGGCGGCGACGAAATCGCAGCCGAGATGGATGGCATTGAGCGCCAACGGGGCCAGCGCCGAATGGCCTTCGCGGCCTTTGCAGAGCGCGCGTGCGGCAAGCTTGCCCTTGTGGCCCGTCGCCACCTGCATGTCGGTGGGCTCGCCGACGATGCACAGCAAGGGCCGCTGCGGGGCTGCTTGCAGCATGTCGATCAGGCTGCGCACACCAATGCAGCCGATCTCCTCGTCGTAGGAGAGTGCCAAATGCAGCGGCGTCCGCAGTGTCATTTTCGAGGCCTTGAGACATGCGGCCAGCGCGCAGGCGACGAAGCCCTTCATGTCGGCGGCACCGCGTCCGTAGAGCTTGCCGTCTCGCTCGGTCATCTCGAAGGGCGGCAGCGTCCAGTTCTGGCCTTCAACGGGAACGACGTCGGTGTGGCCCGACAGCATGATGCCGGAAGCGTCGGCCGGCCCGATGGTGGCAAACAGATTGGCCTTGTGGCCATCCTCGCTTCGGATGATCTGGCAAGCAATACCATGCGCGTCCAGCAGGTCCGCCACGTAGCCGATGAGGGCGAGGTTCGAGTCGCGGCTCACCGTCGGGAATGCGATCAGTTTTTCAAGGATCTGGATGCTGTCCATGCGTCTTGTGTCTCATTGGGCGTGCGCGCTATCTAACATCGCGCGGCGGCGGCCTTGAAGTCGCATTTGGCTCAGCCGGGATTCAGCGGATGCTAATCCAGGCAGTGCTGATCGGTTAGGCGCGTCCTAACCGGCACAGAAGAAATCTGTTGTTTCCCGGCGCTTGTCGCAATTTATGAATGGTCTCACGGCATCAACCCACTGGGCTGGCCGGCTTGCACCTTGGCTCGAAACCATAATCGGGCATGTGCAAGGCGACGCTGGCAGGAAGGCACGTTCCATGCGCGATTCGCGCTACGACATTTTGTTCGAGCCCGTGAAGATCGGTCCGGTGACCGCCAAGAACCGCTTCTACCAGGTTCCGCATTGCAATGGCGGCGGCTACCGCGACCCTTCGGCCGCAGCCGAGATGCGCCGCATCAAGTCGGAAGGCGGCTGGGGCGTCATCTTCACCGAGCAGACCGAGATGCACCATACTTCGGAGATCACGCCCTTCATCGAGCTCAGGCTGTGGGACGATGCCGATATCCCGGCACTGGCGAAGATGGCCAAGGCCATGCACCAGCATGGCGCGCTGGCCGGTATCCAGCTGGCCTATTCAGGCATCAACGGGCCGAACCTCTACACCAAGGAAGTGCCGCGCGGGCCATCGGCCTTGCCAATCCGGACCTTCACCAACGATCCGGTTCAGGCGCGCGCCATGGACAAGCAGGATATACGCGACCTGCGCCGCTGGCACCGCAATGCATTCAAGCGTGCCAGGCTTGCGGGCTTCGACCTGGTCTGCCTCTACGGCGCGCATGGCTTCGGCATCATCCAGCACTTCCTGTCCACCGCCACCAACCAGCGTAGCGACGAATATGGCGGCTCGCTGGAAAACCGCTCGCGGTTGATGCGTGAGCTGATCGAAGAGGGCAGGGATGCTATCGGCGACACGTGCGGCCTGACGCTGCGGCTGTCGCTGGACGAGATGATCGGCGAGCTTGGCTTCGCCAACTCCGAAGTGCGCGACATGATCGAGATGCACGCCGACCTGCCAGACCTCTGGGACCTGGCGCATGGCGCGTGGGAGGATTGTTCGGGGCCGTCGCGGTTCAAGGAGGAGGGCGCGCAGGAGAGCCTGGTGTCCGGCATCAAGACGCTGACCTCCAAGCCGGTCGTCGGTGTCGGCCGCTTCACCTCGCCGGATGTGATGGTGAAGATGATCAAGTCCGGTACACTCGATTTCATCGGCTGCGCGCGCCCGTCGATCGCCGATCCCTTCCTGCCGAAGAAGGTGGAAGAGGGCAGGATCGAGGACATTCGCGAATGCATCGGCTGCAACATCTGCATCACCGGCGACATGACCATGTCGATCTCGCGCTGCACGCAGAACCCGACCTTCATGGAAGAGTGGCGCAAGGGCTGGCATCCCGAACGCATGCAGGCCAAGGGCGACAGCGACAGCGTGCTGATCGTCGGCGCCGGCCCGACCGGGCTGGAGGCGGCGCGTGCGCTCGGCCTGCGCGGCTATCAGGTGGCCATCGCCGAAGCCGGCACCGAACTCGGCGGCCGCGTGGCGCGCGAATGCCGCTTGCCCGGTCTCTCGGCATGGGGACGCGTGCGCGACTACCGCCAGTACCAGATCAGCCAGATGTCCAATGTCGACGTCTATTTCGAAAGCCGATTGTCGGCGCAGGAGATACTGGACTTCGGCTTTCAGAACATTGCGCTTGCCACCGGATCGACATGGCGCCGTGACGGCGTGGCGCGCGCGCATGTCGTGCCGATGCCGGCGGACCCGGCCATGCCGGTCTATACGCCGGACGATCTGATGGGCGGCAATGTGCCGACCGGCACTGTCGTGCTGTTCGATGACGATCACTATTACATGGGCGGCGTTCTGGCCGAGCTGATGGCGCGCCAGGGCGCGAAGGTGACGCTGGTGACACCGTCGGCCTATGTGTCCGACTGGACCCGCAACACGCTGGAGCAGGGCGCCATCCACCGCCGGCTGGCCGAACTCGGCGTCGATATCGTGCTGAATCGGACTGTGACCCGCATCGTGGCGGGTGGGGTTGCCACTGCGTGTGCCTATACGGGAGGCCAACGCGACATCGCCGCGGACGCCGTCGTGCTCGTGACGTCGCGCCAACAGGACGATGGCGTCTGGTGCGAGCTGAAGGCGCGGCGGAATGAATGGGCCGATAGCGGCATCCGTTCGATCAAAATCATCGGCGATGCCGAGGCGCCGGGTCCGATCGCCTGGGCAACCTACGCCGGCCACCGCTTCGCGCGCGAGCTGGACGAAGCCGATATCGGCGACGCACTGCCCTTCCGCCGCGAGGTCACGGCGCTGACGGCGGATTAGGCGCCTGCGGCGCGGTTAGCGAATCTCGGGTTGTTCAACCATACCGCATTGCACAATTCCTTCGCTTGGTCACAATGCAGGCATGGTTCGAACCGCACTCGCCGTCCTGGTGATCGACGAAAACCGCATCCGCGCCGCGATCATCGAGGCGGGGTTGCGCGAGGCCGGCCATGAGCGGGTCACCGTCATCCATGATGTGACCGGCATTGCGCGGCGGATCGCCGAGATCGAGCCCGATGTCATCGTCATCGATCTCGAAAACCCGAATCGCGACATGCTGGAAAACATGTTCCAGCTTTCGCGTGCCGTAAAACGGCCGATCGCCATGTTCGTCGACCGCTCGGACCAGGCCTCGATCGAGGCGGCGGTCGATGCCGGCGTTTCGGCCTATGTCGTCGACGGTCTGCGGCAAGAGCGCGTCAAACCGATTCTCGACATGGCGGTCAGCCGCTTCAACGCTTTTTCGCGCATGGCGCGCGAACTGGAAGAGGTTCGCGGCGAGCTCGAGAGCCGTAAGGTGATCGATCGTGCCAAGGGCATATTGATGAAGTCGCGCGGCCTCTCCGAAGAGGCCGCCTACACGCTGCTGCGCAAGACGGCGATGAACCAGAACCGCAAGATCGGCGACATCGCCCAGAGCCTGGTGACTGCCGCCGGGTTGCTGGGACCGGCGGAGGACGAATGAGCATGGACGCCGCGCACCAGATCACCGCTGGCTTCATGCCGCTTTTCGACAGCGCCGTGCTGGTCGCGGCCGGTGAGCTTGGCTTTGCCGCACGAGAAGGCATCGACCTGACCCTGCACCGCGAGACGTCCTGGGCTAACATCCGCGACCGCATCGCCATCGGTCACTTCCATCTGGCGCATATGCTGGGGCCGATGCCGCTCGCCTGCAATCTCGGGCTGACGCCGCTCGCTTCGGAAACCATCGTGCCGTTCTCGCTCGGACTCGGAGGCAATTGCGTCACCGTCTCCAACACTGTGTGGGCCGGAATGGTGGCGCACAGCGCCGAAGCCGATCTCGACCCCGCGCGCGCCGGTGCGGCGCTGCGCGCGCTCATTCGCGAGCGCGCTGCGGCCGGTGGCGACCCGCTGCGCTTCGCCGTGGTGCATCCGCATTCCGGGCACAATTACGAATTGCGCTATTGGCTCGCCGCCTGCGGCATCGATCCGACGCGCGAAATCGAGATCGTCATCGTGCCGCCGCCCTTCATGGCCGATGCACTGGCCGCCGGCCGCATCGACGGCTACTGCGTAGGCGAACCCTGGAACAGTGCTGCGGTTGCCGCCGGCACCGGGCATATCGTCACCGTCAAGGCGCGGATATGGCGTAACAGCCCGGAGAAGGTGATCGGCGTGCGCAAGGCCTGGGCAGACGAAAACCCCGAGGCCTTGGCGGCGCTGCTGCGCGCGCTGCATCACTCGGCACGCTGGTGCCAGGATCCGGCCAACCATGGCGAATTGGCTGCCGTCATGGCGCAGGCCGGCTTTCTCGGCCTGCCGCCGGCCGTGCAGATGCCGATCCTGACCGGCCATCTCCGACTGGGCGGCGGCGCGGAGCGGAGCATAGACGACTTCTTCCTCCCCTTCGACAAGGCGGCGAACTTTCCGTGGAAGAGCCATGCGCTGTGGTTCTACACGCAGATGGTGCGCTGGGGGCACGTGGCGCACACGCCGGAAAACCTTGCCATCGCCCGCAACTGCTACCGGCCCGACCTCTACCGTTCGGCTCTGAAGCCGCTTGGCGTGGCGCTTCCCGGCGCCAATTCGAAAGTCGAGGGTGCGCTCCAAGTTGCCACCGCGGTCGGCGCGACAGGCGCCGGCCTTGTGCTCGGTCCGGACGGTTTCTTCGACGGCCAGATCTTCGATCCGGACGAGGTCGACGCGTACATTGCCGGCCAGAAATCGGCTCGCGCGGAAGCCTGATCATTTCCGCGTCATTCTTGTGCATTGCACAAAAATTGTGCGCGCGATTGCCCGAATGAGCAATCTTTGACCTTCCGGCCATAGGACCCGGCGCGTCCGCGATCGGCGCGGGTTACTGATTTAATTGATCTTTTTCGCCTCTCTCGAAACTGGCACGGTTCCTGCTTTGAAATAGGCAGGCCCTTCGCGGGTCACGGAACAGGCGTCCAATGGCGGGCGCCACAGGCAAAGCTGCCGCTCAGGTTAATGCGCGCTCCCGGTCACCGGGACGCGATGACTTGGCTGGCGGCTTTTTTGTTTTGATCAACACGCAATCGACGACGCGGATCCCAAGCCGCGCCCAACCGGAGACGACGATGACGAAACGGATCAGGACTGGAACGACCCTCAAGGACATGACGCGCCGCGATTTTCTGGTCAGCAGCGCGATGACGGCGGGCCTGTTCATGGCGGCCCGCAAGCTCTTCCCTTCCGGTGCCTATGCCGCCACCGCCACTCCGGAGGTCACCGGCGCCAAGCTCGGCTTCATTGCCCTCACCGATGCGGCACCGCTGATGATCGCCAAGGAGAAGGGGCTGTTCGCCAAGTTCGGCATGCCCGATGTCGAGGTGCTCAAGCAGGCCTCCTGGGGTGCGACACGCGACAATCTGATGCTCGGCGGCGCGGCCAACGGCATCGACGGCGCCCATATCCTGACGCCGCTGCCTTACCTTATGCACACCGGCAAGGTGACGCAGAACAACCAGCCGATGCCGATGGCGATCGTGGCGCGGCTCAACTACGACTGCCAGGGCATTTCGGTCGCCCAGGAATATGCCGGCACCGGCGTCGGCCTCGATGCCTCGAAGCTGAAAGACGCCTTTGCCGCCAAGAAGGCGGCCGGCAAGGAAATCAAGGCCGCCATGACCTTCCCGGGCGGCACGCATGACCTCTGGCTGCGCTACTGGCTGGCCGCCGGCGGCATCGACCCCGACAAGGACGTTTCGACCATCGTCGTGCCGCCGCCGCAGATGGTGGCCAACATGAAGGTCGGCAACATGGACGTGTTCTGTGTCGGCGAACCGTGGAACGAGCAGCTCGTCCATCAGGGCGTCGGCTTCACCGCCGCCACGACGGGCGAATTGTGGAAGGGCCATCCGGAAAAGGCGCTCGGCCTGCGTGCCGAATTCATCGAGAAATACCCGAACGCCACCAAGGCGATCCTGATGGCCGTCATGGAAGCCCAGCAATGGTGCGAGGCCAGCGACAACAAGGACGAGATGGCCGCCATCATCGGCAAGCGGCAATGGATGAACGTGCCAGTCGCCGACATCATCGGCCGGCTCAAGGGCGACATTAACTACGGCAATGGCCGCGTCGCCAACGGCAGCGATCTCTACATGAAGTTCTGGAAGGGCGGCGTCTCCTATCCGTTCAAGAGCCACGATGCGTGGTTCCTTGCCGAGAACATCCGCTGGGGCAAGTTCGCGCCGACCACCGACATCAAGGCGCTGGTCGATCAGGTCAACCGCGAGGATCTGTGGCGCGAGGCGGCCAAAGATCTCGGCGTCGCGGCGGCCGACGTTCCGGCGTCGTCGTCGCGCGGCGTCGAGACCTTCTTCGACGGCAAGATCTTCGACCCGGCCAACCCGTCCGCCTATCTCGACAGCCTGAAGATCAAGGCCTCGGCGTAGCCTAATCGCAAGCGGCGTCCTGCGCCGCTTGCGATCACTACCTGCCCCCAAGGAGTTTTTCCCAGACATGTCGATCCAGACTATCGAGGACACAAAGGTGAAGGCGTTCCCCGCGAAGCCGGCGGAGGTCATCGCCTTCACCGCAAAGGCACGACGCCGCTTCGATCCGCTGGCGATTGCCGGCAAACTGGCGAGCGCGCTGGTGCCGCCCATCATCGTCATCGCGCTGATGCTGGTCGTCTGGCAGATCGCCTGTTCGTCGCCGACATCAAGCCTGCCGCCGCCGACCCAGGTGTGGAACGAGGCCTACGATTTGATCGCGCATCCGTTCTTCGACAATGGCCCGCAGGATATCGGTCTGGCATGGCGCGTGCTGATCTCGCTGCAGCGTGTTGCCATCGGCTTCGGCCTGGCTGCGATCGTCGGCGTCGCGCTCGGCGCGCTGGTCGGCCAGTCGATCTGGGCGATGCGCGGCCTCGACCCGGTGTTCCAGATCCTGCGCACGGTGCCGCCGCTGGCCTGGCTGCCACTGTCGCTGGCGGCGTTCCGTGATTCCAGCCCGTCGGCGATCTTCGTCATCTTCATCACCTCGATCTGGCCAATCATCATCAACACCGCCGTCGGCGTGCGCAATATCCCCGAGGATTACCGCAACGTCTCGCGCATCCTGCGGCTCAACCAGTTCGAGTTCTTCGTGAAGATCATGGTGCCGGCCGCCGCGCCCTACATCTTCACCGGCCTGAGGATCGGCATCGGCCTGTCCTGGCTCGCCATCGTCGCCGCCGAAATGCTGACCGGCGGCGTCGGCATCGGCTTCTTCATCTGGGACGCGTGGAACTCGTCGCGGCTGCCCGACATCATCGTGGCGCTCGCCTATATCGGCGTCACCGGCTTCTGCCTCGATCGTCTGGTCGCGGCGGTCGGCGCCTTCGTCACCCGCGGCACAACGGCAAAGTGAGGAGAGGGCGATGACGGCCTATCTGAAGCTCGACCATATCGACAAATCCTTCACGCGTGGTGCCCAGGTCAGCGAGGTGTTGAAGGACATCAGGCTGACCATCGACAAGGGCGAATTCGTCTCCATCATCGGCCATTCCGGCTGTGGCAAGTCGACCTTGCTCAATCTGATCGCCGGGCTGACCAAGGTGTCCGCCGGCGCCGTGCTGCTCGAGGACAAGGAGGTCGACAGCCCCGGACCGGAACGCGCCGTGGTGTTCCAGAACCACAGCCTTTTGCCGTGGCTGACCGTCTACGAAAACATCAATCTGGCGGTGTCGAAGGTCTTTGGTCGTTCGAAGAGCAAGGCCGAGCGGCATGATTGGATCATGCGCAATCTCGACCTCGTGCAGATGGCGCATGCCAAGGACAAGCGTCCGGCCGAGATATCTGGCGGCATGAAGCAGCGTGTCGGCATCGCCCGGGCGCTGGCCATGGAGCCGAAGATCCTGCTGCTCGACGAGCCGTTCGGCGCGCTCGATGCGCTGACGCGGGCCCATCTGCAGGACGCGGTGATGGACATCCATTCCAGGCTCGGCTCGACGACGATCATGATCACCCATGATGTCGACGAGGCGGTGCTGCTGTCCGACCGCATCGTCATGATGACCAATGGCCCGGCGGCAACCATCGGCGAAGTGCTTGCCGTGCCGCTGGCGCGGCCACGCCGGCGCGTCGAACTCTCTTCCGACCGGACCTTCCTGCGCTGCCGCGAGGCGGTGCTGAAGTTCCTCTACGAACGCCACCGCTTCGTCGAAGCCGCGGAGTAGCACCATGAGCGAAAGACTTGTCATCATCGGCAATGGCATGGCCCCGGGGCGCATGCTGGAGCACCTGCTGGAACAGGCTCCGGGCCGCTACACCGTCACCATCTTCAACGCCGAGCCGCGCGTTAATTACGACCGCATCATGCTGTCGCCGGTGCTGTCGGGCGAGAAAGCCTATGAGGAGATCATCATCCACGGCGACGGCTGGTACATCGCCAACAACATCACCCTCTACAAGGGCCACAAGATCGTCACCATCGACCGAGCGGCGAAGACCGTCACCTCCGATCATGGCGTCACCGAACCCTATGACAAGCTCGTCATCGCCACCGGCTCGGTGCCGTTCATCATTCCGGTGCCCGGCCATGACCTGCCGGGCGTGCTGACCTATCGCGATCTCGACGACGTGCAGGCGATGATGCTTGCCGCCCAGTCGCGGGCCAAGGCGGTGGTCATCGGCGGCGGCCTGCTCGGGCTGGAGGCGGCAGCAGGGCTGAACGCGCAAGGCATGGACGTCACCGTGCTGCATGTCATGCCGACGCTGATGGAGCGCCAGCTCGATCCCGCGGCCGGCTATCTCTTGCAGCGTGCGGTGGAACAGCGCGGCATCAAGGTCATCACCAAGGCCAACACACAGGCGATCACAGGCAACGGCAAGGTCGGGCAGGTGGAGCTCGCTGACGGCACCATTATCCCAGCAACGCTTGTGGTGATGGCCGTCGGCATCAGGCCGAATTCGGCGCTGGCGAAACAGGCCGGCATCGCCGTCAACAGGGGCATCGTCGTCGACGCCGGCATGCGCAGCAACGATCCCGACATCTACGCGCTCGGCGAATGTGCCGAGGTCAACGGCCAAGTCTATGGCCTCGTCGCACCGCTCTACGAGATGGCGCGCGTGACCGCCAGCCAGCTTGCCGGCGACGCGGCGGCGGCCTTCGTCCATATGGACACGCCGACCAAGCTCAAGGTCACCGGCATCGAGCTGTTCTCGCTCGGCGACTTCGCCGAGGGCGAGGATCGCCAGGAGATCGTGCTGCGCGACGCCGCCGCAGGCGTCTACAAGCGCCTGGTGCTGAAGGATGACCGCATCATCGGCACCGTGCTCTATGGCGAGACGGCTGACGGCGCCTGGTTCAACGACCTCAAGAAGAAGCAGACCGACATTTCCGAAATGCGCGACACGCTCATCTTCGGCCAGTCCTACCAGGGGGGTGCCCCGCTGGACCCTATGGCGGCCGTTGCAGCCTTGCCGGATGATGCGGAAATCTGCGGCTGCAACGGCGTTTGCAAGGGAAAGATCACCGGCGCGATCACGGCCAAGGGCCTGACCTCGCTTGACGACGTGCGCGCCCACACCAAGGCGTCGGCCTCCTGCGGCTCCTGCACCGGGCTGGTTGAAAAGCTGATGGTGCTGACCCTCGGCGACACGTACAACCCCGCCGCCGTGCAGCCGATGTGCTCCTGCACCACCCTCGGCCATGACGAGGTGCGCCGGCTGATCAAGGCCAAGAGCCTGAAGACCATTCCCGCCGTCATGCAGGAACTGGAATGGACGACCTCCTGCGGCTGCGCCAAATGCCGGCCGGCGCTCAACTACTACCTCGTCTGCGACTGGCCGGATGACTACGCCGACGATTACCAGTCGCGCTTCATCAACGAGCGCGTCCACGCCAACATCCAGAAGGATGGGACCTATTCGGTGGTGCCGCGCATGTGGGGTGGGGTGACCAATGCCGCCGAACTGCGCGCCATCGCCGACGTCGTCGACAAGTTCGAAATTCCGATGGTCAAGGTCACCGGCGGCCAGCGCATCGACATGCTCGGCATCCGCAAGGAGGACCTGCCGGCAGTGTGGGCCGATCTCGGTCAGGCCGGCTTCGTCTCCGGCCACGCCTATGCCAAGGGGTTGCGCACGGTGAAGACCTGCGTCGGCTCAGACTGGTGCCGGTTCGGCACGCAGGATTCTACGGGCTTCGGCGTCCGCATCGAAAAATTCATGTGGGGCTCGTGGACGCCGGCCAAGGTCAAGATGGCGGTGTCGGGCTGTCCAAGGAACTGCGCCGAGGCGACCTGCAAGGATGTTGGCGTGATCTGCGTCGACTCCGGCTACGAAATCCATTTCGCCGGGGCGGCCGGCCTCGACATCAAGGGCACCGAGGTGCTGGGCCTGGTCAAGACCGAGGACGAGGCGCTGGAGCATATCGTGGCGCTGACGCAGATGTATCGCGAGCAGGGCCGCTATCTCGAGCGCATCTACAAATGGGCCAAGCGCATCGGCATCCCCGAGATCAAGCGTCAGATCATGGACGATGGCGAGAAGCGCAAGGCTTATTACGACCGCTTCGTCTTCAGCCAGAAATTCGCCCAGGTCGATCCGTGGTCGGAACGCGTTTCCGGCAAGGACAAGCATGAATTCCGGCCGATGGCCTCTGTCGGGTTTGCGCAGGCGGCGGAGTGACAATCATGAACTGGGTATCAATCGGCTCTATCTCGGACATCCCCCGCCGCGGCGCGCGCTGCGTCGCCACCCCGGAAGGCAAGATCGCCGTCTTCCGCACCGCCGACGATCAGGTCTATGCCATCGACGACCATTGCCCGCACAGAGGCGGACCGCTCAGCCAGGGCATCGTGCACGGTGCGGCGGTGACCTGTCCCTTGCACAATTGGGTGATTTCGTTGGAGACGGGCAAGGCGCTCGGCGCCGACGAGGGCGCGGTGCGCACCATTCCGGTGCGGGTCGAAGGCGAGCATCTGTTCATTGCGCTGGAAGCGCTGGCCAGCCGCGCGGCCTGAACCCATGGAGATCGACGAAGCGCGCGAGGTGAGGACCACCTGCCCCTATTGCGGGGTGGGCTGCGGCGTGCTGGCGAAGGCCACCGCGGACGGGCAGGTGTCCGTCCGCGGCGACCCCGACCACCCGGCCAATTTCGGCCGGCTCTGCTCCAAGGGCTCGGCACTCGCCGAGACCATCGACCTCGACGGCAGGCTGCTGCATCCGGAGGTCCACGGCCGCCGCGCCGGCTGGGACGAGGCGCTCGACCTTGTCGCCTCGACCTTCTCGCAAACCATCGCCGAGCATGGCCCGGATGCGGTCGCCTTCTATGTTTCGGGCCAGTTGCTGACCGAGGACTATTACGTCGCCAACAAGCTGATGAAGGGTTTTGTCGGCTCGGCCAACATCGACACCAATTCGCGCCTGTGCATGGCCTCCTCGGTCGCCGGCCACCGCCGCGCTTTCGGCTCCGACACCGTGCCGGGAACCTATGAGGATCTGGAATTGGCCGACCTGATCGTGCTGGTCGGCTCCAATCTCGCCTGGTGCCATCCGGTGCTCTACCAGCGCATCGCGGCTGCCCGGGAAAAGCGGCCGGAGATGAAGATCGTCCTGGTCGATCCGCGGCGCACCATGACCGCTGACATCGCCGACATGCATCTGGCGATCGCGCCGGATGGCGACGTCGCTTTGTTCACCGGGCTGCTCGCTTATCTCGGCCAGCACAATGCGCTCGACCGCGCCTACATCACGACGCACATGACCGGCTTCGGGCAAGCGCTTTTCGCGGCCTCCGCGCTCGACCTGGCCGGCGTCGCTGCCGCCACGGGCCTGAGCGAGGACGAGCTTGGCCGTTTCTACAGCCTGTTTGCGGCAACGGCGAAAACGGTGACGGTTTACAGCCAGGGTGTGAACCAGTCGTCATCCGGCACCGACAAGGTCAACGCCATCATCAACTGCCATCTCGCCACCGGCCGCATCGGCAAACCCGGAGCAGGGCCGTTTTCGGTGACCGGCCAGCCCAACGCCATGGGCGGCCGCGAGGTCGGCGGCATGGCCAACATGCTCGCCGCGCATATGGAAATCGAAAACCCCGACCATCGCGACCGCGTGCAGCGCTTCTGGAACGCGCCGGCCATTGCCGGAAAGCCCGGCCTGAAGGCAGTCGAGATGTTCCAGGCGCTGGCCGACGGGCGGATCAAGGCGCTGTGGATCATGGCCACCAACCCGGTCGATTCGATGCCGGACGCCGATGCCGTCGAGGCGGCGATCAAGGCGTGCCCGTTCGTGGTGGTGTCGGACGTGCTGGCCCAGACCGACACCGTCCGCCACGCCCATGTCCGGCTGCCCGCCGCCGCCTGGGGCGAGAAGGATGGCACCGTCACCAATTCAGAGCGCCGTGTGTCGCGCCAGCGCGCGTTTTTGCCCGTGCCCGGCGAGGCAAGGCCCGACTGGCGGATTGTCGCTGAGGTCGGCAAGCGGATGGGGTTTGGCGAGGCGTTTTCCTATGCGACGCCAGGGGAGGTGTTTGCCGAGCATGCCGCGCTGTCAGGATTCGAGAATGATGGCGCGCGGGATTTCGATATTGGTGCTTATGCCGGGGTTGATGCGGAGGAGTATGAGGCGCTGGAGCCGTTCCAATGGCCGGCGCCGAGCCCAGCCACCCCCCTCTGGCCTGCCGGCCATCTCCCCCGCAAGGGGGGAGATCGGCTGCCACCACGGCCTTCGCCAATTACAAACAATGCAGGAGATATGCGAGCATCAAAGCTGCCAATCTCCCTCCTTGCGGGGGAGATGTCCGGCAGGACAGAGGGGGGTGCTCAAGCTCGACATCAGTCGGACGAGCATCTTCGGGCCGGGCAGAGGCTGGAAGGTAACACCACCCGCTTCTTCGCCGACGGCAATTTCTACACGCCCGACCGCAAAGCGCGCTTCATCGCCATCCGCCCCACCACGGAAGTCCGCACCAGCCCGGACTATCCGCTGATCCTCAATACCGGCCGTATCCGCGACCATTGGCACACCATGACGCGAACCGGCAAAAGCCCGCGTTTGTCGCAGCACATCGCCGAGCCCTTCGTAGAAATCCACCCGGCGGATGCGCAGCGCTTCGGCATCGGCGACGCCGACATCGCGCGGGTTTCCAGCCCGCGCGGCGACGTGCTGGTGCGCGCGCTGGTGACGGCGCGCCAGCGCCAGGGCAGCCTGTTTGCGCCGATGCACTGGACCGATCAGTTTGCGGCAAGGGGCCGGCTCGACACGCTGACCGCGCCGCTGACCGATCCCATTTCCGGCCAGCCGGCGCTGAAACATGTCGCCGCCCGCATCGAGAAATTCGCCGCAAAGGCCTTTGGCTTTGCGGTGACGCGGCGCAGGCCTGAGCCTGATACCGCGGCCTACTGGGCCGTGGCCAAATGCAAGGGCGGCTGGCGGGTCGAGCTTGCCTTTGCCGAAGACGACATCGATTGGGCTGGCTTTGCCGGGTCACTGTTCGGCGTGTCACCGGGTGCGGAAATGCTCGCCTATCATGACCGCGACGCCGGCCAGCATCGCATCGCCGCCTTCGACGGCGATCAACTGTCAGCCGCCTTGTTCGTCGCACCCGGCCCGGTCGCCGTGTCGCGCGGCTGGGCGGCGGAACAGTTGAGTGCCGATCATGTCGACCGGCGCGGCAGGTTGGCGATCGTAGCCGGACGACCGGGCGGGATCGACGTCGACCGCGGCGCCATCGTCTGCTCCTGTTTCGGCGTCGGCGCCAACCAGATCGCGGAAGCGGTGCGCGGCGGCTGCGGCAGCGTTGCGGCGATCGGCACGGCCCTGCATGCCGGCACGAATTGCGGCTCCTGCCGCGCCGAGATCAGGGTCATCATCGACGCGCAGAGTCTTCAAGCAGCCGAGTGATTGTCCCGACCAAAGGGGCCTGCGCGACGGCGCTGGTTGGGCTATGGTGGCGCAAGCGTGCCACGTCGTGCACGAATCGTCTTCAGTCAGGGTCATCCGATGGCAAATCCCCCGCGTCGACCGACAAATCCGATGACGGCCGCCGAGGCGGCTTTCAAGCCGGTGAAGAAGCCGGCCGCGCCGGTTCGTGAGCCCTCCGCCGCTCCAGGCGTCAGGGAGCTTGTTTCGATCCGGATCGATCGCGCCGTGCTGGACCACTTCCAGGAGGATGGGCCGGGCTGGCAGGACCGCATCAACGACGCCTTGCGGCAGGCGATAGAAGGCAAGCCTGTTGTTGCCGAGGATGATCGTTCAGACGACGAGTAGCGGCTGTTCCAGTCAGCTCACGCCTCGAAGTGCAGGATATAGAGCTTGCGCGTCTTCTCGTGGATCGTCCATTCGCCTTTCCAGCCTTTCGGCAGCACCAGCATTTCGCCCGGACCGACGTCCTCGCTGCGGCCATCGGGACCATGCAGCGAGACCCGACCTGACACGATGTGGCAGGTTTCGGAATTGCTCTCGCGCGATGCGGTGAAGCGGCCCGGCGTGCACTCCCAGACGCCGACTTCCAGTGTGCCGTCAGGCGAGGTCCACAGCGTCTTCGCTGCTTCGAGCTGATCGCCGCTGATCGAGGTCGGCTTGGGCTCAGGCTCGCCGAGGTCGATGGAAGCGAGATGGGCGAAGGTCTGGAAGTCGGTCATGGCGGTCTCTCAATGTCCTGTGATGCGGTCGGCGATTGCGGCCAGTTTCGACGTATGCTGGAGGCCGGCTTCCTCGCGCTCGTCGGCGACGCGATAGAGCTGATACATCGAGTGGACGCCGAGCCAGCGCATCGGCTCGGGCTCCCATTTGCTCACCTGGCGGTTGACCCAGGGCAGGCGGGTCAGTTCGGTGTCGCGGCGCAGGATAAGGTCGCGCAGCGTGCGGCCCGAAAGGTTGGAACTTGAGACGCCGAGCCCGACATAGCCGCCGGCCCAGCCGATGCCGGTTTCAGGGTCGAGGCCTGATGTCGTGCACCAGTCGCGCGGCACGCCCAGAACGCCGCACCAGGCGTGGTCGATGCGAAGCCCGGCTGTCTGCGGCAGAAGCCGGGTGAGGATCGCGTGCAGGCTTTCGATCGTGGCCTGCTGCGTCTGGCCGCGCACATCCGTTTGCGAGCCGTAACGATAGGGCACGCCGCGCCCGCCCATGGTGATGCGGCCTTCCCGGGTGCGCTGCGCATAGCAATAGGCGTGCGCGGCGTCACCGAGAAGCTCATGGCCCTCCCAGCCGATCTCGTCCCATAGCGATTGCGGCAGCGGCTCGGTGATGATCTGCGCGCTGTTGAGCGGCAGCCAGAGCCGCTCATTGCCTGATATGCCGGCCGTGAACCCTTCCGTGGCGCGGATGATGATCGGCGCGCGCACGGTGCCGCGGTTCGTCGTGACCTTGCCCTTCTCGATGCCGGTCACGGTGGTCTGCTCGTAGATCGGCACGCCAAGCCGCTCGACGGCTTCGGAGAGCCCACGCACCAGCTTGGCCGGCTGCACGCGCGCGGTGCCGTGGTGGACATAGCCGCCAAGCACATTTTTGATGTTGATGCGGGCCTTGGCCTCTGCCTGGCCAATCAGGCTGACGCGGTCCTGCGGCACGCTCCAGCCGATCGCATCGGCATAGGCGGCCTTGATCCGTTCGAGCTGCGGCGGGTTGGTGGCGACCGTCAGATTGTCGACGCGGCGGATGTCGGCATCGATGCCTTCGGCCTCGGTCACCGCGATCACTTCGTCGACCGTGCCATGCATGGCGGTTTCCATGTCGATGACGGCGCCGCGCGTCGAGGTCCGCAGATATTTCTCGCGCGACCAGCTGAAGCCGCCGGACAGCCAGCCGCCATTGCGGCCCGACGCGCCGAAGCCGGCGAACTCCCTTTCGACGATGGCGATGCGGATCGAAGGATCGGCCTTCTTCAGATAGTAAGCTGTCCACAAGCCGGTGTAGCCGGCGCCGACGATGCAGACATCGGCTTCGAGGTCACCCGGGAGCGGCGCGCGATAGGCCGGCAGCCCGATGTCGGCATACCAGAACGAGACGTTGCCGTTGACTTTGGCGTCCATGTCTAAAAATCCTGCGGGGAAAAGAGCGATCAGGTCATCGTCATGTCGGCGCGATCGTCGTCGGCAAGAAGTTTTGCATCGACTACCGACCAGCGCAGATCGACCGTGTCACCAATCGAGAACGGTGTGGCTTCCAGCGACGAGCGCACGATGGCGACCGAGCCATCGCGAAGCGTCACCTGGTATTTCGAACCCGACCCCAGATAGATCGCCTCGCTGACCTCACCGGTGAGGCTGTTCTGCCCGGCGGCGAGAGGCGTGTTGGTGCCGGCAAGCGAGAGCTTTTCCGGCCGCAGCAGGACCACCGGTTTGCCTCCGCCGGCAAGCTTGCCGTTGGCCACGATCTTCTGGCCGGCGATCGTCAGGCTGGTCTCGTTTCCTGACGTCTGGGCGGTGCCACGCAAACTGGTCGATTCGCCGATGAACTTGGCCACGAACAAGGTCGTCGGCTCGTCATAGAGCTGGCGGCCGGTTCCGACCTGTTCGATGCGCCCCTGGTTGAACACTGCGATGCGGTCGGACAGAACCAGCGCTTCTTCCTGGTCGTGCGTCACATAGACGAAGGTGGTGCCGAGTTCGCGGTGGATGCGCTTGATCTCCAGCTGCAGCCATTCGCGCAGTTTCTTGTCGAGCGCGCCGAGCGGTTCGTCCATCAACAGCAGCGGCGGATCGAAGACGATGGCGCGCGCCAGCGCCACGCGCTGCTGCTGGCCGCCGGAAAGCTCTGAGGGATAGCGATGCGCGAAATCGGCCATCTTGACCATGTCCAGCGCTCGCACGACGAGACGGTCGCGCGCCTGCTTGTCCATGCCGCGCAAGGTGAGGGGATAGGCGACGTTCTTGCCGACGGTCATGTGCGGAAACAGCGCGTAGTGCTGGAACACGACGCCGATGTTGCGCTTGTGCGCCGGCAGGGCGACGATGCTGTTGCCGCCGACGGCAAGATCGCCTGCGGTGAGGTCGGTGAAGCCCGCAACGACGTTGAGCGTGGTCGTCTTGCCCGAGCCGCTGGGCCCCAGCAGCGTCATGAACTCGCCGGGCTCGATATGCAGGCTGACATCGTCGAGCGCGGTGAAATTGCCGTAGCGCTTGGTTGCGCCCTTGATGTCGATGGCCGCGCCACGTTCCCTCGCAGTCATCTCAACTCCTCGTCGATTTCGAGCTGATGATCAGCCCGGCGCTGATGATCAGCGTCGTGGCAATGAAGATGATGGTTCCGACGGCCGTCACCGTCGGGTCGGCGTCGCGGGTGATGCTGGTGAAGATCTGCACCGGCAAGGTCTTGAGGTAGGGACTGGTGATGAACAGCGCGACGATGATTTCATCGAAGGAGGTGACGAAGGCAAACAAAAGCCCGGACAGGATACCGGGCGCGATCAGCGGCAAGGTCACGGTGCGGAATGTGGTGAAGCGGTTGGCGCCGAGGCTGGCCGCCGCCGTTTCCAGCCGCACGTCGAAGACTTCGAGGCTTGCCGATACGGCGATGATGACGAAGGGGATCGCCAGCATCGTGTGCGCGATGACGAAGCCGGTGGTGGTGCCGACAAGCTGGTAGTCGAGGTAAACGGCATAGATGCCGATCGCCAGCACCACGCCGGGCACGATCATCGGCGTGATCAGGATGGCGCGCAGCAGGCCGGCGCCGGAATGTTTCATGCGGCTGAGGCCAAGCGACGCCAGCGTGCCGATCAGCGTGGCGGCAACGGCGACGAGGCCCGCGACCCTAAGCGAATTGAAGAAGCTCGACAGCCAATCGGGATTGGTGAAGAAATTCGCGTACCACTGCCAGGAGAAGCCGGACGGCGGGAAAGCGAGCGACTTCTTCTCGTTGAACGACATCGGGATGATGACCAGCGTCGGCATCACCAGCCAGACGGCGACCAGCAGGCAGAACAGGCCGAGCAGAATGCGGAACGGCGTTTGTCTCATGATCTGGACGCCTGCTTGTGGCGCTGGCGCATCAGCGGTGCGGCGAGCGCCAGCAGCACGAAGGTCGCGACCAGCAGGACGACGCCCATGGCGCCGCCTCGGCCCCAGTTGAGCAGGCTGAGCACCTGGCTCTGCACCAGCGTCGACAGCATGGTGCTGCGCGGGCCGCCGAGCAGGGCCGGCGTGATGTAGAAGCCGAGCGACAGGATGAAGACGATGATGGCGCCGGCGAAGACGCCGGGCAGCGACAACGGCAGATAGATTTCCAGGAAGGCGCGTGCCGGGCGCGCACCAAGGCTGCGCGCCGCCTGCACGAGGCGCAAATCGATGCCGCGCATGACCGAATAGAGCGGCAGGATCATGAACGGCAGCAACACCTGCGCCATGCCGATGACGACTCCGGTCTGCGTGCGGATCAGCTTCACGCCGTCAAAGCCGAGCAGCCTGATCACCGAATTGATGATGCCGGAATCTTGCAGCAGGATGACCCAGGCCAAGGTGCGCACCACGCCGCTGACCCAGAACGGCACCAAAACGCACAAGATGAGGACGAGTCGCAGGCGCGGCTCGACGGCCGTCATGAGATAGGCGTAGGGGTAGGCCGCGATGACGCAGACGATGGTGACCCAGGCGGCGATGGAAAAGGTGCGCCACAGGACGGTGACGTTCACCGGCGTGGAGAAGAACCAGACGTAGTTCTGCAGGCCCCAGGCCGGGTCCGAAAAACTGCGCAGCGTGACGGTCAGCAAGGGATAGCCCATAGCCGCGATAAGCAGGAGCAGGGCCGGCATCGCCAGCAGGGACGGATAGGCGGCAAGGCGCAGGCGCCGCTGCGGCCCCTGCACGGCACCTGACGGCCGGGAATGATCACCCCCGGCCGTCGGCGTATGCGATGTCTGGCTCACGCCGTCACCTCAGTGATAGCCGGCTCAGTTGCCGGCCATCAGCGCCGTCCACTTGTCGGACGCGGCGGCGAAATTGGCGACCCAGAACTTGATGTTCTGCTGGTAGCCGAGCTTCGCGTGGTCCGGCGTGTTGGTCAGGAAGGCGGCGACGGATGCGTCGACCTTGGGCTGCGCCTCGTTGTTGATCGGCGAGTAGGACGTCTGCTCGGTCAGGATCTCCTGCGACTTCTTGCCGAGATAGGCGTTGATCAGCGCGTAGGAGGCATCGGTGTCCTTGGCGCCGACCGGGATGGTCAGCTGATCCATGACGACCAGCCAGTCCTTCCACACCGGCGTATAGGCAGCGCCATTCTTGACCGCCGTCATGGCGCGGCCAGTCCACATGATGATCATGTCGGCCTCGCCGGATTCGGCAAGCTGCTGGGATTCTGCGCCGGTCTTCCAGAAGATGGTGTCGGGGCCGATCGCCTTGATCTTGGCGATGCCCTTGTCGATATCGGCAGGCGTCATGGCGTCGACCTTGCCGCCGTCGGCCAGGATGGCCTGTTCGATCAGGCCGCCGAGCGGGCTGCCACTGCCGTCGATGGCACGGGTGCCGGGGAATTTCGCGGTGTCGAAGAAATCCTTCCAGTCCTTTGGCGGATTGTCCTTGTACGTGTCGTTCTTGTACATCAGGACCATGCCGTAGTTCATCGCCGGCACGCTGCATTCGCCGACCTGTCCGGGCGGGATGTGCGAGATGTCGAGCTTGGTCAGATCGAGTTTCTGGAACAGTTTTCCGCAATGCACGAAGGGCGGAAAATCGTCTGTGTCGACGACATCCCAGGTCACATTGCCTGATTCGACCTGCGCCTGAAGCTTGGCGATTTCGGTCGGTCCGTCGTTCAAAAGCTTGACGCCGCTCTTGTCGACGAATTCCTTGAGCGCGGCAACCTGGCCGTCCTGGTAGATGCCGCCATAGGAGACGAAGGTCAGCGTCTTGCCCTTCAACGAGCCGTCGACCACGGTTCCGGCCGGCGGCGCGTTCTGCGCGTGAGCGGCGGCTGCGAGCAAGGCCAGTGCGGCGGCGCCGACAAATCCGGCCAATCTTGATCTGCTTCCCATTTTCTAACCCTCCGATGGCTCGCTGTTTGATTTTGGCAGGCCGGGCGCGAGCGTTTTCCGGGCTACATATTGATCGAGGTCGACAGCGCCGCTTGTCGGCGGCGCGATGATCCACAGCACCTCGGCCACCGCATCGCCGACATTGATCGTCCGGTGCGGCGTCGAGGTCGAATATTCGATGCTGTCGCCCTCTTCGAGGGTGAAGCTCTCGTCGCCGAGCGTCAGTTGCACGCGTCCGCGCAGCACGAGGAACATCTCGCTCGCGTTGCCATGCGTATAGGGCACGTCGCCGGTGGAGCCGCCGACGGCGAACTCGCCGCAATAGACTTCCATCTCGCGGATCGGCCGGCGCGACAGCAGCGTCTTGCGGTAGCCTTCGCTGGTCGGCAGCGCCGGCCGCTCGGCGCGTGTCAGCACCGCGTGCGGCGACACTTCGCAGTCGTCGAAAAGATCGGCGAGGCTGATGCCGAGCGCATTGGCGATCAGCATCAATGTGCTGGTGTTGGCGCCGGAAAGGCCGCGCTCGAGCTGGCTCAGGAAGCTGGCGGTGGTGCCGATCATGCCGCCGAGCTGGCGCAGCGTCAGGCGCCGCGTGGTGCGATAGGCCTTGATGCGATCGCCCAATACCGTCGAGCGGCGCGCTTCGGCGCTGGTTGCGGCATTGTCATTGAGTGCGTGATCCGCAGCGATTTTCATGGCGATCTCAGGGTTCACTTAACATGCTATTAAGTGAGGCGTCCTGGCAAGTAGATTCGCTTGGTCACCTGAAAATCATCGATGGACCTGCAGAGGGTGCATGATCGGCAGACCGGCAACGCCGGTTCGGCTCGATCACTGGATCATGAAGCGCGAACTGAACGGCAGGCTTGCCGCGCCGACGGCCTTCGGGCTGATGCTGACCCGCGCGGGCAGCGCTTCGATGCCGGGGAATTCCCGGCCGATGTCGTCGCACAAGGCCTCGGCGATCTTTTGCGGCGCATAGCTGGACAGGACGACCGAATTGAACTCGACAAACTGGGTCAGCGCGGAGATCGACGCTTTCAGGCGGTCGGAACACTCGCCCAGCCATGCGCTGTAGGCCTCGCCCAGGTCAGGCCACTCAGGGCTGCTGCTCCAGATGATTTCGGACGGGCGCCCGCGCATGGCCAGTTCGCTCTCCAGGCGCATCAGGCCATGATCGAAGCTGGCGCTGGAGTTTCCCTTGTAGATCTGGTGGTTGAGGATGAGCCTGCTCTGCAGCCGTGCTCCCAGATAGAAGAACAGATAGTCGTTGAGCGGCTTTGCGACGCCGAACATGCTCTCGCCGCCGGCTGCCGCGGTGATGTCGTTCTGCACGAAAACCGGCAGCTTGATCTGTTCCTCGATCTCCCCCTGCAAGGCTTTCAGCGAGGTGCTCGATCCGCTGCGGGTTGCAGCCATGGTGTCGACATCGTCGGGAACGGCCAGGCCGATGCCGGCAACCCGGCTGCGCACCTCGACCGGCAGGCTGGTCATGGCTTGCCTGATCGCGCCGAACAGCTCGCTACTTTGCGGAAAGGGATTGGCTTCATCCGCCGGCAATTGCGTGTGGAAGCGCACCGTGCCGATGAAGTCGATGAGCGCGATGTCGATCCTGCGCCGGCTGAAGCCGACGCCAACCGCATAGGCGCCCTCCGGGTTGAGCGAAAGCGGGATGGTGGGCGGCCCGACGCGGCCGCGCTGCGCCTCGCCTTGCGAGACCAGGCCTTCTTGCTCGAGCGAACGGACGATGACCGAGGCCGTCTGCGCCGACAGGCCGGTCTTTTCGCCGATTTCCATCCGCGAGATGCCTTCGTTCTGAAGCAGCAGCGACAGCACCAGCCGCTCATTGTAGCTGCGCACGCTCAACGCATTCAGCCCGCTCGCACGATCGGCGATGCGCAAGGGGTTGGGTGGTGCGAATCTCATGTCAGGCAAGGGTCGCCCCGTCGGTAAGAGCGCGTTGCCTGGCGGCGCTATGGTTGCTCATGTCGAGCGGCTCCAGCCGATGGCATCGACCGCGCGGGCGAGTGCGGTGCCCAGCAATCTGTGCGCCTCGGCATCGATGTGAAAGCCGTCCGCTTCGCTGCACGACACCACCGAGCCGGCATCGAAAAAGTGTAATTCGAGCGAGTCCGCCAGAACCTCGAACTCGAGCGCGAGCAGGCGCGATTTCTCCGGCGCACCGGCGAAGATGGACTTCCATTCCTTGACGTCGTCCTGCATCGGCGGTGGCGCCACGATCATGATTTCGGGCGTGGTGCCGCCCGGACCGGGCGCCAGCTCCTTGATGTCGTAGACCAGGCAGCCGATCCCCATCGCCACTTCCGACGGCGGCTTGTTGAAGCGGATCTTCAAATCGTTGGTGCCGAGCATGATGATGACGAGGTCGAGCGTCGCATGGCTCTGCAGGCAAGGACGAAGATAGGTTCGGCCGTTCTTGTGGGCGCCCTCGATCGGGTCGTCGTGGACGGTGGTGCGGCCGCTCAACCCCTCCTCGATGACATACCAGTCGGGGCCTAGCTGAGAACGCAATATTCCCGGCCAGCGTTCACCCGGCCCATAGCGCTCGAGCGGCCCCCTGCCGGGGATCTGGCCGTGCGTGTTGGAGTCGCCGTAGCACAAGACTGATCGCATGTTTTTCCCGCCGGGACTGACAGCGCGCCGAAGCCGGCGAGCGCCATTCATGATGGATAGCGGAGCGGTGAAAGGCAAGCAAGGGAATAGTCATTCAACATGACTAACTATTGACAGGGCGAATCCGCTGTGCTTCTAAAGTGCCGGAGGAGTTCTCAACCGTCACCATCGTCCAGCCCGGGTTGGGCCTCGACACTCATGTGTTCGGGGACGGGAGAATTGCGTGCATCGGTCGGTTTGCGACGACGAGCATGCATCGGGAGAGCGTCTCGCGGCAGTACACATTCGTACGGCCGGCCATACGAATTCGTAGGCCGGGACAACCACAAGGAGGAGAGTTCAATGTTAGGATTGCTGAAAACCGTCGGCCTGGGGATGCTCGTTGCGTCCACGCTTGCCGTGACGTCCCTGGCGCATGCGGAAGACATCAAGCTGATGGACGGCGTCGCGCCGCGCCCCGACGACACGCGCATGACCGCAGCCGGTGCGTTCAAGAAGGACCCGCCCTGGGTCATCGGCATGAGCGACTTCGGCGTCAACGCCAACACCTGGACAGTACAGGTGGCGCATGAGGCGGAGAACGCCGCGGCCAAGGACAAGCGCATCTCGAAATTCATCCTGCTCGATGCCGGCTTCGACCAGAAAAAGCAGGTGGCCGACATCGAGGACCTGATCGCGCAGCATGTCGACGCGATCATCGTTCAGCCGGTGACCAGCACATCGGCCAATGCCAGCATCGCCAAGGCGGTCGCCGCCGGCATCCCCGTCATCCTTCACACCGGCCGTATCGATTCCGATGCCTACACCACCGAAATCCAGGGCGGTGCCGAGCACTTCGGCAAGGTCATGGGCGACTGGCTGGTCAAGACCGTCGGCGACAATGGCAAGATCTGGGTCCTGCGTGGCCTGGCCGGACATCCGGAAGACACCAACCGCTACAACGGACTCCTGGAGTCGCTCAAGGGCACGCATGTGCAGATCATCGCCGAGGAGCATGGTGACTGGCAGTACGACAAGGCCAAGAAGCTGTGCGAGACGCTTTATCTGAACAACCCACAGGTTGACGGCATCTGGTCGTCCGGCGCTGACATGACGCGCGCCTGCGTCGATGTCTTCAAGCAGTTCGGCACGCCCGTTCCGCCGATTTCGGGCGAGGGCAACAATGGCTATT
The DNA here is from genome assembly GCF_040324155.1 of Mesorhizobium sp. M0011. Taxonomy (NCBI): domain Bacteria; kingdom Pseudomonadati; phylum Pseudomonadota; class Alphaproteobacteria; order Hyphomicrobiales; family Phyllobacteriaceae; genus Mesorhizobium; species Mesorhizobium sp. M0011. The sequence continues at coordinate 163,726 of NZ_JAMYVQ010000003.1, read as the reverse complement.
TCGGCCAGTGGATCACGGACGGGTTCAAGTCGATCTCGCCGGAATACAGCCCCGCCCAAGGTGCGGCCGGCGTGCGCGCCGCTGTTGCCCTTCTGGAAGGCAAGCAGCTCTACAAACGCTATGTCTATAATCCCGACGGATGGGACCAGGACAAGGCCAAAAAATACTATCGCGACGACCTGACCGCCAATGTCTGGTGGCCGAGCGAACTGCCCGAGGACAAGCTCAAGGAATATTACGGCAAGAAATGACGGCGCCGTGGCTGGTGGGGAGTGGACAAGCATTCCCCGCAGGCCGTTCCATGTGTTGAATTTGGTTCGTTCGAGGGTTTCGTGACCAATCTTATCGAGATGTCCCACATTTCGAAGGCGTTCGGAGGGAGCAAGGCGCTCCACTCCGTTTCCCTCGATCTCAAGGCGGGCAGCGTTCACGCCCTGATGGGCGAGAACGGCGCCGGCAAATCGACGTTGATGAAGATCCTGGCGGGCGTGCATCAGCCCGATTCCGGCGAGATCTTCATGAACGGGGAAAAGCTCGATCTGAAGTCGCCGCGCACCGCGCTCGATGCAGGCATCTCGACCGTTTTCCAGGAGCACTCGCTGCTGCCCAATCTGTCGATCGCCGAGAACATGTTTCTCGGCCGGGAGCCGACGACCCGGTTCGGCTCGATCGACTATCCCGCGATGAAGAGCCAGACCGCCAGGGCGCTTGGCGAACTCGGCCTCACGCTCGACCCGTCGCAACTCGTTTCCAACCTGACGATCGCCGAGCGGCAATTCGTCGAGATCGCGCATTGCATCCAGGCGGACGCCAGCGTGCTCATCCTCGACGAGCCGACGGCTGCTCTCAATGCGGCCGATGTCGATGTGCTCAACCGCAACATCCGCCGGCTGCGCGATAAGGGGAAGGCGATCGTCTACATCTCGCATCGCATGGAGGAAATATTCGAGCTGTGCGACACGGTGACGGTGCTGAAGGACGGCGCACTGGTCGGCACCCGGATGGTGTCCGAGATCACCACCGACGACCTCATCGCCATGATGGTCGGACGCGAACTCCAGGACCTTTTTCCTGATCGCACGGGCGACAAGGGTGATGAGATCCTGCGTGTCGAAAACCTCAGCATCACCGAGACATCGCGGCCGCTGTCGCTGACATTGCACAAGGGCGAGATCGTCGCCCTGGCCGGACTGGAGGGGCAGGGCCAGCAGCGCTTCCTGAGATCGCTGATCGGCCGCTATCATCCCTCCGCCGGGACGATTTCCGTCAACGGCAAAGCGCTGAAAATGCCGCTCCCGGCATCATCAGGCGTTCGCCATTTGCAGCAGCTGAGGGTCGGCTTCGTTCCCGAGGACCGCAAGGAGGAGGGGCTCTTCCTCGCTTTGCCGATCGCCCACAACATCGCCATCGGATTGCATTCGAGGCGATTCGAACTCGCGCCGGCGCGGCCGTATCGAAACGTCATCGCCCGCATGATGGAGGTCATGAACATAAAGGCGGCAGGGCCGTCCGCGCCGGTCGGCTCCCTGTCGGGCGGCAACCAGCAAAAGGTTCTCCTCGGCCGCTACCTGGCCGCCGATCTCGATCTTCTGCTGGTCGAGGAGCCGACCCGGGGCGTCGACATCGGCGCCAAGTCCGAGATCTACCACCTGCTGCGCGACTTTACCGCCAAGGGCGGCGCCGTGCTGGTGCTGTCGCGCGAGACGATCGAGTTGATCGGGCTCTGCGATCGCATCTACGTCGTCCACGACGACACCATCGTTGCCGAAATGCCGGCGGCGCAGGCGACGGAACACAAGATCCTCGACGCGGCCCTGACGGGCGGCTCCGCGCGCCAGCACTAGGGGGGCTGCCATGGTTCGCTCGCTGTTCAACATCCTGAGTGGCCGGAACACGCGGCAAGGCCTGTGGGGCCTGCCACTGCTGGTCGCCTTGTTCATTTCGCTGTGGCTGACCGTCGAGACGACACAATTTGCCACGGCCGAAAACCTCTTCAACCTGGTGGCCCAGGCAATGCCGCTGATCATCGCGGCCATCGGACAGTTGGTGGTCGTGCTCATCGGCGGGCTCGATCTGTCGGTCGGCTCCGTCATCAGCTTCACCACGGCGGTGCTGGCGCTCGATCAGCCGGCTGTCGTGCTGATCCCGGCGGTCTTCGTGCTGGCGGCACTCATCGGGCTGATCAACGGCCTGGCGATCACCCGTTTCAACGTCCATCCGATCATCGCGACGCTGTCGACGCAGTACATCGTGCTCGGCATCACGCGCATCCTGCGTCCTGTGTCCGGCGGTACGGTGCCGGAGATCGTCATCGATGCCGTCTCAGGCAGTTTCCTCGGCGTTCCCTATCCGGTTTTCTGGGGCATCGTCGTGATCCTGGCAGCGTGGAAACTGCTCTACGGATCGCGATACGGGCTGCATCTGTTTGCGATTGGCGGCGGCATTGCTTCGGGCGCTGAAAGTGCTGCCCGCAATTTCGGCGTCTCCGACCGTCGCAACATCATCCTCGCCTATGTGGTCTGTTCCTGTTTCGCGGCCGTTGCCGGTGTCTTCCTGGCCGGGCGCATCGTGTCGGGCGATCCGAATGTCGGGCTGCTTTTCGAACTCGACACCGTCACCGCCGTCGCCCTTGGAGGCACCCAGCTCTCCGGCGGCATAGGCAGCCTGCACGGCACGGTGATCGGCGCGCTGGTCATGGCGCTGCTGGCCAATGGCATGAACCTCGCCAACGTCTCCCCCTTTGTCCAGACCGCGATCAAGGGCGGCATCCTGCTGGCGGTGGTCGGGCTGCAATCCCGCAAGAAGATGGGGCTCTAAAAGATGGCTGCCGTTCTCGCAAATCCGATCGCCCGGCGCCTGCTGCGCATATCGCCGTCCTATTTTGTCTTTCTCGTGCTGCTGGCGACGCTGTGGATCGCGCGACCGAACATGCTCAACCTCAACATCATGGGTATCTTCGTCAGGCAGATCGTCCCGCTCGGCATCCTGGTGCTGGGGCAGCTCGTCGTCATGCGGGTGAAGTCGATCGACCTCTCCGGCGGCGGCATCATCCTGCTCATCAACTATTTCATCTCGTCGGGCACTTTCCCCGGCGCGTCGATGCCTTTCTTCGTCGTGCTGGCGCTCGCCACCGGCCTCGTCATCGGCCTGTTCAACGGCTTCATGATAGGGAGCCGGCGGGTGTCGGCTGTCATCGTCACGCTGGCGGTCAGCATCATCCTGGTAGGGCTGGTGCAGTTCCTGTCGAGCGGCAATCCGCCCGGCGATGTGCCGAAGCTGTTCAACGACCTCTACAACACGAAATTCCTGTCGGTTCCGACGCCGGTGCTGTTCTGGGTCCTGCTGACCGCTTCGGTGTGGCTGCTTCTGTCGCTGACCGTCTTTGGCCGCTACGTCGCCTCGGTCGGGGAGAATGCCGAAGCCGCGCATTTTTCCGGCGTGCCGGTCCAGCGCACGGTCATCCTGGCGCATACGCTCGCCGGCCTGATCGCGGCGATCGCGGCCCTGGTGCAGACCGGTTCGATCGCCGTCGGCAGCGTCCGTGTCGGCCTCGACCTGCCGATCCTGGCGGTCGCGGCAACGATCCTCGGCGGCGTCGTCTTCGGTCGTGGCGACGGCGGCGTCTGGGGGCCCTTCTTCGGGGCGCTGTGCTTTGCGCTGCTGTTCGTGGTGATGACGGTGCTCGGCATCGACGAGCCCGGCAAGCTCATCGCGCAGGGCGTCATCATCCTCGGCGCGGCGATCTTCTACGGAGTGCGCGTGCGAAACCCCTGACTTAAGACGGCGAAAAGCAAGTGCGCCGGCGTTCAGACAATTGCAAACAGATGGAGAAACATGGATGTCACCGCCAAAAAACATCATGTGCTACGGCGACTCGCTGACCTGGGGCTGGGTTCCGGTCAAGGAGGGGTCGCCGACCTACCGCTACCCTTATGATCAGCGCTGGACCGGTGTGATGGCGGCGGCGCTAGGGGCGGGCTACCACATCATCGAAGAAGGCCTGAGCGCGCGCACCACCTGTCTCGACGACCCCAACGATCCGCGCCTGAACGGGGCCAATTATCTGCCCGCGGCCATCGCCAGCCATCTGCCGCTCGACCTGGTCATCATCATGCTCGGCACCAACGACACCAAGTCTTATTTCCGCCGGACGCCCTATGAGATCGCCAATGGAATGGCGAAATTGGTCGGGCAGATCCTGACCAGCGCCGGGGGCATCGGCACCCCGTATCCGGCGCCGAAGGCGCTGGTCATTGCGCCGCCGCCGCTGACCCCGATGCCCGATCCGTGGTTCGAGGGCATGTTCGGCGGCGGGCACGAAAAATCCAGAGACCTGGCCAGGCAATACAAGGCGATGGCGGATTTTATGAAGATCGATTTCCTCAATGCCGGCGATTACCTCACCACGGACGGTGTCGACGGAATTCATTTCACCGCCGCAAACAACGCCGATCTGGGGCGCGCCGTCGCCGACAAGGTCAAGTCGATCCTCGAGCCGGGCAAGGTCAGCACTGCCGCCTGAAGCTGCCAGGCCGTCGGCCTGCGGCACACAGGCCCATGGCGCAGGTGTATCGCTCGTTCCTCCGGCGATACACATCGATACGGGGCCGTTTGGCCCCGTATCGATGTGGCGCTCGACGCCTGCAGACCTGCGTTGATCTAGGGCCTTGCGCTCCGAGGGACATGATCGGCGGACGCTTTGGTTTGGCGGTCGAAAACGACCGCCAGGCCGTTCTTCACGGCAAGCGCGGCGACCATGTCGTCGAGTTCGCGATCGGGAATGGCGGGTTTGAGGACCTGCCGGATGGCCCGATAGGCCTGCTCGGTCGACACATAGTCGTAGTGCTTTTTGCGCGCTTCCACATATTGCTCGATGAGAATGCCCAATCGGCGGGCGGCGATGTCATCTGGTTGCTGCAAGGGAGCCTCCTCAAGCGTCGATCGTTTGCAGACCCCAGAGATGTAAAAACCCACGCCGCGAAAGTTAAGGCCTGCTGTCGGCCTGAAGCTCAAAAAAATCTGCTGCCTCATTCGACGAATTGCGCCGCAGCGTGACATCGTGCCCGAACTGGTACCTCGCTGCCGCAAGCAGCAGGTCAATTTGGCTGGTCCGTTCCGAATCCCGATCAAAGCGTGTATTCACAACAGCTCCGACAGAACGGCCATGAAGTGGTCGTTCTCCGCAGCCGAGCCGATGCTGACGCGCACATAGGTGTCAAAACCCTGCTGCTTCCACGGCTTGACGATGACGCCTTGCCGCAACAGGCTTTCGACGAACACGGAAGCATCTCGCCGGCAGTTGAAGAACAGGAAGTTGCCCCTGGAGGCGGCGACGTCGAGGCCCTTGCTCGCCAGAAAAGTCTCGACGCGTTTTCTCTCCGCCCTGGCCAGCGCGACGACCCTGGCGAGGTGTTCGTCGTCGGCCAGCGCCGCGAGTGCGGCGGCTTGGGCCATGCCGTTGGCGTTGAAAGGCGTGCGGACGCGGTCGAGCAGCGCGCGCAGCTCCGGGTCACCGACGATGCCGAAGCCGATCCGCAATCCGGCCAGGCCGAAAGCCTTGGAAAAAGTTCGCAGCACGATCCAGGGCTGGTCCAGCTTTCCGAGATAGGGCAGGGATGACGTATAGTCGTCGCCCTCGGCATATTCGGCATAGGCTTCGTCGATGACGATCAGCGTCTCGTCGCCGACCACGTCCAGAACCCTCGACAGATCGCCGCCGGAGAGCCAGCTGCCGACCGGGTTCATCGGGTTCGAGAACAGCAGCATGCGCGGCCGTTCGCGCACCGCCTCGACCAGCGCATCGACATTGATGGTGAGATCGTCGTTGACGACAACGCGCTTGACGGTCGCCCCCATCAGCGTCGCGTAGTCCTCATGCAGCGGGAACGACGGATAGAGGGTGACGACGGCGTCGCCCGGCCGCAACACGGCACGGCTGATCACGGAGAGAAGATCTTCGGAACCGTTGCCCAGGATAATCTGGTCCTCGGTGACGGCATATTTGTCGCCGACCGCCTGGCGCAGCTTGCGCCCGGCGGGGTCGGGATAGAGGCGGAACATCTCGGAGCCGGCATGCATCGTCGTGACGAGGGTCGGGCTGGGCCCGAGCGGATTTTCGTTCGAGCCTAGTTTGGCGATCCTGGCCGGTGCGTATCGCTCCATAACCTCGTCAATGGTGAGCCCGGAATTGTAGGGCGACAAACGGTTGACTTCGGTGCGGACCATATCCGAGGCTTTCGACACGGTGGGCTCCTTTGCGGCGGATTTCGTCATCCGTACCGCAGCTGAAATTGTTTGTATATGCTTGTATATGTAACCTGCGGTCTGATAGCATTGATACCGGCGCCGAGGCCGACACCGATCAGGAGGATCACATGCGCAACGCTTCTCTCTTCGATCTCTCCGGCAGGAAGGCGCTTGTCACCGGCGCAAGCCGAGGCATCGGGCGCAGCATCGCCGAAGCGCTGAGTGCTGCCGGCGCCGACGTCGCGGTCTCGGCGCGCAGCCTAGCCTCATTGCAGGACACAACGACAGCCATCCGCGCCGCCGGCGGGGTGGCGCATGCCATTGCCCTCGACGTCACTGATGTTGGCCGCTGCGGGGCAGCCACCAACGAGGCTGCCAGCCTGCTTGGCGGTCTCGACATTCTCGTCAACAATGCCGGGATGGAGGAGGTGCGGCCCTCGCTCGATGTCGACGAGGCACTGTGGGACAGGATCGTCGACACGAATCTCAAGGGAGCGTTCTTCTGCGCCCAGGCCGCCGCGCGGCAGATGCGCGACACCGGCCGTCCTGGTGCCATCATCAATCTGTGCTCGCTGACATCCGAAGTCGGAGTTCCGACCGCGGTGCCGTATGGCTCGTCGAAGTCGGGCCTGCTCGGCATGACGCGGGCGCTTGCGGCGGAGTGGGCGGAGCTTGGCATAAGGGTCAACGCCATCGCGCCGGGCTACTTCAGGACGGCGATGACTGACGTTTTCTACAGCAACGAGGCATGGCAGCACTCCATGCTGGCCAAGATCCCGCAGCGGCGCTTCGGTGATCTCTCCGATCTGCACGGCATCGCGGTGTTCCTTGCCTCGGATGCGGCGGCCTACATCACCGGCCAGTCCATTCCGGTCGATGGCGGCTTTCTCGCCTCGATCTGATGCGGCAGGTTTGTCTCCGCAGTTTCGACGGGAAGGACGATGGAAAAATTGCTGGCGACCGTCATACATACATGTATATACTTTTAGCCGAGTGAAGCCTCTCGACAGCTTTGATCCTTGTCCCGGGTCGGCCTGTCGGCCCGCAGGATACGGCCGACCTGCGCCAACCGTCATTGCGTTCCAAGAGTTCAGGAGAACGAGCAGTTATGTCCGACATCAGCTTCCACGATTTGTCATCCGTCGATGCCGACCAGCGCGCCAGTCTGCTGAAGCGCGCCGAGGCCGATCTGACGGTCTTCGTCGAGAAGGTCCGGCCGATCATCCAGGCCGTCAAGGACGAAGGCGACGCCGCCTTGATCCGCTTCGCCGGGGAACTCGACAAGGCCAATGTCGCTGAGGGCGAACTACAGGTGTCGGAAGCCGAGTTCGACGCGGCGTTCGACAAGGTGGAAAAGGATGTCGTCGAGAGCATCCAGTTCGGCATCGACAACATCAGGCATTTCCATGAGGAGCAGAAGCCGGAAACGATGTGGCTCAAGGAAATCCGGCCGGGCGCCTATGCCGGCGACAGGTACACGCCGATCGCGTCCGTTGCGCTCTACGTTCCGCGCGGCAAGGGCGCCTTTCCGTCGGTGACGATGATGACGTCGGTGCCGGCGGTGATTGCTGGCGTGCCGCAGATCGCCATCGTGACGCCACCGACAGCGGATGGGTCGGTGGATGCAGCAACGTTGGTCGCCGCACGCCTCGCCGGCGTCGGGACCGTTTACAAATGCGGCGGCGCCCAGGCCGTCGCGGCCGTCGCCTACGGCACGGAAACGGTGAAGCCCGCGCTCAAGATCGTCGGCCCCGGCAGCCCGTGGGTGGTGGCGGCCAAGAGCGTGTTGTCTTCTGTCATCAACACAGGCCTTCCGGCTGGGCCGTCCGAAGCGATCATCTTTGCCGATGACAGCGTCGACGGCGGCCTTGCCGCGCTCGACCTGTTGATCGAAGCCGAGCACGGGCCGGATTCCTCGGCCTATCTGGTGACGCACAGCCGCAAGGTTGCAGAAGCAGCACTCGCCGCACTTCCCGAGCATTGGTCGCGGATGACCGAGCAGCGTGTCGAGTTTTCGCGCGCGGTGTTGACCGGCAAGCGCGGCGGCATCGTGCTGACCGCATCGCTGGAAGACAGCTACCGCTTCATCAACGACTATGCGCCCGAACATCTCGAGATCCTGTCGACGGAGCCGTTCGCCCATCTCGGACGCATCACCGAGGCGGCCGAAATCCTCATGGGACCGCACACGCCGGTGACCCTTGCCAACTTCGTCCTTGGACCCAATGCAGTGCTGCCGACCAGCCGGTGGGCGCGGACCTACGGCCCGCTTTCGGTGACGGATTTCGTCAAGCGCTCGTCGGTCGGCTATGTCACGTCGGCGGCCTATCCGGAACTCGCTCTGCACGCCCGCAGGCTCGCCCGCTACGAGGGCTTCAGCTCGCATGAGAACGCGGTCTCGGAAATCCGCGACCGCTATCTCGCCGGTTGAGCGGAAACGATCGCGATGAAGGCTGCTCGACTCTATGGACCCGGCGATCTGCGCGTCGAGGATGTCGCCGCGCCGGGCGTGCCGGATGCGGGCTGGGTGAAGCTCAGGGTCGATGCCGCCGGCATCTGCGGTTCGGACCTGCATAATTTCCGCACGGGACAGTGGATAAGCCGGTCGCCGTCGACGGCCGGCCATGAACTGACCGGCACGGTGACCGCCATCGGCGCAGGCGTTGATAGCGTCGCCGTCGGTGACAGGGTGGTTGCCGATTCCCGGTTCTGGTGCGGAGACTGCGCGCAATGTCATGCGGGAAGGCGGCATCTCTGTGCGTCGCTGGGCTTTGTGGGGGAGATCTGCGACGGTGGGTTTGCCGAACAGGCGGTGCTGCCCGCACGGCTCTTGCATATCATCGATGCCGGGCTCGACGAGCGGGTCGCGGCGATGGCCGAGCCGCTGGCGGTGGCGTTGCATGCGGTGCGGCGGCTGCCGAAAACGGCAGGCTCGGTGCTGGTCGTCGGCTGCGGGCCCATCGGCGGTCTTGCCGCTCTGCTGCTCTCTCGAACCTTTGCCGGCACCGTGCTCGTCGCCGACCGCAACCAGGCTCGCAGCGCCCGCGTGGCGCGGGTGACGGGTGCCACGACTGTCGATCTGAACCGGGATGCCATTGCCGCCGCAACCGCCAATGCCCCGCTGCTCGCGGCCATTGAGGCGACGGGCAGCGTCGCGGCCCTCAATCAGCTGCTCGGCGTTCTCGATCCCGGCGGCACGGTCGCCATGGTCGGCATCTTCCATGACCGTCTCGACATTGATCCCAATAGTCTGGTCGAACGCGAGATCGGGTTGCTGGGATGCCACGCCTTTGCCGACGAACTGCCTGAGGCCGTGCGGATGCTGGGTGAACTCAGCGAACCGCTGCTGGCCCTGATCGACCAGGAGATCGGCCTGGATGAGGTTCCCGCCGCCTATGAGCGGCTGTTGGCGGGGCAAAGCGATGGCTTGAAAACAATCATCCGCATGCGGCAACCTGTCGAGCAGTCGTGATTTTCGATAAATCGCCGGAGAGGACTTTTGAAATGATCACTTTGCCCGATACGGCCAGCCCTCTTTACGAGAAGGTGAAGGACTACATCCTGGCGAACATCGGAACGGGCCGGTGGGGCAAGGATCGCAAGCTGCCGTCCGAAAATGAGTTGGTGGCGTCGCTGGGCGTGTCGCGGATGACGGTTCACCGGGCCCTTAGAGAGTTGACCTCGGCGGGGTTCCTGATCCGTCTGCAAGGTGTGGGAACCTTCATCGCGCCACCACGGCCGCAATCGACGCTGATCGAGATCAACAACATCGCAGCCGAGATCGTCGAGCGCGGCAACAGGCATCGCTCCGAAGTCCTCGTTCTCGAAACGATCATGCCGACAAAGGAACTGGCGCTGTCGTTCGAGTTCGCAAAGCGTGTCTCGATCTATCATTCCGTCGTCGTCAATTTCGAGAATGATTTGCCGGTGCAGCTGGAAGAGCGTTTCGTCAATCCGAGCCTCATCCCCGACTATGACAAGCAGGATTTTTCGAAGACGGCGACTTATGACTACCTCATGCAGAAAACCCCGGTCACCGAGGTCGAGCACATCATCTCCGCGATCCCGGCGGATGCCGAGACGGCGCGGCATCTGGGCATTGATGTCGGCGCCTGCTGCCTTTTCCTGCATCGCCGGACATGGACGGGCGCTGTGGTGGCGACGATCAGCAAGCTGACTTATGCCGGCAGCCGCTACTCGCTCGGCAGCCGCTATTCCCCCTCCAAAAACAGCTGACGGCAATGGAGCGAATGCAAGCCGGAGAGGTTTTGCCGTCAATGTATATACATGTATCGATTAGAACGGTTTCGCCCTCGGCGGACGAACTGGATGGAAGGAGCGACGGATGACGCTGATACCCAGCCGCACGGCGCGGATTCGGGCACTCGCGCAGCATGATGTTGCCGAGGCACAAAGCGCGCTGTCGGCATTGCTGGGCGATCTGTTCGAGATGAGCCCCCGCGATGTCCGCATCAACTTCGACAAATACAGCCTCAATTCCCTGAACGGCTTCTTCGAGAACGACGGCAAGGCCTACTTCTTCAAGTTCCATCAGGAGGAGCGGGAAGAGGCGATGACGGGCGAGTATTACCGCGCCGAGATTCTGTCGCGCGCAGGCCTGCCGGTCGACCAGCCGGTGCATATGTCGGCCCAGCCCGGCGAGCAGATCCTTGTCTATCGCCGCCGCACGGATCCGAGGTTTTCGGATGTGCTGTTCGCGCTCGATGCGCAGGACGATGCCGGCAAACGGCAAGAAGCCGTTCTTGCCGAGCGCGACCTGTCGGCCAGGCTGCTCAAGGTCTATCTCGAGACGCTGCATCCGGTAACCGTCGAGGAGGTGACGGCGGAGCCGATCCACAGGCTGTTTCATGAGCGGCTGATCGATGCCGAGACACGCTTGTCGCCAGGCGGCCGGCTGGCCGATTTCTATATCGGCAAACTGTTTGCCTTTCCCGGTTTGGAGCTGGATTGGGATCGGTTTTCCCGGCTGAAATTCGTCATCAATGACCGGCGCTACACCGACAGCGTCGGTGAGCTATTCGACGCCGCCGCAATGCGCTTGCGGCCGGACCGGCTTGCCGACGCAGGCGGCGTGGTCGCGCATGGCGACGCCCACAACGCCAATGTCTGGTACACGGCGAAGCCGGGGAGCGCGGAACTGTCCTTCTTCGATCCCGCCTTTGCCGGCTCGCACATCCCGACGCTGCTGGCGGAGGTGAAGGCGACGTTCCACAACATCTTCGCCCACCCGTTCTGGCTCTATGATCCGGCGACCGCGACAGAGGCTTTTCGCGCCCAGGCGCGGCTGGACGGAAATCTGCTCCATGTCGACACGGACTGGGACCTGAGCCTCGTCCGCCGCGACCTGCTGGAGGTCAAGGCGACAGCGCTGTGGCGGCCATTGCTGCTGGAGCTCAAACGGCGCGGCATGCTGCCGGCGGATTGGCGCGCGGTGCTGCGGGCCGGTCTTTTCCTGTCGCCGACGCTGGTCATGAACCTGCGCGCCGGCGCGCGCAGCCACACGCCGGTCTCTTCCCTCATTGCCTTTTCAGTCGCGGTCATGGTCGGCAGCGAACCCGTTGCCGGAGCCGATCGGGTGACAGGTTTCCTCGACCGGATCGATCCGGCCAAGGTGGAAAATTGAGTCTTTCCAACTTGTATATGCATGTATGTATTTTAGCCTTGACATCCGCTCCCGCTGACGCTGAAATATCCTCGCACTTCACCATGAAGTGGCAGGTAAGACGCCGAGGCACAGTGCCGCAAGAGCAGAAACCCGCAGTCTCACCAGACCGGCTACCTCAGTTAGAAAAAGCGGTCTGATCATCAAGGGGAACAAAGATGATGCGTAACCTAACAGGACAGTTTGGCGCGCTCGTGATGGCCGCCGCCATCGGACTCGCCGCCGCCCCGGCAGCCTACGCGGCCGATGCGGCCATTCCCACCACGCCCGAGGCAGGAGCGTTCAAGATCGGCATCGAGCCCTGGCTCGGCTATGGCCAGTGGCATGTCGCCGAGGCCAAGGGTCTGTTCAAGACAAACGGGCTGAGCGACGTCCAGATCGTCAACTTCGCCGAGGACAAGGACATCAATGCAGCACTTGCAAGCGGCCAGCTCGACGCCGCCAACATCGCCACCCACACGGCGATGGGCATGGTCGCGGCCGGCCTGCCGGTGAAGATCGTGCTGCTGCTCGACGTCTCCATGACCGCCGACGCCATCATCGCCGGCAAGGACGTCACCTCCATCGCGGACCTCAAGGGGAAGCAGGTCGCCTTCGAGGAAGGCACGACGAGCGACATCCTGCTCAAATACGCGCTCGCCAGGAACGGCATGTCGATCGACGATGTGAAGCCGGTCCCGATGCCGGCGTCCGATGCCGGCAGCGCCTTGATCGCCGGCCAGGTGCCGGTCGCGGTGACTTATGAACCGTACCTCACCGTCGCCATGGCGCAGAACAAGGACCTCAAGCTTCTGTTCACCGCCGGCGAGGATCCCGGCCTGATCAGCGACGTTCTGGTGGTGCGTGACGAGGTGATCAAGTCGCGGCCCGGCCAGGTGCTGGCCATGATCAAGAGCTGGGACGCAGCGCTCAAGGACTACAATGCCGATACGCCCGGTGGGCGCGCCATCATCGCCAAGGCTGTCGGTTCGGACGTCAAGGACCTCAACACTGCCTTTGACGGCGTGCGCTACTACTCACTCGCCGAAAACAAGACGGCGCTGACAGGCGACTTCACCACCAAGACCTTCGCCGATGTCGAAGCCGCCGCCAAGAACGCCAAGCTGCTGCAGGCCGATGTGACGCCGGAGCAGATGATCGACCCGTCCTTCGTCAAGGCAGCGGAATGATCAAGGCCGGATCGCGGCGGTGACGCAGATGTCCGGGGAGCGTCCCGCTCAAACCGATCCGGCTCGTCCCACGAAACCGGCGAGGCGTCGCCGATCCTCCGGGATCGGCGTGCCCATCGCCAGGTCGCGCTTCCTGGTGATCGCGGTGGCCGTGTTCGTCGGGCTCGGCCTTGCCTGGTGGGCCGCGACCGGCCTGGGGTTGGTAAAGCCGATCTTCCTGCCATCGCCGGGCAGCGTCGCTATGCAGATCGCCAAGCTTGCGGCCGACGGCACGTTGTGGCTGGACCTCAAAGCCTCGATGTACCGTATCTCCATCGGCTTCCTCATCGCCTCGGCACTGTCGATACCGATCGGCGTGCTGATCGGCAGTTTCCGTTCCTGGGAGGCGGCCATCGAGCCGCTGGTTGACTTCATCCGCTACATGCCGGTCGTCGCCTTCGTGCCGCTCTCCATCCTGTGGGCGGGCACCGGAGATTCGCAGAAATTCCTGATCATCTTCATCGGCACCTTCTTCCAGCAGGTCCTGATGATCATGGACAATGTGAAACGGGTTCCAGCCGATTTCATTGGCCTTGGGCGCACGCTAGGCCTGCCGGATCGCAAGATCCTGACGCGCATTGTCGTGCCCAGCGCCTTGCCGGGCATCTGGGATACGTTGCGCATCAGCCTGGGTTGGGCATGGACGTGGCTGGTGCTGGCCGAACTCGTCGCCGCGACATCGGGGCTCGGCTATCGCATCACCGTGTCGCAGCGCTATTTCCAGACAAACACGATCATCGGCTACATCCTGCTCTTAGGCCTGCTCGGCCTCATCACCGACCAGGTGATGAAGGCGCTGGAAAAGGTGCTGTTCAAGCAAGAGGGCCGCTCGCAATGAGGTCCAGCCGATGAGCCCCCCCAAATTGCGGATCGCCGGTCTGCACAAGAGCTTCGGCACCGGCGAGCGGCGCACGGAAGTGCTGCGCGATATCAACCTCGATCTTGCCGACAACGAGTTTGTCTCCCTGGTCGGCACGTCGGGCTGCGGCAAGAGCACGCTGCTGTCGATCGTGGCCGGACTGCAGGACTTCGACGCCGGCGATCTCAGCATCGATGGCGCGCCGATCCTGCAGCCTGGTCTCGACCGTGGCGTCGTCTTCCAATCCTACACGCTGCTTCCCTGGCTGACGGCGCGGCAGAACATCGAATTTGCCCTCAAGGCCGCCGGCTACGATCGCGCGACCTGCCGCAGGATCGCGCTGGAGCACCTCGAACTCGTCAAGCTGTGCGACAGCGCCGACCGCTATCCGGCCGAACTCTCGGGCGGCATGAAACAGCGCGTCGCCATTGCGCGCGCGCTTTCCTACCGGCCCAAGATGCTGTTGATGGACGAGCCCTTCGGCGCGCTCGATGCCTTGACCCGGCACCAGATGCAGGAACTGCTCACCCAGATCTGGGAGGAACACAGGTTGACCGTCCTGTTTGTCACCCATGATGTGGAGGAGGCCGTCTATCTGTCGGACCGCATCGTCGTCATGGGCATCGGCCCGGGCCGCATCACCCAGACCTTCAACGTCGATATCGAGCGCCCGCGCCGCGAAGAGGTGATGGAAAGCCCTGCATTCATGGATCTGCAGCGCGGCGTGCACAAGGCCATCCGCGAGGGTTCAAAACGCCCCGAAATGGCGTAGGCGCTTGTGGTAGGCCCAATCATGCCGGACGAGGCTAGCACCCGGCGATACGCAAACGACGGCCGGACAGCATGCAAGCCGCCTGTCCGGCCGGAACTCCAACTGCTACGCAGGTATCAGGACGGCGATACGATGCACGCCGACCTCTTTGCTTGTATTCGTCGCCTCGTCGGTCTTGCCTTTGGCGCAGGTGTACATGTCACCCGTCTTGAGCTTGAATTCCTTGTCTGCCTTCTTGATGGTGAACGCGCCTGAAGTGATCGTGCAGACCATGTCATTGTCCATCATCATCGCGGGAGCGTGCGCTCCGGGCTGAAACACGACATCGACGATCGCGATGCTCTTGTAAGCGGCAATGTCGGAGTCGCCGGTGCCGACCTCCACCACCCTGACACCGGGCGCAATCTCCTTGCCATCCTTCGGGCCGTATTTCTTGGCCTTCGCCGACGCCGTCAGGGCAAAAAAAGGCGTCACCGCGGCGGCCGTCATACCGAGGGCAATTGCAGACCTGCGATTCATGGTGTTCATCGCGTCCTCCCATTGGTCGGTCACGCACGAAGGTGCATGGCCAAGGTATATTAGCACAAACGCATTTGTATGCGAAATGGCGCAAAAGCAGGAACGTCATGGCGAGCCAGGTTCGGGCAGGGCAGTCCGACGTATCGGCAGACATGGCGATTACCTCTCAATCCGTCGCGTAGACAGTGGGCGCCTTGCCGTCCTTGGTAAAGGCGTAGACGATGAAAGGGCCAGCCTTCTCGCCACCCATGCCGGGGGCACCGGTCGGCATGCCGGCCAGCGTGATGCCGGTGAGGGCGGGCCGCTCCGTCAGCAGTTTCTTGACGATATCGACCGGCACCAGGCCATCGACGACATAGCCGTCGACCGTCAGCGTATGGCAGCCTTCGAGGTCCGCCGGCACACCGGCATCACTGCTGATCTGGGACAGGTTGTTGACGGGCTTGATGTCGACCTTGAAACCGTTGTGTTCCAGATAGTTGGCATAGGATTCGCAGCAGCTGCATTGCGGGTTCTTGTACATGACCGCGTTGATCGTCGCCGCGACAGCCGGCAGCGGCATTGCAATCGCGACTGCGAAAGCGGCGAGAGTGTAAGTCGGTTTCATTGCAGTTCTCCTTATTGTCTTGACGTTGTTGACGAGAAAATCAGGTCACTCGAAACACCGTCATGAGGCCGGCCATCTGGTGGTCGGCGACATGGCAGTGCAGCATCCAATCGCCGGGATTGTCGGCGACGAAGGCGCATTCGATCGTGTCCCTGGGAGCCAGCAGCACCGTGTCCTGCCATTGCCGGTGCGGTACCGGCGAACCGTTGCGCGCAAGCACCAGCATGCTGAAGCCATGGACATGCATCGGATGCCACCAGGCGGTTTCATTTCGCATGGTGAGATGACAGGTTGCACCGCGCGATAAGGTGAATTGCGGCGCCATGCCGGCATGGCCGTCACCGGTCATCGACATGCCGTTGATCGCCCAGGCAGCGCCACCCTTCATGCCGGGTGTCGCCATGCCCATCATGCCGCCGACGCCGGCGAGCTTGCCGCCACCCATCATGCCGCCTTGCAGGACGATCTCCTGGCGCTCGGCGCTTGCGAGATCGGGTTGCTGCAACGGGTTGCGCGGCAGGCCAAGCGGCGTGTCGAGAGGATGGATCCGAATCGGCGATGCGCTGTCATAGGCAAGCGTGGTCAGCGTATAGGCGAGACCGTCGTAGAAATCATCGATCACCGCGTAACGCTTGCCTGGATCGCCCTGCATGTCGATCACGACGTCGATGCGCATGGCGGGTGCCAGAAAAAGGCGGCCGTCCTCCGGTTCATGCGGATCACAGGGCTGGCCGTCGATCGCCACGACGACCGGGTGGTGGCCTTCGAAGCGCAGCGCCATGATGCGGGCGAGCGAGGCATTGGCCAGCCGCAGCCTGACGCGTTCACCCGCCTTTACGCTCTGATCGGCCGGCGCCGTGCCGTTGATGGTGACGACGTTGCCGACGCGGCCGGACATCGCCGCATCCATCGCGCTGCCGAAGCCGGGCGCCATCTGCCCGTCATCGGCAAGCCGCCAGTCCTGCAGCAACCACAACAGGTCGCGGTCGACGGCAACGGGTTCGGTCTCCTCGACAATGAGGGCGCCGGCGAGCCCGCGGCCGAGTTGCACAAGGCTGTTGGCATGCGGATGATACCAGAAGGTGCCGGCGTCGCGCGGCGTGAATTCATAGACGAAATCTGTCCCCGCCTTGATCGGCGGCTGCGTCAGACCGGGCACTCCGTCCATGGTGTTTTGCAGGCGGATGCCATGCCAATGGACCGTGGTTTCCTCGTCCAATGCGTTCTCGACCGTGATGCGAGCGGGTCGGCCCTGGCGCAGGCGCAGCATCGGGCCGGGGATCGTCCCGTCATACGCCCAGACAGGAGTGAGCGGACCGCCAGGGCCGGTGAAGCTGGCGTGGCCTGGCGCGATCCTGATGCGGCGCTCATCGACGGTGGATGCTCTTGGCGTTGCGGCGCGCACCAGGGTGGCCGCAGCAACGCCCGCCGCCGTAAGGACGAACCTGCGGCGTGAAATGGAATGACTGGAATTGATACTCACTCTCAAGCCCTTTGCGATCTCGATCGACGGCGAGCCTCTCGACGTAAATTGCCGTGTGCCTGCCGGCGCGAAGCGCCAGCGGCAATCAAACGCCGGAAATCAGCCACGGGATGGCTGAAACGGCGTCAGACGAGATCGGTGGATTTGGGAGGGAATGGGTCGGGCACGGAACTTCGCCCGTGAAGGAACGGCATCGGTAGCGCCGATGGTTGTTGCACCGCTGGAACCATGGTGATGGCGAGGCTTTGAGGGAGTACCGCGAGCACTGGTGCGATGCAGGTCGGCGGACAATGCATCGGCTTATCGCTGTCGGCGGCGCCCTTGAGGCACGCGCTGCAATCGCCATTCATGGCTGTGTCGGCCATCCTGGCCATGCCGGTGCCGGCAGGCATGCCGCTGCCAGTCGTCATCATCATCTTCGCCGACATGACGCTCGCCTGAGCGGCAGACAGGCTGAACCCGGCGGTCAGGAATACCGCGAGCAGCATGACAAGGACATGTTTTGGCGACCGGCGTGCCATCATGCATCTAGGCTGGCCTCAAAAGGAGGCATTTGCAAGCTGGATTCCGATGCTGCGACAATCCCGGCATCGCATCGCGCCTGCCGCCAAAACCTGCTGCTGCGGACCTTCGGACTGCTGTTGAGCCGCTCAAAAACCCTGGCCGTGCCGCCAGCACGCGATCCGGTGGCCGGCTGCGACCTCTGTGGCTGATGGTTCCGCCTTTCGGCAATCGGGCAGGACCAGGGGGCAGCGGTCGGCGAAGGAGCATCCCGTGTTTGGGATGCCAACGGCCTCGATCTCGATGGGAGCGGATGTCTTTGGCTCGGCCTCATTGGAGGATGCGGCCAGAAGCAGCTCGGTATAGGGGTGGTTGGGGCCGCGAAAAATCTGGTCGGATGAGCCGGTCTCGACCAGGCGGCCGCGATAGAGCACGCCGATCCTGTCGGCCATGTAGCGCACCACCCTGAGGTCGTGGCTGATGAACAGATAGGTCGTGTCCTTGTCGCGCTGCAGGTCGTTGAGCAGGTTGAGAACGGTCGCCTGGACCGAGACGTCGAGCGCGGAGGTGGGTTCGTCGAGCACGACGACCTTCGGCACGCCGGCGAAGGCGCGTGCGATGGCAGCCCGCTGCCGCTGGCCGCCGGACAGCGAGCGCGACTTCTGCTCGGCCGTGGCGCCGGCGAGGCGAACCGAGGCCAGCAGGTCGCTGACGCGGGCTCTCACCTCGCTGCGGCGCAGGCCGGCGAGGCGGCGCAGCGGGCGGCCGAGGATGCGGCCTATCCGCTGGCGCGGGTTGAGCGTGCGATCCGGCGACTGGAAGACCATCTGCACGTCGCGGCGTTCGGCAAGGTTTCTCTTCTCGACGCGCGGCGCGACCGTCCTGCCGAACAGCTCGATCGATCCGGCATCGGGCGTTTGCAGGCCGGTGACGATCCTGGCCAGGGTCGACTTGCCGGAACCGGACTCGCCGATCAGCCCGAAAGTTTCGCCTTGGCCGATGTCGAGATCGACATGGTGCAGCACCTGCTGGCTGCCGAAGGCGTGGCTGATGCCTTTGCAGGCGATCGCGATCCGGCGTTCTTTTGGCAGGCCGGCGTCTTCGCCTTGGGCTGTCGGGTGCGCTGGCACGCCGTCCGTCTCCGCCAGTCTTCCGTCCGGCTTGGTGTAGTTGAGCGCCGGGATCGAGGCGATGAGCGCCTTTGTGTAGGCATGAGAGGGGTTGTCGAAGACATCGCCGGCGACGCCGCTTTCGACCACCGTGCCCGACTGCATCACCGCCACCCGGTCGCAGGAGCGGCGGATCATATGGATGTCGTGGCTGATCAGCAGGATGCTGGTTTTGTGATCCCTGCGCAGGTCGTGGAGGATGGCGATGATCTCGGACTGAACGCTGGCGTCGAGCGCGGTCGTGGGCTCGTCCAGCACCAGCAGCGACGGATCCAGCGCAATGGCGATGGCGATGTTGGCGCGCTGCTGCATGCCGCCAGACAGTTCGTGCGGATAGAGCCCCAGCACACGCTCCGGATGGCTGACACGGACACGGCCCAGCAGTTCGGCGGCGCGGTCGCGCGCCTCGTCGAGGCGCACCGGACGGTGCCGCATGATCGTCTCGGTGATCTGGCGGCCAACCGTCATGCTTGGATTGAGCGCCGCGCCGGGATGCTGGTAGACGGCGGCGATGTGATTTCCCCTGAGCTGACGCAGCTGCTCGGCGGAGAGGTCGCGGATTTCCCGACCCTGGAATTCAAGCGCTGACGCGGCAAGGCGGGCGTTCTTCGGCAGATATCGCAATATGGCGAGCGCCACCGAGCTTTTGCCCGATCCGGACTCGCCGACCAGGCCGAGCGCTTCGCCTTCGCCGATGTGCAGCGACACGCCGCTGACAGCGGGATGCGATCCCTTGCGCCCGTCATAGGCGACGGACAGCTGGTCTACGTTCAGAACCGAGGAGGACATGGGGACTTGAAACCACTTTCTTCCAGCGCCGCCATCAAGGGCAATCGCTTCCGCTTTCGCAATGCATTATCTCTATAAAATTACTCGGATTAAGCCGGAGCGCAATCTACCTTTCTCGCATCAGCAGAGATTGTCGCCGTCTGCCGAGGCAGCGCGACGGTCTCCGGAGCAGATCTGGAAGGAGGCCCGGCATGGCTCGAGACCACATGATCCTCAGCGCATTCTTCTTCAACCCGCAGGGCGATCATCGAATGTCGTGGCGCCATCCGCGGGCGCCGGGCCGCGAGGTGCTGGACTTCGAGTTCTACCGTGATCTCGTGCAGGCGGCCGAACGCGCCAGGATCGACACCATCTTTGTCGCCGACCACGTGTCGATCTGGGATTCGGTCAAGAGCGGCGTCGCCCACTATGCCAATGCCCGCCTCGAACCGCTGACGCTGCTGTCGGCGCTGGCTGGCGTGACCAAGCATATTGGCCTGATCACCACGGCGTCGAGCTCCTACAGCGAGCCCTACAATGTGGCGCGCATGTTTGCCTCGCTCGACCATATCAGCAAGGGCAGGGCGTCGTGGAACGTCGTCACCTCGGCAATGGACGAGGAGGCGCGCAATTTTGGCCGCGACGGCAACATCGAACATGCGTTCCGCTATGAGCGCGCGGCCGAATTCCTCGATATCGTCAAGGCGCTGTGGGACAGCTGGGAAGACGAGGCGCTGCTCATCGACAAGGCGTTGGGCTATTTCGCCGACCCCGACAAGGTCCACGCAATCGATCACAAGGGCAAGCATTTCAAGGTGCGCGGGCCGCTCAACGTCTCACGGCCACCGCAGGGCCATCCGCTGATCGTCCAGGCCGGATCGTCCGAGGACGGCAAGAACTTCGCCACCGCCCAGGCCGATGCGCATTTCGCCATCTACAGCACCAAGGAAGACGGCATAAAATACCGGCAGGATATCAACGAGCGCCTCGCCCGCCACGGCAGGCGGCCGGAGAGCTTTAAGATCCTGCCCGGCATCTTGCCGATCGTCGCCGCCTCCGAAGCGGAAGGGCGGGAGAAGCAGGAGTATCTGCAGACCTTGCTGCCCGACCAGGTCGGCATCGACCTTCTGTCGAGCTGGAGCGGGCTGGACCTGTCGCTGTTCCCGCCGGACGGGCCGCTGCCGCCGCTGCCGGACGAAAGCACGTTCAATGGCGGGCGCACATCGCTCAACCGGGTCAAGCAGTGGGCGAAGCAGAATCTCAGCCTGCGCGAGATCGCGCGCAAGCTCGCCAACAGCGGTTCGGTGCCGACCGTCGCCGGCACGCCGGTACAGATCGCCGACCAGTTGCAGGACTGGTTCGTTTCGGGTGCCGCCGATGGCTTCAACCTGATGTTCCCGCTGCTGCCCGAGGACTGGGTGAATTTCGCCGAACAGGTGGTTCCGGAGCTGCAGCGGCGCGGCGTATTCCCCCTCGAATACGCGCCGGGAACGTTGCGCGACCGCTTCGGCCTGGCGCGACCAGCCAATCGCTTCGCCGAACAGCGCGACAATGCGCGCGCGGTGTCCTGACGGCAGGCCGGGAGAACGATCATGACCGTTGCACCAAGATTGCAGCCCCGCGAAGCCACCGCGCCGCAGCTCGTCAATGTCCTGCACAGCCCCAAGCGCGTGCGCGTCAAATTCGGCGGCCGCACCATCGCCGACAGCCGCAACGTGCAGGTGTTGCGCTCCAACCATTTCCTGCCGATCTATTTCTTCCCGCCGTCAGCGGTCGACCCGTCGGTGCTGAGACCCTCATTGCATCGCGAACCGCACCCGGTCGGTGGCGAAACCGCCTATTGGGATATCGACAGCGGTGACAGGCGCAGCGCCAACGCGGCCTGGGCGTTCGTGTCGCCACCGGATGAAAACCTGGCGCCTCTGGCCGGCCGCATCGCCTTCACCTGGAAAGCCGTCGACCAATGGTTCGAGGAGGAAGAGGAAGTCTTCGTCCACGCCCGCGATCCCTATGCACGCATTGATGTGCTGCAGAGCTCCAGCCATGTGCAAATCTGGTTCGACGGCGAGCCAATCGCCGACAGCCACCGTCCGGTTCTGCTGTTCGAGACGCATCTGCCGACGCGTTTCTATCTGCCGGCGGAAGACATCCGGCTGGAGCGGCTGACGGCGTCCGTCACAACGACGCGATGTCCTTACAAGGGCATCGCCTCCTACTGGTCCGGCCTGCTGAGCGACGGAACGGTGCGCCCGGACATCGCCTGGAGCTACCGGGATCCGATAGAGGAAATGCCGAAGATCAAAGGGCTCATCGACTTCTATCCGCAGGCCGTAGACCGCATCCATCTCGACGGCGAACCCGTCGCATAGCATTTCAATCTTCATTTCAGAGCAGGGGTTTAACATGACCAAACGCAGAGATATCGACGCAGTTCGCAACCTGTCGGGGGACATCTGGAATGTCGCCGTCGACGAATATCAGGGCGGCTTTCTCAAGCGCCGCGATCTCCTGAAATACGCCGCACTGCTCGGCCTGACCGGCTTTGCCGCCTCGCAGGGGCTTGGAGGCGCACGCGCCGCGACTGCTGCCGGCGGCACGGTTCGCGTCGGGCTCGGCCAGCCGACCAAGGCGATCGATCCGGTTTCGGTGACCGATCCGGCCAGCATCGGGGTGATCAGCCAGGTCGGCGAGTATCTGATCCTCGACGATCCGAAGGATGGTCTGCAGCCGAAGCTCGCTCTGTCCTGGGAGGCAAACGAGACGGCCAGTCGCTGGACCTTCAAATTGCGGCCAGGGGTGAAATTCCACGATCGTCGCGCGGTCACCGCTAGGGATGTTGTGGCGAGCTTCGAGCGGCTGGTCGATCCGGCCAGCGGCTCGTCGGCCCTGTCGGCCTACAAGGGCATCCTGTCTAAGGGCGGCGCCAAGCTGGTCGACGACGAAACCGTCGCCTTCGATCTCGACGGCCCAAACAGCAACTTCCCCTTCTATGTCTCCTCAGACGTCTACAATGCCGTGATCCTGCCGGCCGACTATGCCGGCGATTTCGAGAAGAATTTCAACGGCACGGGTCCGTTCAAGCTGGAATCCTTCCGTCCCAAGCAAGGCGCCAGCTTCGTGCGCAATGAGGACTACTGGGGCGACAAGGCGCTGCCCGACCGGGTCGAGATCAAGTTTTTCGACGACGAGCAGGCGCAGGTGCTGGCGCTGCAGGCCGGCCAGCTCGACGTCATCCCGAGCACGACCCGCCTGGAACTGGCGATCGAGGGCAATCCCAATTTCAAGCTGCTGAGCGTGCAGGCAAGCTCGCATGACCAGGTGCATCTGCGCACCGACCAGGCGCCGTTCACCGACAAGCGTGTCCGCCGCGCGCTGGCGCTCACGCTCGATCGCGAGGCGATCGTCAAGGGCCTGCTGAAGGGCCGCGCCATCGTCGGCAACGACACCCCGTTCGCGCCGATCTTCCCATCGGCCGATCCATCGGTGCCGCAGCGCAAGCAAGACATTGCCGAGGCCAAGCGCCTGCTTGGCGAGGCGGGCGTGCCCAACGGCGTCGAGGTGACGCTGACCACCGAACGCGCCTATGACATTCCCGACTATGCGGTGATCATCCAGAACTTCGCCAGGAAGGCCGGCATCGACATCAAGCTCAATGTCCTGCCGCAGGACGCCTATTACGGCTCGGCGACCTTCGGCAGCTCGCCATGGCTGGATTCGGTGCTCGGCATCACCGACTACGGCCATCGCGGCACTCCCGACATCTTCCTCAACGCCACGCTGAAGAGTTCGGGAGCCTGGAACGCGGCGCATTTCAACAACCCGGCCTATGATGCGCTGCTGCTCGATTACTCGAAGGCGCGTGATCTGCAGGCACAGCGCCTCGTTGCCGGCAAGATCCAGACCTTGCTGCTCGACGAAACGCCGGCGATCATCAGCTACTTCTCGCAATACAGCCAAGTCGTCAGCTCCAAGGTCGAGGGCGTGCGCTTCACGGCGATCTCGCATCTGCTGCTCGACCGCGTTTCCTTCGTCCAGGCATGATCGAGACATGCTGACGGGCCGCACTTTGTCAACGCGTGTGGGCACACTTGTCCTCACGCTGTGGCTGGTCAGCATCCTGGTGTTCTTCGCCGGGCAGGTCCTGCCCGGCGATGTCGGCCGCGTGATGCTCGGTCCGTTTGCCGACGCGCAGGCGGTGGCGGAACTGAACAAGCGGCTCGGCGCCGACCAGCCGATTCTCGTCCAGTACTGGCTATGGTTCAGCAAGGCCGTGACCGGTGACTTCGGCACCTCGTTGTCTATGCGCGGGCCGGTGGCGCCGTTCGTGCTCGAAAGCCTCAAGCGCTCTGCTGCCCTTGCCGGCATTATTCTGATTTTTCTCGTGCCGCTTGGTGTAGGGGCCGGCGTCATCGCGGGTCTCAATGCCGGCCGCCTGATCGACCGGCTGATCGTGATGGCGGGCGTTTCCTTCGGCATCGTGCCTGATTTCGTTTCCGGGCTGATGCTCCTTATCCTCTTCGGCCTGTGGCTGAACTGGTTCCCGATCTCCGGCGTTGCGCCCGATGGCGCGGGCTTCTGGACGCATGGCTATTATCTGATCCTGCCGGCGCTGCCGCTGGTGCTGAACCTTGCCGGCTACATCGCCCGGATGACGCGGGCAGGGGTGATCGAGGCAATGGCCGCCGACTATACGCGCACCGCCGTCCTGAAAGGGCTGGAGCGGCGCGAGATCATCTTTCGGCACGTGCTGCGCAACGCGCTGACGCCGACCATCGCGGTGCTGGCGACGCAGACCGGCTACATGCTTGGCGGGCTGGTGGTGATCGAGGCGCTGTTCGGCATCCAGGGGCTTGGCAATCTGGTTCTGAATGCGGCCAAGGCACGCGATTTCCCGATGCTCGAGGCCGGCGTGCTGGTGATGGCGGCAATCTTCGTGCTGTCGGCGGCGGCCGGCGACCTCGTGCTGGCGCTGCTCGATCCGCGGCAACGCCGCCGGACCTCGCCATGACGGATCTGGCGGAGTTTCCCGCACCACGGCGCGCGGTGGCCGGCTTTCCGGCAGTGCGCAGGATCCGCAGTGTTTTCTCCGGACTGGCCCCGTCGGTCGTGGTCGGATCGCTGCTGCTTCTGTTCTGGGTCGTTTGCGCACTGTTCGGCAACCTCTTCGTTCCCTACGATCCCTATGCCGAGGATTTTCTGGCGATGCTGACGCCGCCCGATGCGCTGCACTGGTTCGGCACCGATCATCTCGGCCGCGACGTGCTGTCCCGCATAGTCGTCGGATCGCGCGATATCCTGCTGGTTGCGCCGCTGGCGACGCTGGCCGGCGTTGCCGCCGGCAGCATCATCGGTCTGGTGCTCGGCTATTTCGACGGCCTGGTCGATGCCATCGGCGCGCGGCTGCTCGATACGCTGATGGCGTTTCCGTTCATTGTTCTCGTCACCATGACGCTGGTGGCGATCGGCCCGTCGAACCTGACCGTCATCCTGGTGATCGGCATCGCCTACGCGCCGCTGGTGGCTCGCACCGTCCGCGCCGCCGTGCGCGAGCAGAAGGAGCGCGACTATGTCAGCGCTGCGCGGCTTGGCGGCGAGGGCCCGCTCGCCATCATGTTTCTGGAGATACTGCCCAACATCAGGGAAACGATCTTGATCGAGCTGGTCACAAGGCTGGGCTACGCGTTCTTTTCGATCGCGACGCTGAGCTTTCTCGGCCTCGGCATCCAGCCGCCATCGGCCGACTGGGGACTGGCCGTCGCCGACGGCTACGGCTTCCTGACCGGCGGCAAATGGTGGGTCGTCGTCTTCAATTCCGCGGCAATCGTCTCATTGGTCATGGCGACCAACCTTATCGCACAAGGCATCGGCGCCTTCGAAAACAGCGATGCATGAGCCTTGATCGGGTGCGTCGAAAAATCTCTTTGGCATTGAAGCCTGACGCGCATCCTTATATCGCATGGCTATGAAGAAAATCGGTTTCCTGTCGTTCGGGCACTGGACGCCCTCGTCGCAATCGCAAGTGCGCTCGCCATCGGACGCGCTTTTGCAATCCATCGAGCTGGCCGTCGCCGCCGAACAGCTTGGCGCGGATGGGGCGTATTTCCGCGTGCATCATTTCGCCCGCCAGCTCGCGTCGCCATTCCCGCTGCTGGCCGCCGTTGGCGCCAAGACCAGCCGCATCGAGATTGGCACCGCAGTCATCGACATGCGCTATGAGAATCCGCTCTACATGGCGGAAGATGCCGGTGCCGCCGACATCATCGCCGGCGGCCGCCTGCAGCTCGGCATCAGCCGTGGCTCGCCCGAGCAGGTGATCGACGGCTGGCGCCATTTTGGCTACGCGCCACCGGAAGGCAAAAGCGACGCCGACATGGCGCGGCATCATGCCGAGGTCTTCCTCGAGACGCTGCGGGGCGAGGGGTTCGCCCAGCCCAATCCGCGGCCGATGTTCCCCAATCCGCCCGGCCTCTTGCGCCTCGAGCCGCATTCGGAGGGTTTGCGCGAGCGGATCTGGTGGGGTGCGGCTACCAACGCCACGTCGGAATGGGCGGCCAAGCTCGGCATGAACCTGCAGAGCTCGACGCTCAAATTCGACGAGAGCGGCAAGCCGTTCCACATCCAGCAGGCCGAGCAGATCCGCATCTATCGCGAGGCCTGGAAGGCGGCCGGCCACAAGCGCGAGCCGCGCGTCTCGGTCAGCCGCAGCATCTTCGCGCTGGTCGACGATCACGACCGTGCCTATTTCGGCCGCGGCAACGAAAGCCGCGACCAGATCGGCTTCATCGAGGAGAACACCAAGGCGATCTTCGGGCGCAGCTATGCGGCTGAGCCGGATGTGCTGATCAAGGAATTGGCGCAGGACGAGGCGATCGCCGAGGCCGACACGCTGCTGCTCACCGTTCCGAACCAGCTCGGCGTCGACTATAATGCGCATGTCATCGAGGCGATCCTGACCCATGTCGCGCCGGCTCTGGGCTGGCGCTGACGCCGGATCGATCGAAGCGGAGTGCTCCAAGGGAGGTACACCATGCCAAAGAAGGCCTTGATCGCCTGGGGCGGCTGGGAGGGCCATACGCCGGAGCAGAGCGCGAAGATCGTTCGCACCTTGCTTGAGCGAAACGGCTTCGACGTCACGTTGGGCGAGGGCACGGCGATGTTCGCCGATCCGGAGCTGTCGTCATTCGATCTCATCGTGCCCGTCATCACCATGTCGACGATCGAGAAGACCGAACTGCAGAACCTGACGCATGCGGTTCTCGGGGGGAGCGGACTCGGCGGTTTCCACGGGACGATGGGCGACAGTTTCCGCAACGAGCCCGACTATCAGTTCATGACCGGCGGTCAATGGGTCGCGCATCCCGGCAACATCATCGACTATCACGTCGCCATCACCCGGCCGGACGATCCGATCACAAAAGGTATCAGCGATTTCGCCTACCGGTCGGAGCAATATTACATGCATGTCGACCCAAGCAACGAGGTGCTGGCGACCACCACCTTCACCGACGCGCATTTTCCGGGGATAGGCGGCGTCGTCATGCCGGTCGTCTGGAAACGGCGCTATGGGGCGGGGAAGGTTTTCTACAGTTCCCTTGGTCACACGGCGGATGAGTTCGCGGTGCCGGAAATGGCGCTGATGGTGGAGCGGGGTTTGCTTTGGGCGGCGCGGGGGTAGCAGCAGGCACGTTTTCGTGAAAACCTGGGTTGAATTCACAGGGCATCCATGGAGATATCAAATGAGTGATTTCGAGTGGTCCGGATCCGAAAAGAAGCTCGCGCGCCATGCCTTCGATACCGCTCTTGAGGCGGCGCTCGCAAAGACGATGGCCGACTTCAAAAGCAAGGCGAGTGCGGTGACGCAGCCCTCCGAGATGTGGGAGCTCGAAGGCTATTTGCGTGAACAGCGACGGGAAATCGATCGCACGTTCGACTATCGCTATTCGCAGCTTCTCTTCGTGTTCGCGCAGCTTATTCGAGCAGGATATCTCGATGAAAAGCTGCTTGGCGGTCTGTCGCAAGACAAGCGGGATGTCATTCAGCGGGACCTGGCCTATGTCGAGAGTCGCTTTGCAAGTGGATGACGAGGGGAACGGCGCTGCCAGAACTGCGAGAGGTTGGCGATCGTTGATTGACGACACTTTTGCGAACCCCACGCTTCGTCATCCTAGGGCGTAGCAGTCGCGAAGCGACGTGGCGAAGACCCTAGGATCCATGCCGCGACTTCCGTGCGGTGCGACGGTGGAGAACTTTCAGTCGCAATCGCTGCATCTGGAAAGAAAAGTTGACCTCAATTGCTCTGGACCGATGCATTCTTCGGTCACAGTCCTGGCATGGATCCTAGGGTCTGCGCCGCGTCGCTTCGCTCCTTGCTCCGCCCTAGGATGACGAATTCGGGGAGGCTTAAGGCACGAATTGCGCAACCTCACCCAATCCCGCCCGTAACCAGATAGGCGCCGGCGCTGCGCCCATCCTCCAGCCACACCACCGCTGTGACGATCGAACCGTAGGAGCCACGCCAGACGCTGTGGAAGCGCTGATGCTCGGCGGCCGGAATGAGCGCGTGCCCGCTGAAGCGCGCACCGCTTCGCTGCAGCGCGACGGCCTCTCCGTTGACATGTACCTTGAGGCAGGCCGTCCCAGACACCTCATTTGGCAGGTCGAGCGTGATGACGATCTCGTCCTGATCGCCGAAAGGCCGCGTCTCGGCGGCAAGCGTGATGGCGAACGCTGACGCCTTGCTGTCGTCGGCTCGGGCGGGGCGGCCTGAAAACACATCGGCGGCAAGTTCTGGCGTGCGCGGCGGGCGGGTGCGGCGCTGCGTGGAGCGTTCGAAATCGCCGGCCATGCGCAGCAGCCTTTCGTCGTCATAGGCCTTGCCGGCGAAAGTCAGGCCGACCGGCATACCGATATCGGCCATCGTACCCATCGGCACGGTGACGGTGGGGATGCCGAAATGGCGCCAGACCAGATTGCCGTTGGCGACCCAGGTGCCATTGCGCCAGGCAAAGGCGGCGGACGCCTCGTCGATGTCTGCATCGGCCGGCCCGACATCGGCAGCGGCGGGCAGCACCACGGCGTCGATGCCTTGCGCGTCCAGCCAGTCCTCGAAATCGATCCGCCTTGTCGCTTCCAGTCCCTTCAGTCCCTCTTCCAGCGTTGGAATGTCCACGAGGGGCGTGACGCCGGACCGTGCCCGCTCGACATATACCCTCAGGTCGAAGCCGCCTTCGTATCGGTCGGACAGCGTGCCGGGCGGTTGCGGGAAGATCTTTGGGCCATCGACCGAGACGAGATCGGGAAGCGCCGGATCGGCATTGGCGCGCAAAAAATCGTCCCAGCCCCAGATGCAGAGGTCCCAGAGCTCGCGCTCGGCGAACTCTGGGGGCACCAGCCCGCGCTCGACCATGCTGCGCGCGCCGGGACGGTCGCGTTCATAGTTGGAGACGACGGGAAAATCGACCTCGATCACCTCGGCGCCAAGCCGCCTCAGATCGGCCGCCGCCTGCTCCCACAGGGCAAGTACCGAGGCGCGGGTTTCGATCGGCTTGTCGGCCTCGGTGTCGCGGCCGATATACATTCTGGGCACGCCAAGCCGCATGCCTTTCAACGACCCCGCCAGTGTGAGGTCGGTATAGCGCGGCGGCCGCACGTCGGAGCTTTTCGGCAGCTTGACCCAGGGCTGCGCGCGCCAGAAATCGCCGTGCGTCTCGGGGTCGTCGGCGACAATCACGTCGAGCAGTTCGAGCATGTCGGGGATGCTGCGCGTGTGCGGCGCGACGACATCCATGGTCGGGACCAGCGGCCAGTTGCCGCGCACCGAAATGACACCGCGCGACGGCGTATAGGCGACCAGCGCATTGTTGGTGGCCGGCGCGCGGCCGGACGACCAGGTTTCCTCGCCAAGCCCGAAGGCGCAGAAGCTGGCCGCTGTCGCTGTGCCGGAGCCATTGGATGAGCCCGATGCGAAGGCGGCGGTGAGATAGTCGCCATTGTACGGACTTTCGGCGCGGCCATAGACGCCGCGCTGCATGCCGCCATTGGCCATCGGCGGCATGTTGGTCAGCCCGATCAGCACCGCGCCGCTGGCCCGCAGCCGGGCGATGGTGAAGGCGTCCTCATTGGCAATGAGATGCTCGAAGGCCGGCGAGCCGGCGGCGACCGTCAGGCCTGATACCTTGTAGCTGTCCTTGGCGGTGTAGGGGATGCCGTCGAGTGGCCCGAGCACGGTGCCGTTGCGGCGGCGCTGGTCGGAGGCGGCAGCCTCCTCGAACATGCCAGGGTTGAGCAACGGGACGGCATTGAGGCTGATGCCGTGCCGGTCGAAATGCGCGATGCGCCTGAGATACGCCCCGACCAGTTCGACGCTGGTGACGGTGCCGTCATCGAGCGCGCGGCGCAATTGGTCGATCGTCGCTTCGACGAGATGAAAGCCGGCATCGGTCATCACGGGTCCCACATTTCCACGCACCATGGATGAGCGAGGCAGCTGGCTTCGGCAAGAGCCTATCGCGGTCATCTCCGGAACTTTTGTCCGGCTGGCGGTTTTGGATGTATGGTGTGATTCCGGAAATGGCCAGGAGGGTATTGGCGATGACCACGAAATGCGTTGCGATCCTAGCTCTCGCTGTCGCCATGGGCTCAAGCGTTTGCGCCCCGGCTTTCGCTGGCGACCGGTATCACGACCGCCGGGTCCACTCCGAACGCTACGTTCCCGCCGAAGGCGATCTCATCGACATCCTGTTCGGCGGCCCGCGCTACTACGATCAGCAGTTGGTCACGACAGCAGCCGGCGCGTGCTCCTATCATCGCGTCGGACCCGACGCGAATGCGTTGAACAAGATCAACGATCATCACTGTGGGAAGTAGGCGGCAGGCAGCGCCTCAGCGCCCGCCACTCTCCTTCATCCGCTCGATGATCTCGGCCATCAGCGCCAGGTCGCGGCGGGAATCGGCGAGGTCGGTCAGCGGCTTTGTGCCTTCGGTGATGTGGCGGTGGAAAGTCTCGAGTTCTTTCGAGAAAGCATCGCCGTAGAGAGGCCCGAGGGTTTTCGTCACCGGGCCGAACGGGCCGGCATCGGTGACCTCCAGCCGCGTCGGCAGGCTGCGGATGTAGGGCGTGTCGTAGATGATGCGCACCCGCCTGTTGTTCGAGCGCACCTCGATCATGGCGTCGAATAAGCCGAGATCGTCGACCACCGCGTCGTAGAGACAGGCGAAATGGCCGTAGTCGAAGGTGACTGATGTGTTGGCGCCGCCGTTGGTGCGGTGCGCGGCCAGCACGCGCGTCGGCTCGCCGATCAGCCCACGCATCGCCGAAATGTGGTGCGAGGAAAGTGCCGTCAGCCCGCGATAGGCGCGCACCAGATCGGCCGGCGCGTCGGCGCCCACCACCTCGCGGATCAGCGCGTCGCGTTCGCTTGCGCCACGCGCCAGCAGGGCAGGGTCGATGTCCTGGGGGTAAAGGACGTTCTGGCTCTTCTTGAGGAAATGCCGGCCCTCCGAGATCAGGTCGAAGATGCGGACATGGGTGATGTCGGCGAAGGCGGGCAGCTCGTCCCTGGCGGCCAGATAGGCGGGCGCATAGCGGCGCATATAGCCGACGAACAGGGTCTTGTCGTAGCCCGGCATCAGCGCCAGCAGATCGTCGATTTCGCGCACCGTGAGGCAAGCGGGCTTTTCCAGCAGGATATGTTTGTTGGCAGCAATCGCCGCCCGCACGAAGCGGCTGTGGGTATCGTCGGATGACAGCACGAACACAGCGTCGATGTCGGGCGAATTAATCAGCGCCTCGGCCGTGTCGAAGGCCTTTGCCGTCGCAAATTCGGAGGTGACGAGTGACACCAGGCTGGGCGACACGTCGTACACGCCCGCGATCACCCAGCGGTCGCGCTGATCGCCCAGCACAGGCAGATGGATCGACTGCGCGACCTCTCCAAGACCTATCAGTCCGACACGAATTGGTGCCACAGGCGAACTCCCTTTGATTTCAAGTCTGATGCTGCAGGACTATGCCGCGCCGGTTACCAGCGCGACGAGCTCATTTCCGGACGTTTCGGAAGCGCGCACGGTCGCCGCCATCTTTCCCGCCCGCATCACCCAGATCTGGTCGGACAGGCGGCGGACCTGATCGAAATTGTGGCTGACCAGGATGACGCTGACGGATTGCTCGCGCAGGCGCCGGATCAGCGCCTCGACATTGGCCGTCTCCTGCACGCCGAGCGCCGCCGTCGGTTCGTCCATCACCACCAGCTTGGCGCCGGAGCCGACAGCGCGGCAGATCGAGATCGCCTGCCGCTGGCCGCCCGACAGACGCCGCACACGCTGGTTGATCGACGGCACGTTGATGGACAGCCGCGACAGCATTAAGCGGGCCTCGCGCTTCATCGCCTTGCGGTCGAGGAAAGCGAACGGGCCGATGCGGCGCACGATCTCGCGGTTGAGGAACAGGTTCTGCGCGACCGTCAGTTCGTCGATCAGCGCCAGGTTCTGGTGCACGGTCTCGATGCCGGCCTTGCGTGCCTCGTCGGGATTGGCGAAGGGCCGCGCCCGTCCGTCGAAGAACAAATTGCCGGTGTCCGGCTGATGCACGCCGACCAGGCTGCGGATCAGCGTCGACTTGCCGGCGCCATTGTCGCCGATGACGGCGGTGACCTCGCCGCGACGGGCCTGGAAGGCGACGTCGGTGAAGGCGCGGATGCCGCCGAAATGCTTGCTCAGCCCTTCGCAGGCGATGATCGCCTCAGTGGCGGGGATATGATGGGGAGCGCTCATTTCTGATACCGCATGATCAGCGCCGCCAGCACCACGATGGCCCCCACGGCAAGCGGTTGGTAGAAAGCCGAGACGTTGAGCAAGGTCAGGCCGTTGACGAGTGCTGTGAGCATCAGCGCGCCGATCGCCGGTCCCAGAATGCTGGCGCGGCCGCCGAACAGGCTGACGCCGCCCAGCACCACCGCCGCCACCGAATTCAAGAGCAGGCTGGTGTTGATCTGCGGTTCGGCCGAGCCGATGCGGGCGACCAGGAGAATGGCCGCGATGCCGGCGCAGAGACCGGAAATCGTATAGGCGGCGATCTTGACCCGGTTGGTGCGGATGCCCAGCGCGCCGGCACTTTCAGCCTGGCCGCCGGTCGCCAGCAGATGCACGCCGAAGCGCGTGTGGTAGAGCGCGATATGGGCGACGATGACGGCTGCGATCGCTACCCAGACCGGATAGCCGAACGGTCCGAACGAGCCCGAGGCGAGCCTGAGCAGGAAGGTCGAGCCGACCATGGTCGGTTCGCCGCCCGACAGGATGAGCCCAAGCCCGGTGATGCCCGACAGCGTGCCGAGCGTCACCACGAAGTCGGGGATCTTGCCTGCCGTAATGATCAGCCCGTTGAGGAAGCCGACGGCGCTGGTGGCGAGAACCGCGAGCATGCAGGCGATGAAGATGCCGTAGTCGGCGGCATTGACGAGGCCGAGGATGATGGCGCCGAGCATGACGGCGGCCGCCAGCGACAGGTCGATGCCCGAGGTGGCGATGACGAAAATCTGGCCGATCGACAGCACGACCAGGATCGCAGCCGCCAGCAACAGCGCCTGCAGATTGGCGACGCTGAGAAAGACCGGCTGGGCGATGCCGAAGACGATGACGAGGCCGACCAGGCCGACGACGGATGCCCAGTCGGCCCAGAAGGAGGGATCGAGGAGGAGAGCCGCCAGGGAGGGACGGCTCTCCTCCGCACCCGCCGAATGGGCGGCGGGCGCGTTGTCTGCAGGTGTGCTCACTTCAGCATCTCGCGGAAGGGATCGGGATAGTCGCCGCCCGGACGCGGAAAATTCTTCAGCGAGGCTTCGGCATTGTCCTTGTTGATCAACAGCACCGGTGCTGGCACGTTGGCCGGCAGTTCCTTGCCCTTGGCGGCCACTGCACAGGCCTCGAGGCCCATGGCGCCGACGACATAGGGATATTGGGCGACGGTGGCGGTGAGTTCGCCTGATGCGATCGACTTCAGCGCGTCGACGATGCCGTCGAGGCCGATCACCTTGACGTCCTTGCCCGAGGTCCGCACGGCGCGCTCGACGCCGAGTGCCATGATGTCGTTGGCGGCGAAGAAGCCGGCGAGGTCCGGATGGGCAGCGAGGATATCGGTTGCGGCGGTCAGCGCCTTTTCGCGATCCCAGTCGGCGCTGACCATCACCACGATGTCGAGTTTACCTTCCACCGCCTGCTTGAAGCCCTTGATGCGGGCGTTGGAGCCGACATCGCCGACGATGCCGGCGACCAGCGCGACCTTGGAGCCCTTCGGCACCAGCTTCAGCATCTCTTCGCCGGCCAACGCGCCGGCGGCGACATTGTCGGTGCCGATATAGGTCGAGACGGCAAAGCCGGCGGCCTTGGCCTGCTCGGGGTCGATGGTCGAGTCGATGTTGACGATCGGCTTCTTCTTCTGGGCGACCGGCACCAGCGCCTGGACGAGATTGGAGACGCTGATCGGGTTGACCAGGTAGCAATCGAAATCCTGCATGGCCATGGCGGTCAGGCGGTCGGCCTGGCCGGTGGCGTCACCCATGTTGGCGGCGGCCTGGACGCTGACATTCACGCCGTTTGCCTTGGCCTGCTCCTCGATGCCCTTCTGCATGGTCTGGAAGAACGGATTGTCGAGGCCTTTGACGATGGCCGCGACTTTCGCCGCATCCTCGGCATGGGCGGGCGCTGCGATGATGGCTGCAAGCATGCCTGCGCCAAGCAGGTTCGTGCCAAGCTTCAGGCAATTGAACATACGCATGGTTTTTCCTCCTCCTGATTGTTTTATGGGCTGCATCAATGTCGCTGGCCGGCGACTGCAATGTCCGACGGGGCGCGAGCCCGGCGCCCGGCGCGATGGTCTCGCAACAGAATGCTGCCCGCTTGGGATGTGCGGACTGCAGCCCAGGTTCGGGCACTTTCGACGTCAGGCATTGCTCCTCCCAGAGCGCCGGTCGATGCCATGCCGGCGTTTGCGCATGTTTTATAAAAAATTGACACGCGTCAAGATTTAAAATGTGCGTAGCGATTTTGACTGTGCGCCCTTGGGGCATGACTGTCCTGCTGGCATGCGCTACAACCAAGGCGCGAAAAAAGTGCCGGCCTCAGGGAACCGGTTGGGGGATGTCCGCGTTGGTCGCTACTTTTGTGCAGAGGGAGGTTTCGGGTGGGGCGTTTCGAAATCGTGGAAGAGCCAACGGGTACGTTTTCGACTTTCGACACAATCACGGAATTGCCGGCAGCGGTCGAAGGGGGCGCGTGCATTGGGCTTTATCGGCACAAAGTGCCGCTGGCGCTGCTTGCAGCGGTTGAAACGGTCCAGCCCGGCCATTTTTCGCTGCTGCCCTCATTGTCGGTGTTGAATGACTGGCGGGCCCATCGAGACGATCTGCTGGCATGAGCAAAGCTGCCCGATGTCGCATCGAAAATCATACCGTATGGGAAATCACGCCCTGTTGTCGAAAGCGGCGGTGAGGCATGGAAAGCAAGGGGAGGTTGCAGTGCGTCGGGAGGTGAAGCGATGTCTGATCAGGACGACCTGATCCGAGCTGCCATCGGTCGGCTGCTCGCCGAGAAGACAGGGGCCGCCGTCATATCGATGAGAGAGAGCATCACCGAGCTTCTGGCGCTGACCGGTGCCGCGCTGGACGAAAGACTGCAAGACCTGCTGCTGGAAATGGCCGAAGTCCGCGGCATGATGGTCGCTCTCGACTTCTGAGCAATATCGGCTGGGGTCGATGGGCATCAGTCCGCTACGCCGGCAACGCCTTCACCGGCAGTTCAACACTACTGCGCCGGCTTCAATGCTGAACCAAGCACCCGGGGTTAAAGATCGAGCAAAACCGTTCCTTGCGGGCGGCTGCAACATGCCAGGACATAGCCGGCCGACTTCTCTTCAGGGGCCAGACCGCCGAGATCCTCCATGGCGACTTCGCCGGACAACTTGGCGATGCGGCATGTGCCGCAAACTCCCTGCTGGCAGGCGGTTGGGACGTAGACGCCACATTGGCGTGCCGCCTCCAGCAGCGTCTCTCCGGGCAAGCAGTTATGCACGATCCCGGAGCGGACGAAACGGACCGAAGATGGTATTGTCGAGGCCGGTTCCAACTGAGGGCTGCTGACGCCGCCGAAGCTCTCCTGGTGGTACCGCGACGGAGCCACGCCAATCGCATCCAGGCAGGCACGTGCGGCTTTCATGTACGCTTCAGGGCCACAGGCAAAGATAGTGCGGTTGTGGAGATCGGGAACGAGGGTCAGCAGCATCTGGCTGTCTATTCTGCCAGTCGGCCCCCTCCAGGTGGGATCTTCCTGGCTACAAACGCACGTTACTTTTACGTTGGGAAAGCGAGAGGCAAGTGCGTCCAATTCCCCTCGAAAGATTATGTCACCAGGCGTTCTGGCACTATGAACGAATGAGATATCCTGGTCGGCCGCGCGGTCGGTAAGCGCACGCAGCATGGACATCACCGGCGTTATCCCGCTGCCGCCCGAAAGGAAGAGCGGCTTTTCATATGGCAGGTCATCGAGATTGAATGAGCCGAGCGGCCCTTCGATCTCGATCTCGTCGCCCGCCCCCAAATTGTCGTGGAGCCAATTCGAAACCAGGCCGCCCGGTGTTCGCTTCACCGTGATCTGCAGGTCGAGCGGTCGCGTCGGTGGTGACGAAACAGAGTAGGAGCGCGTCACCGCGGCACCCTCGATCTTGAGGTGCACGAGCACATACTGGCCCGCGCTGAAGGAGAACATCCGATCCGTCGGGGATGTGAAAACGAAGGTTTTCACATCGGGCGTTTCCTCGATTACACGACGGCAGAGTACAAGCTGCGATGTGGTTTGTGCCCATTGCCGATGGCGCCTCATCGGGAGGAGGTCGGGGGCCCCAAAGGAAACGTGTGCGTTCATCATTCATCTCGGTTTGAAGTCGAGCCAAGATGTCAGTTCCAGGCCCCCCGCAACAGAAGCATCCCTGCCGAGTTATGATCGAGTATTTCGATTACATATCCAGTGACATCACGGCAACGTGAAGGGCGCGGATTCCCTTGCGGATGATCGGTTCGTGTTTGCGGCGCGCCAGGATGGCCGTGTGTACCGGCTGATGCAGCGTCGGAGCGCCTTCGACGATGAACGATGGGCGTTCGAGGGCGAACCTGCGCGCATCGTCACTTCTCATATAGCAGGTGCCGCCCGTGCGCCGTAGCATCATCTCCGCCAAGGTTTCCGATCCCATGGAAAGGCGACAGATCGCCAACTCGCCGAGCAATTCGGCATGGGCCTTCTCCAGCAGGACCGTATAGCCCGGACGAATGTAGGTTTCGGGATCGACCTCGGAGAGGGTTCTGGCCACCGTGGAAACCATCACATATTCCTCAACCATCAAATGCTCATAGGAGATTTCGGGTAGGTATCGCGGAGCGTAAAGCACTGCGATGTCGAGATTTCCCATGCTTAGGTCGCTGACCATCTGGTTTGAATAATCCGACTCGACATGGATCGACGATTTGGGAAGAGCCTGACACAGCGTCTCCACCCAACCCGGCAAAACCGAGCGGGTCATCCCGACCTGCGCGGCGACGCGCAAGGTGCCTTCGAAACGATTGAACGCCCGGACATCGTGGCGAGCCTGCGACCATGTGGACAGCAAGGATCTTGCATAAGCTTCGAACCGGCGCCCTGCGGCGGTCGGCTCCGCCCCGGCGCGTCCGCGCTGGAACAGTTCGGACCCGATTGCGCTCTCGAGGTTCTTAATGCGGGTGCTGATCGTCGACTGGGTCAACCCTAGCCGATCCGCGGTGCGATTGAAGTTTCTCGATTCGATAATGTCGAGAAAGGTCTCGATGTGATCAAGTTGCATGAAATATCCAATCGAAAAACTCGATCATATTCCACGTATCATAAGCTTGATCAAACAATACTCAAGGCGGAAGCTGCAGCAGATCAGCGGCCGGCAGCGCCGCCGGGACGAGACACGGATACGGAGCGGAAGAAGTGTTCATAGTCGACTGCGACTGTCATAATTACTGGTCAAGCGCCACCGTGTTGGAGCCCTATCTCTCCGGCTTGTGGAAAGACATGTTCATCGAGGGCGAGAAAACAGGTCCCGTTGGCGCCTTTCCGCATGGTCATCGGCCTTGGTTCCACCCGCAGGACTTTTCCCGCAAGGACATCCGTCCGAAAACGGAAGCCGACAACTATCTCATCATGAAAGAGAAGCACCTCGACAAATACAAAGTCGACGTGGCGATCCTGACCGGCGATGAGCCTATCGAGGCGTCGACCCTGGCTAACCCTTACTATGCCAGCGCTCTGGTCAGCGCCTACAACGATTATCAGATCGATCAGTGGTTGCCGAAAGACGATCGTTTCATGGGCTCGATCATCATCGCGCCACAGGATCCGAAGCTCGCTGCCGCCGAGATACGCCGTCTTGGCAGTCATCCGCGCATGGTCCAGGTTCTCGCCTCCCAGGGGTCCGTCAAGCCGTATGGCGACCCGTTTTACCACCCGATCTACGAAGCCTGCGCGGAAGTGGGGTTGCCATTCGCCATTCATCTGGGCGGGCATGGGGGCGTGAATTCAACTGCCATTGCTCCTGCCCCGACGACATTCTTCTGGGAAACGCATGCCATTCTGCACATGTCGGCGATGTCGCACGTGGCAAGCATGATCGCCCATGGCGTCTTCGAGAAATGGCCGGACCTCTACTTCGTGATCATCGAGTGCGGCGTCGCCTGGGTTCCGTCGGTCCTTTGGCGCTTGGACGCCGACTACAAAGCGCTGCGCAAGGAGACGCCATGGCTGAAGATGCTGCCGTCTGAATATTGCCGGCGCAACATCCGCTTTTCCACGCAGCCGCTGGAGCAGCCTGCAAACATCCAACATCTCTGGTCCACGCTCGAAGCGATGGACGGCGAAAACACGCTGATGTTTGCATCGGACTATCCGCACTGGGATTACGACGATGCCAACACGCTGCAAATCCCTCCTGCCTGGAAGAGCAAGATCATGGGACTGAACGCGCTGGAAGTCTACAAACGCATCCCCCGCGCGCAAGCCGCGAATGCCGCCTGAGGAAGCATACGATGCCCGAGAAGACCTATATCTGCCGCGTCGACGAGATCGAAACAGGGTCTCCGTTCATCGCCAAGATCCGCAGCCTTTCGGTCGGGATTTTCCGCATCGGAGATTCATTCCACGCGCTGCTCAATGTCTGTCCGCACCGCGGCGCTCCGCTTTGCGAGGGGCCGCAATGCGGCACAACCGCGCCCGTTGAACAGGCGCAATTCATCTATCATCGCGAAAACGAGATCGTTCGATGCGCCTGGCACGGCTGGGAGTTCGACATCAAGTCAGGCGCGGCCTTGGTCGATCCCTCCGTTCGCGCGCGCACATTTCCAGTCACCGTCGAAGCCGGCGGCATCTACGTGACGGCCTGATTGGCGCAAGCCGATTGGGATTGGAAAAATTCGAAGGAAAGGTGGCGGGAGCCAATAAGCAGATTTGTTCGCCGGTGCTTGACGAGAAATAACGCGGAGAACTCCGCAATGGGAGAGTCAAATGTCAGAATCTGAATACAAGCTTGGTATCGCGCAAAGCCTGATCGGAGGCGGCAAGGTTTCCCGCCGCGACTTCATTCATCTTGGGCTGGCCGCGGGCCTGACCGTTGCCGCCGCCGACCGGCTGTTCGTGAGCACGGCGCGGGCCGAACCGATGCAGGGCGGCTTCGCCAAGCTCGGCATGGCTCATGGCGCGACGACGGATTCGATCGATCCGGCCGGCTACCCCGACACGTTCACACAAACCGCATTTTCGGGCTCGCTGTCCAACAGCCTCACTGAGGTCGACGCCAAAGGCAATGTCCAACCGGACCTCGCCGAGAGCTTTGAAACTTCGGATGGGGCCAAAACCTGGGCCTTCAAGCTGCGCAAAGGCGCAACCTTTCATAACGGCAAAACCGTGACGGCGGATGACGTCGTGACCTCCTTGCAATATCACATGGGCAAGGACACCAAATCGGCGGCGAAATCGCTGTTGGACTCCGTCGCCGACGTCAAGGCGGACGGCCCGGAAACGGTGGTCTTCACGCTCAAAAACGGCAACGCCGATTTCCCTTACATCATGAGTGACTACCATCTGGTCATCATGCCGGCCAAGGACGGCAAGGCGGATTGGGCTTCAGGCGTTCGCACCGGTGCTTTCGCCCTCGAGAATTTCCAGCCCGGCGTTTCGGCCAAGCTCAAGCGCAATCCAAACTACTTCAAGAACGGCAAGCCCTATCTCGACGAGGTGGAGTTCATCGCAATCACGGATCTTGCCGCCCGCATGGCGGCGCTGTCCACGGGGGAGGTGGACTATATCGGCCGCGCCGACCTGAAGACCCTCGGCATGTTGAAACGCAATCCCAAGGTGGAAATCGTCGAAGTCACTGGCTACGGGCACTATACCTTGCCGATGAATGTCACGATGGCGCCGTTTGATAATCCGGACGTGCGCATGGCATTGAAATGGGCGATCAATCGCCAAGAAATCGTCGACAAGATTTTTCTTGGCCACGCTACTGTGGCCAACGACAACCCCATCGCGCCGGCCATCAAATTCGCCAAAGATCCGCAACCGCAACACAGCTTCGATCCGGAAAAAGCAAAGCACTACCTGAAAAAGGCCGGAATGGAGAACCTGAAAGTGGATCTCTCGGTCGCCGATGCGGCTTTTGCCGGCGCCGTGGACGCGGCTTCGCTCATTCGCGAAACGGCAGCCCAATGCGGCATCGACGTCAATGTCGTGCGTGAGGCCGAGGACGCTTATTGGGACAATGTCTGGCTGAAGAAACCCTGGTGCGCTTCCTATTGGAGCGGTCGGGCCACGGCCGACTGGATGTTCACGCAAGCCTTCGCCGCCGACTCCAGTTGGAATGAGTCTTTCTGGAAAAATCCCCACTTCAACGAATTGCTTGTCCAGGCGCGCGCCGAGACGGACGAGGCCAAGCGAGCGGCGATGTATGCCGAGATGCAGCAGTTAACCCACGATGACGGCGGCAGCATCGTGCTGGTCTTCAACAATTTCGTAAGCGCGCAATCCAAAAAGCTCGCACACGGTGATGTGGCGCCCAACTGGGAGAACGATGGACTGAAAATGGCCGAACGCTGGTGGATCGCCACGGCATGAGATGGCGGGCCGGAGCCGCGATGGTTTTGAGGGTCCGGCCGGCTTACTCCGAGTGCAGGGCTGCCGCCCAAAGGGAAACGCCACGCACATGAACCCCGTCGCAAGAACGGTCCTGCAGCGCCTTGGCCTCGGCCTGGTCACTTTGTTCATCGTGTCCATCATCATCTTCTCTGCGATCGCGATGCTTCCAGGCGACTTCGCCAAGGCCACGCTAGGGCAATCGGCGACGCCCGAAACGGTCGCCGCGTTCCAGCGGGAAATCGGCATCGATCGTCCGCCTGTCGAGCGCTACTTCGTTTGGGTCGCCCAGATGCTCCATGGCGATTTCGGCTCTTCGTTTGCGAGCCGCACCGGATATCGGCGTACCGTGGCCGAGATCATCGCACCACGCCTCTACAACACGATGTTCCTTGCAGCGGTGACTGCGCTGATAGCTGTTCCTCTGGCCTTGGGGCTTGGCATTCTGGCTGCGCTGTACCGCAACGGCTGGTTCGACCGGCTGGTGAATGTCGCGACACTGACAACCATTTCATTCCCGGAATTTTTCGTCGCCTATATGCTCGCCTACCTGGTGATCTCGCGCGACACGTTCATCGGATCCGATTTCGCTCAAACGCTGCCTCATTGGCTCACTGTCTCGCTGAACTGGGCGCTCAATGCGGTTCCCAAATTTCCGACATTGTCGAATGTGAACGATCAGACGCCATTTTGGGAGCATCTCTGGAAAGTGGCCCTGCCGGCAATCACCCTTACGCTCGTAATCGTGGCCCACATGATGCGCATGACCCGAGCGGCCATCATCAACATGCTGGCAAGCCCCTACATCGATATGGCGCGCCTCAAGGGAATGTCCCCAATGGTGATCGTGCTGAGGCATGCCCTGCCCAATGCCTGGGCTCCGATCGTCACTGTGGTGGCGTTCAATCTGGCGTATCTCATCGTCGGAGTGGTCGTGGTCGAGGTCGTGTTCGTCTACCCCGGCATCGGCCAGCTGATGGTTGACGCGGTAAAATCCAGGGATGTTCCGGTTGTCCAGGCCTGCGCCCTGATTTTCGCCGCGACTTACATCCTTCTCAACCTGCTAGCCGACGTTATTTCCATCGCCACCAATCCCAGGCTCTTGCACCCACGATGACCAGATCCGAATCTGTCGCGGCGGTTCAAAGGCTGAGGCGCTCGCGTTCTACCCGGGCGAAAACTGCGCTGAAGAAGGCACCGTTCAGCGCGTGGTTCGGCATCGTCGTGATCCTCGGCTACGTCTTTGTTGCGGTCTTCGCACACTGGATAGCCCCATATGGCGAGACGCAGGTTTTCAGCGAAGCCTTCGCGCCGTGGAGCCAGGAGTTCAAACTGGGAACCGATCAGCTCGGCCGCGACATGCTTACCCGCTTGATCTACGGTGCGCGCAACACCATCGCTATCGCGGCCGCGACCACGTTGCTGTCCTTCGCGGTCGGCGTCTCGCTCGGCCTTCTTGCCGCATTGTACAGGGGGTGGCTCGACCAGATCTTGTCGCGTGCGGTGGACGTGCTGATGTCGATCCCGAGTCTGATCTTCGCGCTGGTGCTGCTGACGATCTTCGGCTCGTCGATCACCAGCCTGATTGTCATCATTGCGCTTCTGGATTCCACCCGGGTCTTTCGGCTTTCTCGCGCCGTCGGGCTTAACGTGGCGGTGATGGAATATGTCGAGGTGGCACGATTACGCGGCGAGGGACCGAAATGGATCATCGCCAAGGAAATCCTTCCCAATGTCATGCCGCCACTGGTCGCCGAGTTCGGCTTGCGATTCTGCTTCGTGTTCCTGACAGTTGCGGCGCTGTCGTTTCTCGGCGTCGGTATTCAGCCGCCGACGGCCGATTGGGGATCAATGGTGCGCGAGAACGCGACCCTGATCACCTACGGCGATGTCACCCCGCTACTTCCGGCCGGCGCGATTGCTCTCCTTACCGTGTCCGTGAATTTCGTGGTGGACTGGTTCCTGCAAGCAACAAGCGGGTTGCGGGATGAAAAGTAGCGGCCCAGGCCCACGCGAAAAAGGAAAGGATCTGCTTCAAATCCGCAATCTGCATGTGGAGGGGTTCTCGGATGAGCGGTGGCATCCCATTGTCCACGGGGTCGATCTGACGCTGAAGCGGGGCCAGGTTCTTGGGCTGATCGGCGAGTCAGGCGCCGGCAAGTCCACCATTGGCCTTGCCGCAATGGGTTATGCCAAGCCGGGCTGCCGGATCACGCAAGGCTCGGTCCTGTTCGACGGGATTGATCTTCTGGCGGTCAATGAAAAAGGGCGCCGTCGCCTCAGGGGCTCCCGCATTGCCTATGTCGCGCAAAGCGCGGCTGCCTCTTTCAATCCGGCACATCGGCTCTTGGAACAAACCGTCGAAACCGCGGTGGCGCATGGAATTGCTGGCCGGGAAGAGGCGAACCGGAGCGCCGTCGATCTTTATCGACGCCTTCAACTCCCAGAACCGGAGACCATAGGCTTTCGTTATCCTCATCAGGTCTCCGGCGGGCAGTTGCAACGGGCAATGACAGCGATGGCAATGGCTTGTCGTCCGGACCTCATAATATTCGACGAGCCAACAACGGCGCTCGATGTGACCACGCAGGTTGAAGTTCTAGCTTCCATTCGCAACATCGTGGAGGAATTCAGCACCGCTGCAATCTATGTGACGCATGACCTGGCGGTGGTGGCGCAAATGGCGGATCGTATCATGGTTCTGCGCCACGGACGTACCGTGGAGGAGGCTGACACACGCCAGATGCTGGCCTCGCCCAGCCAGGAATATACAAAGACGCTCTGGGCCGTACGCAAGCTCGCCAAGCCCGAAGTTCCAGCCGGTGACTATCTGCTGACGATAGACAACGTTACCGCGGCCTATGCAGGAAAGGTCAAGGTGCTCCAGGATGTCTCCATCAAGGTTCCGCGCGGAAG
Source organism: Mesorhizobium sp. M0011 (assembly GCF_040324155.1). Taxonomy (NCBI): domain Bacteria; kingdom Pseudomonadati; phylum Pseudomonadota; class Alphaproteobacteria; order Hyphomicrobiales; family Phyllobacteriaceae; genus Mesorhizobium; species Mesorhizobium sp. M0011. The sequence continues at coordinate 119,806 of NZ_JAMYVQ010000003.1, read as the reverse complement.
AACCGTGGCTGTGGTCGGCGAATCCGGTTCGGGAAAATCGACGCTCGCTCGAGTCGTCACCGGCCTTTTGCCGCCAATTTCAGGTTCGATTTCTTTTGCCGGCCGGCTTCTTTCCACGGGCCTGAAGACGCGGCCGAAGGAGGTCCTGCGCCGCATACAGATGATTTATCAAATGCCCGACAACGCCCTGAATCCGCGCCAAACGGTCGAAGAAGTCATAGCTCGGCCGCTCGAATTCTACCTCGGCCTCAAAGGCGCGCGGAGGGATCGCCGGATCGGCGAACTTATGCACATGGTCGAGATGAGCGAAGATTTTCTGGAACGCCTGCCTGGCGAGCTGTCGGGTGGCCAAAAACAGCGCGTCTGCATTGCCCGAGCGTTGGCTGCCGATCCGGAGCTTATCATCTGCGACGAGATCACGTCCGCGCTCGACCAGATCGTCCAAGAGGAAATTCTCAAGCTTCTCATACGTCTCCAACGTGAACTCGGAATGAGCTACATCTTCATTACCCATGACATTGCTACCGTGCGCGCGATAGCCGACGAAATCGTCGTCATGCACCGCGGCAAAGTCGTCGAGCAAGGATTGAAGAGCGAAGTTCTCACGCCACCGCACGCGGCCTATACCGAACGGCTATTGTCCTCTGTTCCGGAAATGAATCCGGACTGGCTGACAAGGCTGCTGGCCAGCCGGAAGATCTGACGGATCGGCTATCCGTCAACGCCCGGCATATTCCTCACGATCAGCTTCCTTCGCGATCACCCGATGTCAGCCATATGGCCGGCAACGCCGCTACGATCTTTCCTGGAGCGCTAACGCTGCTCGATCAGCGTCTTCGCCGCATTTTTCCCCACCGCGAGGATGCGATCGGACAATTCCGTTCCGCCCACGGCGCGGGCCATTTGCAGCGTGCCGAGGAGCGTTGCAAAGACAGCCAGCGCCACGCCTTCCGGATCCTTGGCCTGCGGTAGCGCTTGCGCCAACTGGCGCACCAAGGCCAGCAGGTGGTCTGTATAGGCTTCACGCGTTTCAGGCGGCTGACGGGCGAGTTCCGGCAGCAGCGCAGCTGACGCGCAGCCCTTTCCGGGGTTGTCCCGGTGCTCGGCCGACAGATACGTGTCGATGGCCATCTCCACGCCCGAAGCCAATGCTTCCGCCAGTTGCTGCGCCTGAAGCTCCATCGCCGCCGCCACGCTTTCGCGGACAAGCTGCGCCTTGGATTGAAAGTGTGGATAGAAGGCGCCGTTCGTCAGCCCGGCGTCGCTCATGATGGTCGCCAGTCCGGACGCAGCTATGCCGTCGCCGCGAAAGCGTTCCGCTGCGACCTCCATGATCCGTCCGCGCGAGGTGTCCTTCCGGCCCTTTTCGTAGCGCATGGCTGCTATTCCTTTCTGCTATTGCATTATGAGCGTAATCTGATATTACGACTGTAATTCAACGGGCGCAAAAAAGCTAGCCCTCATGATTTTGGAGCACGAAATGAATGCGAATTCCGGAAAAACCGCTGTTGTGACGGGAGCCTCTTCGGGCATTGGCCGCGCCAGTGCCGAGGCTCTGGCAAGGGCGGGGTTCACGGTTTTCGGAACCAGCCGGCGCAAGGCCGACGACGGCCCGGACGGGGTGACCATGCTGGTTTGCGACGTGACCGACGGTGAAGCCGTTGCCGCACTCGTTTCGACGGTGCTGTCGCAAACCGGCCGGATCGACCTCTTGGTCAACAATGCCGGCGTCGGCCAGCTTGGAGGCGCCGAGGAATTCTCGATTGCACAGGTGCAGGCCTTGTTCGACGTCAATCTGTTCGGCGTCATCCGCGTGACCAATGCGGTGCTGCCGTCGATGCGGCGGCGTGGCGAAGGGCGCATTGTCAATATCGGCTCTGTGCTGGGACTGGTGCCGGCGCCGTATTCAGCGCATTATTCGGCAGTCAAGCACGCGCTCGAGGGCTATTCTGAATCGCTCGACCATGAGGTTCGTGCCTTCAATATCCGTGTCTCGGTCCTCGAGCCGGCATTCGTTCGTACTGTCTTCGACCAGAACGGGCTCCAGCCGGATTCGCCTTTGCAGGAATACGATCAGGCTCGAGCTACGCTGGAAGCGCTGCTTCGCGATGTGATGCCTGTCGCCGATCGGCCCGAAGTGGTGGCGCAGGTGGTCGTCAAAGCAGCGACCGATGCCCGTCCGCAACGGCGCTACACCGCCGGCAAGGCAGCGCGCCAAGTCAGCCTGCTGCGTCGCTTTGCTCCCGCAGGGATATTCGACAAGAGCCTGCGCAAACAGTTCCGCCTGCCGGTTTGAACAACAACGAGCAGAGGATTTCACGCACATGCGTCTAGGAACGACAACACGATTGGCCAGCCCCCACAAGGCGGAGGTGCCAAGCATGACACATGGGTTCAAGCGGTCGCCCCACTTACGGGCATCGTTCCAGGACACGCCAACGCATTCCGTCGATGTCGGCGGCACGGCATTCGTCTATCGGCAGCTCGGACCAAGGACGGGCGTGCCGGTAATCCTGCTGAACCATCTCGGCGCTCAACTGGACAATTTCGATCCACGCATCGTCGATGGCCTCGCCGCGGCCCGGTGGGTGATCGCCTTCGACAACAGGGGCGTTGGTGCTTCAGGCGGCAAAACGCCGTCACGCGTCGCCGAGATGGCACGGGATGCGGTCGCCTTTGTCCGGGCGCTGGGGTTCGATCAAGTCGATCTCTTCGGTTTCTCACTCGGCGGCTTCGTGGCGCAGGAGATCGTGCTGACCGAACCCAGGCTTGTGCGCAAGCTCATCCTGGCTGGCACCGGACCGGCCGGCGGCCAAGGCATCGACAAGATGACACCACTTACGATCGTGGACATGATCAAGGGTGCGCTGACTTTTCGGGATCCGAAATACTATCTGTTCTTCACCAGAACGGTGAATGGGCGTCGCGCCGCGAAGGCGTTCCTGCAGCGGCTGACAGAGCGCAAGGCCGACCGCGACAGGCCGATATCGCTTAGCGCATTCGGCGCGCAACTCCGGGCGGTGAAGGCTTATGGACTACAGGCGCCGCAAGATTTGAGCGCCATCCGCATCCCCGCGCTGATCGCAAATGGCGATCACGACAGGATGGTGCCGAGCGTCAATACCCACGATCTCGCCCGCCGCATTCCGGGGGCGCAATTGGTGATCTATGCGGATGCCGGCCATGGCGGGGTGTTCCAGAACCACGCGGATTTCGTTCCGAAAGCATTGGCCTTTCTCGAGGCCTGACACCTCTCACCGGGCGGCTTTCGTCCCGAACATCAACAATCTCTCAGAAAGTCACTGCCATGAAGGCATTCGTCGTCGACAAGTATAGTAAGAACGGCACGCTGCGGCTGGCCGAAATGCCGGAGCCGAAACTCGGGGACAGCGATGTCCTTGTCGAGGTCCACGCCGCGGCGGTGAACCTGCTGGATTCCAAGGTCAAAACCGGAGAGTTCAAGCTGATCCTGCCCTATCGCCGACCATTCATCCTGGGTCACGACGTGGCCGGGAGGGTTGTCCGCGTGGGATCGAAAGTCCGCAAGTTCAAACTCGGCGACGACGTCTATGCGCGGCCGCGCGATGGCCGGATCGGGACATTTGCCGAGTTCATAGCCATGGATGAGGCGGATGTGGCGCTGAAGCCCGGGAACCTCAGCATGGAAGAGGCGGCCTCGATCCCGCTGGTCGGCCTGACCGCCTGGCAGGCGCTCATCGAAAGGGCCAACCTGAAGAGAGGACAGAAGGTCTTCATTCAAGCCGGATCCGGCGGCGTGGGGACATTCGCCATCCAACTGGCAAAGCATCTCGGCGCGACCGTTGCGACCACCGCCAGCGCGGCGAGTGCCGGTCTGGTCAAGGGGCTCGGCGCCGATGTCGTCGTCGACTACAAGAAAGACGATTTCGAAAAAGTGCTGTCGGGCTACGACGTCGTCTTGAACAGCCAGGACACAAAGACACTTGAAAAGTCACTGAATGTGCTGAAACCGGGAGGCAAGCTCATCTCCATCTCCGGCCCACCGGATCCCGACTTCGCCAGGGAAAAGGGACTGAACATGGTGCTGAAGCTGGTGCTTCGCCTGCTGAGCCGCGGTATTCGAGCGAGAGCCAAGCGCCGTGGCGTGACGTTCTCGTTTCTCTTCATGTGGGCGCAGGGCGAGCAATTGAGCAAGATCGCATCGCTCATCGAAGCTGGTGCGATCCGCCCGGTTGTCGACCGGGTCTTTCCCTTCGAAGCCGCCAACGAGGCGCTGGCCTATGTCGAAACAGGACGCGCCAAGGGCAAGGTCGTCATCAAGGTCAGATAGCAACTCAGCTGCGATCGAGGTCAGCCGCGCCGGGCTGCATCGATCGCCGCGACGTCGATCTTCGTCATCTCCATCATCGCATCAAAGGCGCGTTTGGCTTCCTCGCCGCCGGCCGCCATGGCCTCGGTCAACGTGCGCGGCGTGATTTGCCAGGACACGCCCCATTTGTCCTTGCACCAGCCGCACGCGCTCTCCTGGCCGCCATTGCCGACGATGGCATTCCAGTAGCGGTCGGTTTCCTGCTGATCGTCGGTGGCGATCTGGAACGAGAAGGCCTCGCTCTGCTTGAATGTGGAGCCGCCGTTCAATCCGATGCAGGGAATGCCGGCAACGGTAAATTCGACCGTCAACACGTCGCCTTTCTTGCCGGACGGAAAGTCGCTCGGCGCACGGTGAACGGCGCCCACCCTGGTGTCGGGAAAGGTCTCCGCGTAGAAGCGAGCCGCAGCCTCGGCGTCCTTGTCGAACCAGAGGCAAATCGTGTTCTTTGGCATCGTTGGCATTGCGTGTTCCTTTCGGTGTTAGAGTTGGCGGAGGTCAGCCCAGCAAATTACGTGCCGTGCGCATGAAGATCCTTGACCCGATCGGGATCAGGTCGTCGGGAAAGTCATAGTCGGGATTGTGCAAGGCAGGGTGCCGCTCGCCTGCACCGAGGAAGAACATCGCCGACTTGGCACTATGGCCGAACAGGCCGAAATCTTCAGAGGCGCGCATCGGCAGGGCTTCTTCGCCGTGCGCGACGCCCTCTTCATCGAGCGCGCGCCGCAGATGCTCCACCGCGTCCGGCGCGTTGACGCTGGCGACGAAGATCTCGTGATAGTCCCAGCGGACGGAAAGGCGATGCTCGCCCGCGATCCTGGCGACCAGTGCTTCGGCAGCAGCGCACAGGTTTGACATGCGCTCGTCACGCCGGGTGCGCAGCGTTGCCCACACCTCGGCGTGAGCCGGCGCGATGCCGAACACGGCTTCGCCCATCGCGGCATGGGTGACCGTCAGCATGGAGAAGTCGTTATCGGCGAAGGTCCCGCGCCCGAGCGCCGGCAGCGCCGGCATCAGCTCACTGATCGCCAGCATCGGCGAGATGCCGGTCTCCGGCATGGACGAATGGGCGGTCTTGCCTTCCAGCACGATGCGCATGCCGCGTGATGCACAGTTGACCACGCCGGCTTTGAGCCGCACCTCGCCGAACGGCACGCCGGGCAGGTTGTGCAATGAGAAAGCGAAATCCGGCACGATCTCGCCGAAGCGCGGATCGGCGACGACGCCGGCCGCGCCATTGCCGGTTTCCTCCGCCGGCTGGAACATCAGCACGACGCGGCCGCTTGCAGGCCTCTCGCGCCCCAACTGACGGCCAAGGGATGCCAGGATCGCGGTGTGTCCGTCATGGCCGCACATATGCGACTTGCCCGGTACGCGCGACGAATGCGGCACGCCTGAAAGTTCTTCGATAGGCAAGGCATCGAGTTCCGAACGGAACAGCACCGTCGGCCCCGCTTTGCCGCTGTCATATATGGCCGCGACGCCGTGCCCGCCGAGCTGTGTCAGCACCTTGTCCGGCCCCGTATCGGCGAGGAAGGCGACGACCTCTTTTGCGGTCTTCTCCTCTTCATTCGAGATTTCCGGTTGCTGATGCAGCTTGCGCCGCCATTCGGTTAGTTCGACAATGTCTCGATTGGTCAAAGTCATGCTTTTTCAGCCTCCGCTGCACTCTTCATTTCATTGACACGTCCAGTCACAGGGGGTGTCAAACGCAATGATGAATTGCTAGCGATAAAGGGCAGTTCCCGCCACAGTCCAAGTTTCGGGCTTCGGCAGGCCAGAAACGACCGTTCTCCCAGCCACTCTCAGCCTATTGATTGATCTCGGGCTCGACGAGCTTTGCCAGATTTCTGAGCGACTCCTGCCAGCCGAGATAGCAGGCCTCGACCGGAATGACGTCCGGAATGCCCGCCTGGGTGATGTCGATTTCAGTGCCGACCGACACTTTTTTCAAGACCACGGTCACTCGTATCTCGCCGGGCAGGTTGGGATCGTCGAACCTGTCGGTGTAAAGCAGGCGCTCGCCCGGAACGAGTTCGAGATACTCGCCGCCGAAGGAGTGGCTGTCGCCGGTGGTGAAATTGCGGAACGACATCTTGAACGTGCCTCCGACCTTTGCCTCGAAATTATGGACCGTGCAGGTGAAGCCGTTTGGCGGAAGCCACTTGGCCAGCGCGTCCGCTTCAACGAAGGCGCGATAGACCTTTTCCGGGCTGGTCGTCAGAACGCGGTGCAAACGTACGGTGCCGGGCATTGCTGGATCCTTTCATGAATGCCTGTTCGATACCCCAAGGACGGACGAAGGCTAGCCAGTCCGACATTGGTTTGCGAATTTTTTGGGTTTGCGAATTTTTTGAGGGCGCACGGCCTGCGTCACCCACAGGCATGCCGTTCGACCCCGCGCCTGTCGGGCGAGGCGGCGGACGAACTGCACCGGCTCTGGAGCTGGCGTTCACCTGCTAAATCGGGTTCCTGAGCCATCTTGTTGTTCAGGCGCGGTTTTACCGATTGGCGCGAACGGCCGCGCGTCCCGGCCAATGCTTCGAACGCGCTAAATAGGGCAGCGCGTCTTTGCCGTCCATGTGCCGATCATTAGAATTTGCATCTGATCAGAGTTGATTTCCTATCAGGCCGTTAATGCGGCCATGCTTTTAATAAGCATTTGCTAATAAATCCTCCGAACCTGAGGCAAGCAATGACCAAGAATCTCGGCAATGCACGTCATACGCCAGCGAAGGACCAGCAGGTCTCCCTTCTAGGCAAAGCCGCGCCGGCACTTTTTCCGCTGGTCGTGGCGGCACTGGGCTACATGATTGGCAAGCAGTTCTTCGGCATCTAGCCGCGAAGACAGGGTCTTCCGTTCCCCAAACGTCCCGGCGGACCAACCATGTCAACACCGCGGGGCGCCGTTGACATTGCAGCGGCGTGTCGCCGGACATCAACGTCAAACATGGACGTCGCCGAAGGAAAGTTCGCCGTCGTCGCCGGCCGCGAAGAAGGCGAAGGCGAGCAGCCCGACATAGAAAGCCGCCACAAAGACCACGATCGCCACACCGGGAATCGGGCCAAGGGCGGCGCTGTCTACGGCCTCGCGAAGCGAGCCGACAAAGCCGGTCCTGACACCTGCGGACTGAAGGCTGGGGGTCGATATCTTCAGCACCCAGGCCAGCAGCAGGATCAGGAAGAGATAGAGATAATTTCGCCGCAGGCGGCGCGCCAGCGCGACACGTTGCGACAGCAGGAATTTCGGCGCGCGCAGGCCTTCGCCGACGATGAGCAGCCAGTCCGAGGCGAAGTCGGGCTGTGGGGAAAAGATCTGGGCGAAATAGTGGCGTTCGAACTGGCGTACGCGCGCCCGATAGAAATCGAAGAACCGATAGCGGCGCGCCTCGATCCACAGCAGCAGCAGGATCAGCAGCATGGCGAACAGCAGCACGCCGTGATGCGCACTGGCCGTCGACAGCGATACCGAAAGCAGCGCCGCCACCACCGTGATTGCCCAGTTGGTTGTCCTGTCCAGCCGGTCGCGCCATCCCGCCATGCGAGCGATCTCGGCGCGGTGGAAATGGGACAGCGTGTTGACGCGCTCCGCCGATGAAAGGACGGGGCCAGCGGGCTTTGCCGACGCGTCGTTCATGGCATCCTCCGGCAAGGAACAGAACAGTTTGCCGGCAACATCGTTCCAGGACGGCTGCACGGCCCTTGAGAATCCTTCAGCCTTCGGCAACATGGCGGTAGGGCTGGGAGCGCGAAGATGAGCAAGGCTATTTCCACCGCATCATCGAGGGTCCCGCGCAACACGCCGATGGCGCTGACCGAGGATCTCATCGCGCGCACCATGCGTGCTGTCGAGGATGCCGGGCCGACGCCGGGCATGGTTCACATGACCGATGCCGACTATGCGCGCATCCGCGACGAGGTGCTGGCCGGCGCTCCGGCCGGGCCGCTGAAACTATTTGCCTATGGCTCGCTGTTGTGGAAGCCCGCCGGTGAGGTGAGGGGCGGAGAACGCGCGGTGGCCAGCGGCTGGCATCGTTCGTTCTGCTTCACGGTGCAGCGTTTTCGCGGCACGGTCGAGCAGCCCGGCCTGATGATGGCGCTCGATCGCGGCGGCCAGTGCCAGGGCATGGTGTTCGAGATCGCGGAGCCGCTGGCGGCTAACCTCGAAGCGCTGCTGCGCCGCGAAATGACCATCCTGCCCGCCGTCAACGTGCCGCGCTGGCTGCAGGTCAGGACCGAAGGCGGCCCATGTCGCGCGCTTGGCTTCGTCGTCGATCCCGCCAATCCGCGTTATGCCGGCAAGCTCGACAAGCAGGCGATCGCGGCGACGCTGGTGACAGCCGCCGGTCATTGGGGCTCGGGCGCGCAATATCTTTTCGAGACGATCCGCCACCTCGAAGCCTGCGGCATCCGCGACCGCAATCTGTGGCGGTTGCAGGAATTGGTGGCCGTGGAGATCGGGCTGACCATCGCCCAGAAGTGATCCGCCCAGAAGTGATCCGCTCAGACGCGGCACGCTTCAGTCGTGTTTGGCCCCGGATGTTTGCAGGCCACAGCACTTTTTGAAGCAAATCTCTGATTTCGAAAGTCTCCGCAGTGAGGGTTTAATGAATTGAAAACAGTTCTGGCCCAACGATGACCTGAACACCGGCGCAGGACACGGTGCGCGTGGGCAAATCATGAAATCCTCGACCGGAGAGCATTACCCAGCGCTGGATCATGTTCGTGGCCTGGCGGCCTTTCTTGTCTTTTCCTGGCATTTCCTTCATGCGTCTCCTGAAGGCCCGGTGCCTTATGACTTCGTGCCGGCTCTTCCCCTCTTCAGCGTTCTGGATGAAGGGCATACTGGCGTTTCCCTGTTCATGGCGCTTTCCGGGTACCTGTTCGCCAAGCTGCTCGATGGAAAGCAGATCAACTATCTGCCCTTCTTTGCCAACAGGGCCCTCAGGCTGCTTCCGCTTCTCCTAGTCGTGATATGTATCGAGGCTTGCCGCAGGTACCTGGCCGGACAGTCCCTCGACGGGTATTTCACGGGCGTCGGATTGGGGTTTCTTTTTCCCACCCTCCCGAATGGCGGCTGGTCGGTAACGATCGAAGCGCACTTCTACCTGTTGCTGCCGTTCTTGCTGATGGCATCCAGGCGGTTTGTGTTCGCGCCCTTGCTGTTCATCGCGGCAGCCATTGTGCTGAGGTCCGTCCTGTATGTGCAGATCGGCGAAGTGCAGTCGGCGGCGTCCGTAACCATCATAGGCCATGCGGATCAGTTCCTGGCCGGCATTCTTGCCTTCCACCTGCGTGCCCACGCGAAGAACCAACACTGGCTGGCGCTGGCCGTTCTCATGGCTTTTTCGGGGTTCTTCTGGTGGTTCGATGCAGCCGGCGGATTTTACCAACTGGGCCGCTATCCGTCGCCTCATTGGATATGGATCATCCTGCCGACCCTGGAGGCGGCAGCCTATTCATTCGGCATCGCCTACTACGACACGAGCTTTTCGAAAAAGCGAACAAGCCCGCCGTTCAGGATACTGGAGAAGGCGGGGGCCTACAGCTATTCGATCTATCTTCTGCACCTGTTCTTCGTCATGCAATTGGCGGCGTTCATAGACACGAATGTCATGAGCATCAGCAATTTCTACGTCGCATGCCTCTGGTCCGCATTGTGCTTCGTGGCGACGATCCCGATCGGCTATCTCAGCTACACCTGCGTCGAGGCGCCATTCCTGCGCCTGCGTCTGCGCTATATGGACCAAAAGCCCGAAACTGCGGCATCGACCGCGGCTGAGCTTGGATCGGTCATTGCCCATAGACCGACCTCGTTCAGCCGTCCCTGAGCCACACCAGCATTTCGCCGGGCTCGCGGTTGTCCCAGGCGAAATAGGGAATGGCGGTCAGGCGCGTCTCGGCGGTGGTCGGCGGCTCGGGCCTGTAGAGCCCGTCCTGCCAGCCGTCGGGGACATCGGCAAGTGCCGCGGTCGACAGCGTCACCACGCCGCCGAGAAGTTCCGGCCGCTGCTGCGCTTCGATGGTGGCCGTTCGCGGCAGCGTCAGGCGATGCGGCTGGCTGTCATTGTCTGATGCCTCGACGCAATAAATCAGCGGACCGCGCGACAGCGCGACGCGGCCCGCATCCTGGCGCACCTGCGGGTTGGCATAGAGCCGCTCGATCGGCATTTCGAGATCGAGCCGGACATTGTCGCCCTTTTTCCATGTCCGCTTGATCGCGGCGTAGCCGTCGCTGGTGATTTCAGCCAGCTTGATGGCTTCGCGGTTCACCTTCAACTGGGCACTGGCGCTCCAGGCGGGAATGCGCAGGTGCAAGGTGAATTCGACCGGCGCCTGCGGTTCGAGCGCGATCTCGACGGCGCCGTCCCAGGGATACCTGCTCGTCTGCGTCAGACTGACCGGGACGCCCGATATGTCGAAACGGGCGGTCGAGTCGCCATAGAGGTGGATGGCCAACGCATCGTCGGCCAGGCTGTAGAAATAGCTGCCGATCGAGGCGACCATGCGCCCGATATTGGGTGGGCAGCACGGGCAGCGGTGCCATTTCCACCTGTTGTGCTTGCCCCGGCTTTCCAATGGATTCTCGTAGAAAAACAGCGAGCCGTCGAGCGACAGGCCCGAGATCGAACCGTTGTAGAGGGCGCGTTCCATCATGTCGGCGTAGCGCGCGTTCGGCCCCATGCCAAGCATGCGGCTGGCCCAGAACACCAGGCCCACCGCTGCACAGGTCTCGGCATAGGCGCTCTCGTTGGGCAGGTCGTAGTCGCTGGTGAACCCCTCATTGTGCGCCGATGGTCCCAGTCCGCCAGTGATATAGAGGCTCTTGGTGGTGAGATCGTCCCACAGAAGGTCGAGTGCCGACCGCAGCGTGTCGTCGCCATATTCAGTGGCGATGTCGGCCATGCCCGAATAGAGGTACATCGCTCTGACCGCATGGCCGACGACCTTGTGCTGTTCGCGCACCGGGATGTGCGACTGGCTGTATTCATAGGTCTTGAAATGATAGGCCTTCGGGTCGGCGCCGCGGGCGCGGGCCTCCTCGTCGAAATAATGTGGCTGCTGCCCGCGCTGGTCGATGAAGTATTTGGCCAGCTCCATGTATTTCCGCTCGCCGGTCACCCGCGCCAGCTTGACCAGTGCCAGCTCGATCTCCTCATGACCGCAATAGCCCTTCTTCTTGCCGGGCTCGGGGCCGAGCACGGACGCGATATGATCTGCATAGCGGCACATGATATCGAGCAGCTTGCGTTTTCCCGTCGCCTGGTAGTAGGCGACCGCGCCTTCGATCAGGTGGCCGGCGCAATAGAGTTCGTGGCAGTCGCGCAGATTGGTCCAGCGCTTGCCGGGCTGGATGCGCTGATACCAGCTCGAGAGATAGCCGTCCTCCTGCTGCAGCTTGCCATACATGTCGATGACGGCATCGATCTTCTTCTCCAGTTCGGGGTTCTTGCGCCGGTAAAGCGAATAGGCCGCGGTCTCGATCGTCTTGCCGAGATCGGAATCCCAGAACATCTGCGTGGTCACCGTCGATCCGGTGAATTCCGCGCCCTGGCGATCGGCTTCGTCGGGAGAGGGCGAGTGAAAGGGGATGACTATGCCGGGCGAGGGGCGGTCCGGATCGATCTGCTCCAGCATGCGGGCCTCGACGCAGCGCTCGTAGAGGATGTCGGCGGTGCGTGTGGCGACAGCGTCGGCGCGGTCGCCCCAGAAGCCGTGCACGTCGACCTGCGGCACCGGCAGCGGGCGGAAGGCGAGCTTCGGTTTTCCGGTTTTTGCGGATGGCGATGCGGTCATGAAACTTACTCCATTCGGTCTGTCTATTTGACGGCCCCGGCCATCAGGCCGCGGATGTAGAAGCGCTGCAGCGCCAGGAACAGGATCAGGCACGGCACCATCATCACGGTGACGCCAGCCTGCACCGCGCCCCAGTCGATGGCGCCGAAGCGGCCCGACTGCAGTGCGGTCATCATCACCGGCAGCGTGAACTTGGATTGGTCGGTCATCAGCACGAGGGCGGCGAGGAATTCGTTCCAGGCGCCGAGGAAGGCAAACAGGGCGATGGTGACGACGCCCGGCCAGACCAGCGGCAGCATCACCTTCAAAAGCATTGTGAGATTGCTGGCACCGTCCATGCGGGCGGCCTCCTCGATTTCGCGCGGCACGGCGTCGAAGGCGTTGCGCATCATGAAGATCGAGAACGGCAGTTGCAGCGTCACATAGACGCCGACCAGGCCGGTCAGGGTGTTGTGCAGGCCAAGCTTGGTCAGCACCAGGAAGATCGGCGTCAGGATCGACTGGAACGGGATCATGATCGTCGACAGGATGAGGATAAAGAACAGGTCCTTGAACGGAAACCGGAACCGCGAAAAGCCGTAGCCGGCCAGCACGCTGACGGCGACCGAGAGCACGACGGTCATCACCGAGACATAGATGCTGTTTTGCGCCGAAGCCCACAGCCCGTCGCCGAAGCTGTTGAGCGTGGCATAGTTCTCCAGCGAGAACCCCGACGTCGGCCAGGGAGGCAGCGGCGGCAGGCGTGCTTCGGCCGCCGGCTTGAACGCCGACAGCACCGCCCAAACAATCGGCGCGGCAAACAGCACCGAGGCGACGATGCCGGTCGAATGCTCTGCGACGCGGCTCAGGAGCCGGCGGCTACGGGAGGCGGCCTGCGCCATCAGTCGAGACCCTCCGGCTTGCGCAACAACCATAGCTGGACGAGGCTGAGCGCCACCAGGATAACCAGCAGCACCATGGAAAGTGCCGCGCCATAGCCGAGCTTGAACGACACGAAGGACTGGTTGAAGATCCAGTAGACCGCCGTCAGCGTCTGGTTGCGCGGGCCGCCGCGCAGGATGATGTAGAATTGGTCGAAGGCGAGGATCGAGCCGGCGACCGACAGGATCAGCGCCAGTGCCAGCGTGCGGCGCATCAGCGGCAGGGTGATCGCCCTGAACCGGGCGAACGGCCCGGCACCGTCGATGACGGCCGCCTCCTGCAGATCCTGCGGGATCGATTGCAGGCCGGCCATCAGGATGATCATGGTGAAGCCGGCGACCTTCCAGACGACCATGGCGATGATCGACCAGAAGGCTGGCTGGAAGGTGGCCAAGAGGTTGAATTTCCTATCGATCAGGCCAAGGTCGTAGGCGGCCGGGCTGAACAGGCCGGAATCGACGTTCAAGAGCCATGACCAGAGCAGGCTGGCCGAGGCGAAGCCGACAACCGCCGGCATGAAGAACATGGTGCGGTAGAGATTGGTCAGCGGCCGCGGCCTTTCGACGAACAGCGCCAGCGGAAACGCCACCACGAAGATCGCGATGGTGACGATCACCGTGTAGTAGGCGGTGAAGCGCAGCGCGTTCCAGAACCTGGTATCGCGCAGGATGGCGACATAGTTGCCGAGGCCGATATAGCTGTGCTCGCCCATCAGCGGCCAGTTGTGCAGTGACATCCACGCCGTCATGCCAAGCGGGATGAGGAAGAAAACGACGACAAGCGCGACGGCCGGCGCGACATAGAGCAGGCCGATCCACTGCCGGCGGCTGGCGCGTTTGCGGGCGCTGGGCGGCGCTGTGGTTGCTGCTGTGATGATAGCCATGGCTGCTCTTCCGCTAGCGCTGCGTCCCCCTCCCCTCGAGGGGAGGGTCCGGCCGTAGGCCGGGGGTGGGGTCCTCCGCGGAGCGCGCCGACCAAAAAGGAACGTCGAGCACTGCCGAGGCGACCCCACCCGGACCTGCGGTCCGACCTCCCCTCGAGGGGGAGGTGGGGTTGGCGCTACTTCTGCGGCGCCTGGTCGATGATCGACTGCATCGTCTCCTGCGCATTGGCGATGGCGCCATCGACATCGTCGCCGAAGAAGACCTCGTTGATCATCTGCGTCCACGGCCCGTTGGCGGAGTTGATCAGGTCGTTGAACACCACCGAATAGGGCGTCTTGCCCTTGGCCATGGCCTCGGCGGCGATCTGGTAGCGCGGATCGAGATCCTTCAGCGCTTCCTTGGCGATGTCGCCGCGCACCGGCAGGCTGCCGTATTTGGCAAGGATCGTCTGGCCTTCGAGCGAATAGGCGAAGTCGAGGAATTCCTTCACCACGGGCAGTTTCGTGGTGCCCTTGGTGACGACGAAATTGTCGCCGCCGGCAAAGGACGACCAGCCGCTGTCCTTGCCCGGCAGGAAGGTGACGCCGTAGTCGATATCGGGATACTGGGTGTTGAGCGCGCCGATGGCGAAGGCGCCGGACGGCGAGATGCCGATATTGCCGGCGGCAAATGCCGCAAAGAAGTTGGCGCCGGTATCGGTCTGCGCGCCCGCCGGCACCAGATCCTTCTTGACCATCGAGCGGTAGAGATCGATGGCGCCGCGCAGCTGCGGGCTGTCCAGCGTCGCCTTCGAGCCGTCTTCGCTCAGGATGTCGCCGCCCGACGCCCAGATCAGGGGTGTGAAAGTGAAGATGTTGCAGCCGCCGCAATTGCCGGAGAAGTAGAAGCCCTTGATGTTGCCGCCGAGCGCGTTGACCTTCTCGGCATCGGCCGCGATCTCGGCCCAGTTGGCCGGACCTTTTTCGGGGTCGAGGCCGGCCTGCTTGAACAGCTTCTTGTTCCAGATCAGCACCGAGGCGTCGGCGGAGAAGGGCAGGCCATAGATGTGATCCTTGTAGGTGCCGGTCTTCACATGCGCCGGCGACAGGCTCGAGAAATAGGGCAGGGACTTGGCCCAGTCGGTGATGTCCTCCAATTGGCCGGCTGCGGCGAAGGACGGCGTGTAGATCAGGTCGAGCGACAGGGCGTCGGGCGCCGTGCCGCCGGCGGCCGCGGCACCGTATTTCGGGATGATCTCGGCATTGGGAATGATGTCGAGCTTGACCTGGTTGGTGTGCGCCTTGTTGTAGGCATCGACGATCCTCGGCATGAAATTCGAGCCGTCGGCGCGCACCCAAATGTTGGCCGTCTCGGCGGCGGCAGTGCCGAGACCGCCACCCAAAACGGCAGCGGCCAGAGTCAGTTTGGCAATCAGGTTCCTCATGTTCTCCTCCTCCAAGGTTGGCCGCGGTCCGCGGCTCGGCGCCGATTGCGCGGCGCTTCGTTTTCAGCCACCCGGCGGATGGCCGCATGACTGCCGCACCACCAGCCGGCACGGCAGTTTTCGAATGCCTGGCGCGGCGGGCTTGCCGCCGACCAGCGAAAGCAGGGTCAACCCGGCCTCGCGCCCGAGCGCGACCAGGTTCATGTCGACAGAGGTCAGCGGCGGGCGCGTCGCCTCGGCCACGATCTCCCAATTGTCGAAACCGATGACGCCGACATCACTGGGGACGTCGAGCCCGCGTTCGCGCAGAGCATCGATGACGCCGCGCGCGATCTGGTCGTTGCCGCAGAAGACCGCGTCCGACCTTTCGCTTTTGCCGTCGAACAGTTGCGCAACCGCCTGGTGACCCCAGGCTTCCGACCAGGAGCCGAGCAGCGGCTCGCTGACCGTCAGGCCGTTTTCGACGAGCACGTCGCGGTAAGCCTGGACGCGCGCGTGCACCACGGCAAAGCTCGCCGGCCCGGTGACGTGGGCGATGCGCTTGCGGCCCAGCCGGCAGAAATGCTCGACGGCCAGCCGGGCGCCGCCAACATCGTCCGAGACGAAAGCGACGGCGTCGGGATCTGGCTGCGTGAAGGCATAGATCACCGGGACGCGCAGATTGGAGAGGTCGACGGGCAGATGGCGATCGATGCGCTTGCCGGTAGCGATGATGCCGTCCACGCGCTTGTCGAGCATGGCGTCGACATGCATCTGGCCCAGCCGCGGATCCTCCTCGACATTGCACAGGAACACCGAGACGCCATTGTCGACCAGCGCGTCCGAAATGCCCGACATCAGCGGCAGCGAGAAGCGGCCATAGGTATCGTTGGTGAGCAGGCCGACGGTGAAGCTGCGGCGCCGGAGCAGGCTTTGCGCCAGGCTGTTGGGCCGGAAGCCGAGCCGCCGGGCGGTCTCGCGAATGCGTTCGCGCGTCTCGGCTGTCATCCGGCCCTGGCTGTTGAGCGCCTTGGATGCGGTGGCGACGCTGACTCCGGCCTGGGCGGCCACGTCACGCAAGGTGACTGGCTTGGAAAAGACCGGAACAGGCAGATCGTCCGATGGCATCGCGCCGAGATCCTTGGTTGGGAAAAGGTTTTCTCTTACCGAGCCGGGTAAGGCCCGGCAGGTGGCCGAGCCCGACGACGATTGTTTGGGAAAACCTTTTCTCAGATGAAGCTAAGCCAGATCGAATCGCTGTTCAAGGGGAAAGTTGGTTGGCCTCCGCTCCTCTCCTCCGAAATGCAACGCGGGGTAAAAGCAGCCTCGGAAGCGCGTAGCTCAGGGGAAGAACGTCAGTCGCAGTGCTGGAGGCCCTCGGTCGAGACGGGGCGGGCTGCCGCTTGGGGCGTGAAGGATCTCAACTCTGCGCCGGAAGCGAGACCCGGCAAGGTTGGCTGGCGAACGCTCTGAAGCTCGACCCCGAAAATTCTGAACAATCCCTCGGGATTAACCTTTCCGTAAATATTTGGCCGCTACTTCACAGCCATGGCCTCGTGGCGGAGCGGCTACGCTGGAGACGGCAAATCTCTGAAGCCTCGGTTCGATCCCGAGGCGAGGCCTCCAAATTTGGCGTCCCAATCTGCCCCGGGCGCAGTCAGTTCCCACGAATAGATTGTGTGTTGCGAAGGCAGTACGGACTGGCCGTCAAAGCAGTCCTGTCTTGAATTTGGCATGCAGGCGCTCGCGAAAAAGTGCTATGGAAGGGGCGCGAGCGTTCTTGCTTCGCTTTTCCCTGACATTCGAGGCCTTTCGTGCGTGAACCGTCGCTGCTGCCCGTCTTTGGAAAACTTGGCCTCAAGGCCCCTGTCGCCTTGGCGGCGGCACCGGTCTCGTCGGCAGGTGTGCCGCACCTGCGGAAGCTTCTGGCCGTGCGTGGCGGCATGATGCTGAAACTGTCGGTCGTCGCCTGGACGGTGCTGATCCTGGGCGCCGTGTTTTTCACGATGCAAGGCTGACCGCCATGGCCAACCGCTACACGCTGCGCATGGAGCTTCCCCAGAGCTGGAGCATCATCGATGTCTTCACCGGCCAGCCTGCGGTTGTCCGGCAAAAGGTGATGGTCGGGATGGGGCCGCGCGAGGCCGAGGACATGGTCGTGCAGATGAATGTCCGCGACGTCAGACGCCGCGAAAGGGCCGAGCGCAAGACCTGATCGCGGTCAGCGCCAACTCGCCGCCATTTCAGCCGAAATCGGCCGCCGTCAGCACATACATGCTCTTGCGGGTGCGGTCATAGGCCTTCGACGCCACCTCGCGGATGGCGCTGCTCTCGGTGTCGAATGTCTGGAGATAACCGGCTTCGTCGGCAGCTGTGCCCGGCCGCATCTTGGCCATGGCGTCGGCAGCGACGGAAAACGAGATCTGGAACATGCCGTCATGGCCAACGAAACGAATGCGCTGGCCCGCTTCGTCATAGCTGCGGCTGCGGTTGGGAAAGGTGAGGCTCATGTCTTGGCCTCCGTGGCTTTCTTGGTCACCCGCTTCTTCTTCGGCGTCGGATTGAGGGCCTCGGCGACACGATCGGCCTCTTCCTTGGCCAGCCGAAGCTCCCTCAGCCTTGCCGTCTTGATTTCCCTGGCTCTTGCCTCGGACATATATTCGGCGGTCGCCTTGTTTTTCTCCGCTGTCTTCTTCTGCTTGTCGACAAAGCGGGCTTCAGCTTTTTCCATGATCGTCTGATTGCCTTCGGCCATCGAAGAAATCTCCCTTGTGCCTGAAATCGTGAAAGTGAACTTGTCCGATAAATAGGCACTCGATCGGCAAAATTCAATCTTTTGAATTATTTGACATTCTGCGGATAACACGAAACGGCCAGCTGAAATAATACTTTTGAATATTTTAATGTGGTCCGCGAATAATTTTTGGCACTCCTATCTATCGAGTGCCAACGCGTCTATAGAGGAGGGGCGTGGCCGCCTGTGCCGGCCCCAGAAAGAAAGTTCCCATGAAATTTCGGCCACTCCACGACCGCGTCGTCATTCGTCGCGCCGAAGGCGATATCAAATCCAAGGGCGGGATCATCATCCCCGACACTGCCAAGGAAAAGCCGCAGGAGGGCGAAGTCATCGCCGTCGGGCCTGGCGCACGCGACGAAAACGGCGCGCTTGTTCCGCTCGACGTCAAGGCCGGCGACTTCATCCTGTTCGGCAAATGGTCGGGCACCGAGGTCAAGATCGACGGCGAGGACCTTCTGATCATGAAGGAAGCCGACATCATGGGCGTCATCGACAAGAGCGAGACTGGCATTATCGACAAGGGCGCTGCAACCGACAAGACCGTGGCCGCCAAGAAAGCTGCCTGACCTCATTTTCTCCGAACGAACTGGATAAAAATCATGTCTGCCAAGGAAATCAAATTCTCCACCGACGCGCGCGACCGCATGCTGCGCGGCGTCGAGATCCTCACCAATGCGGTGAAGGTCACGCTCGGCCCTAAGGGCCGCAATGTCATCATCGACAAGGCCTATGGCGCGCCGCGCATCACCAAGGACGGCGTCACCGTCGCCAAGGAAATCGAGCTTGCCGACAAGTTCGAGAACATGGGCGCCCAGATGGTGCGCGAAGTGGCCTCGAAGACCAACGACCTCGCCGGTGACGGCACCACCACCGCCACGGTGCTGGCCGCCTCGATCCTGCGCGAAGGCGCCAAGCTGGTCGCCGCCGGCATGAATCCCATGGATCTGAAGCGCGGCATCGACCAGGCGGTTTCCGCCGTGGTCAAGGAAATCCAGGCGCGCGCCAAGAAGGTCAAGTCGTCGGCCGAGATCGCACAGGTCGGCACCATCGCCGCCAATGGCGATGCCAGCGTCGGCGAGATGATCGCCAAGGCGATGGACAAGGTCGGCAATGACGGCGTCATCACCGTCGAGGAAGCCAAGACCGCAGAGACCGAACTCGATGTCGTCGAAGGCATGCAGTTCGACCGCGGCTATCTCTCGCCCTATTTCGTCACCAATGCCGACAAGATGCGCGTCGAGCTGGAAGAGCCCTACATCCTTATCCACGAGAAGAAGCTCGGCAATCTGCAGGCGATGCTGCCGATCCTCGAAGCGGTGGTGCAGAGCGGCAGGCCGCTGCTGATCATCTCCGAGGACGTCGAGGGCGAGGCTCTGGCGACGCTGGTCGTCAACAAGCTGCGCGGCGGCCTCAAGGTCGCGGCCGTCAAGGCGCCGGGCTTCGGCGATCGCCGCAAGGCGATGCTGGAAGACATCGCCGTGCTGACATCAGGCCAGATGATCTCCGAGGACCTCGGCATCAAGCTTGAAAACGTCACCATCGAGATGCTCGGCCGCGCCAAGCGTGTGCTGATCGAGAAAGACACCACCACGATCATCGACGGTGCCGGCACCAAGGCGACGATCCAGGCGCGCGTCGCCCAGATCAAGGGCCAGATCGAGGAGACGACCTCCGACTACGACAAGGAGAAGCTGCAGGAGCGGCTGGCCAAGCTCGCCGGCGGGGTAGCCGTCATCCGCGTCGGCGGCGTCACCGAGTCGGAAGTCAAGGAAAAGAAGGACCGCATCGACGATGCGCTGAACGCCACCCGCGCGGCGGTCGAGGAAGGCATCGTGCCCGGCGGCGGCGTGGCTCTGCTGCGTGCCCGCTCGGTGCTTGGCGGCCTGACCGGCGCCAATGCCGATGTCACGGCCGGCATCACGATCGTGCTGCGGGCGCTCGAAGCGCCGATCCGCCAGATAGCCGAGAATTCCGGCGTCGAGGGCTCCATCGTCGTCGGCAAGCTCACCGACAGCAAGGACCACAATCAGGGTTTTGACGCCCAGAACGAGGTCTATGTTGACATGATCAAGGCAGGCATCGTCGATCCGGCGAAAGTGGTGCGCACCGCACTGCAGGATGCCGGTTCGATCGCGGCCCTTTTGATCACCGCCGAAGCGATGATCACCGACATCCCGCCGAAAGACGCTGCCCCGGCGGGCGGCGGTGGCATGGGCGGCTACTAAAACGCAGGACTTGTCCGATCTGTTTGAGATGTGAATGGCGGCCCCCGATCGGGGCCGTCATGATTCTCAAGACGATCCATCGCAAAGTTTACGCATGGCTGCCTTGCCGTCCGGCCCAGCGCCGGGCGGCACCCCTGATCTTGCGGCTTTCGGAGGGGACGCAATCCACGCTAGACTGTCCAGGCGGCCCTTGGTCGCGGAGCTCGCCCGACTTTGGCAAGCGATCGGACGAACCGCCATCCCCTATACGGAGACACGTTCATGTTTGCGGCTAAGGCCATCGACACCTCAGACAAGGCCGCGTTCTACCGCGACCTCGCCACTCAGCTTAAGGCGCTGCTCGACGGCGAGCGCGATTCGATCGCCAATGCGGCCAACACCGCAGCACTCATCTTCCAGATGGTGCCGGACCTCAACTGGGCCGGGTTCTATTTCCTGCAATCGGACGAGGAAATGGTGCTCGGGCCGTTCCAGGGCAAGCCGGCCTGTGTGCGCATCGCCGTCGGCAAAGGCGTGTGCGGAACGGCGGTCGAACTCGGCACCTCGATGCTGATCAAGGACGTGCATGATTTTCCCGGCCACATCGCCTGCGATGCCGACTCGCGCTCGGAACTGGTGGTGCTGCTCGAGGACGATGAAGGCGTCTTCGGCGTGCTCGATCTCGACAGCCCGCTGCCCGGCCGCTTCGACAAGGCCGACCAGGCCGGCATCGAGACGCTGGCGGCGATCTATGCCGCGGCGAGTTCGTTCGAGGACTATGCCCGGTTTAGACTAGGCGAATTTCACCAGCAGCAGGCTGAAGCAGCCGATGAACAGGAAGGCCGAGAAGGCGAGCGCCAAGGGGCGCAGGCCGCGTGAGCGCAACTGCGAGATGTCGGCCTGCAGGCCCATGGCGGCCAGCCCCATGGTCAGCATGATGGTGGTGGCGAGCGCCATTGCCGATTTCACCTCGGCCGGCACGGTGACGAGGCTGTTCAGCGCCACGATGGCGACGAAGGCGGCGACGAACCACGGCATGGGCGGCCGCGCCGCCACCTCACTGCTGCTCCTGCGGCGCGCCATCAGGCCGAGCGCGACGACCATCGGCGCCAGCATGGCGACGCGGGTCAGCTTGGCGACGGTGGCGATCTCGCCGGACTGGGTGCCGTTCTGGAAGCCGGCGCCGATGACTTGCGCCACTTCATGGATCGAGGCGCCTGCCCACAGGCCGAAAGCGTGCTGGTCGAGGCCGAGCATGGGCGCCATGAGCGGGAAGCCGAGCATGGCGACGGTGCCGAACAAGGTGATCGAGGCGACGGCGTAGGTGACGTCCTCGTCGCGCGCATCGGTGACGATGTTGGTGGCGACGATAGCCGAGGCGCCGCAGATCGAGGTGCCGGCGGCGATCAGCTGCGCCAGCTTGGCGTCGACGCCGATCAGCCGACCGAGCGTGATGGTGAAAACGAAGGTGGCACCAAGCGTGGCCGCGACAATGCCGACGCCGCCGGCGCCGATCGAGACGACTTGGCCGAGCGTCAGCTGGAAGCCGAGCAGCACGATGGCGAAGCGCAACAGGCGCTTTTGCGAGAATGCGATACCGGCTTTGGCGTGCACCGGTGTGCCGAGCACGTTGGAGTGGATCATGCCGGCAACGACGGCCAGGATCATCGGGCTGAACAAGGCGACGCCGGAGACATTGCGGGCCGAGAAGGCAACAGCCGTGATCATCGTGACAAGGACGACGCCGGGGACGATGCCATTCCAGTTGAGGGATTTCCGCCTTGGTGTCAGATCAGCAGGAAAAGCGCTTTTCGGAATATCGTTCGCGAAGTGGGAAACGGAAGACAATGCAATGCTCCAGGCGAGTACGCGGGGAGAATGTCATTCCTCAAATAATCTTTCCAACGAATTATTTTCGTCATAATGATCGGTTTTTACGAACGATCGGTGGGGCATTGGCTGTGCGTCATCTTCTGGCCGACCTGGATTAAAGCTGCGCTTCGATCGCCGCCTTGTCGATCACCGACCAGACGTTCCTGATTGTGTCGTCGAGGAATTCATAGAAGACGTTCTCACTGAAGGAGATCTTCCGGCCGTTGATGGGCAGGCCGAAGAAGGTTCCCTTCGGCGTGCAGTTGAACTGGAGCCGGCTGGCTATGAACGGCGGTTCGGCGATTTGCAGTTGGATGTCGAAATAGAGGTCTGGGATCTCCCGAAAATCGCGCTCCAGCATTTCGCGGTACCCCGCCAGCCTGACGCGGTCGCCATTGTAGTGGACCTCGTCATGGACGAAGCGATGCAGATTTTGCCAATCCTGATTGTTGAGGCAGGCGATGTAGCCTCGATAGAGGTCGGTAACGGTCACGGCGATGGCTCCGGTGCTTGGTCTGGGTCGAGCAAAAAGATAGAACGACTGCGGGTGCAGTCCAGATGCGACATCGCCTGCCGGCGCGCCGCCTAGAACATGCCGCGGTCGTTGCTCCGCTGGTCGTCGTCCACCAGATGCGGCTGATAGATTCCCGTCCGCGCCGTCCGTCGCCAAGGCCGGGCCGGGTCCGCCGGATTTGTGTGGATATCGGCGACGGCGATGGAGGGTGTTCCATTGGCCGGGCATTGCGCCGCCACCGGCCGCCGGGGGCAACGATTCCCGAAGGCGCGGTCAGGCTGTGTTGCGCGGGGAGGGAGAAACTGGCCCAGTAATTGTTGCTTGCCGCGCGTCCCTGCATCTCGACGGCGGCGGCGGTGATTGTCGGATGCGTCCTCCAGAAAATCGATGCTGTCCGCGAACAGCGATGCCGATCCGATCCAGACGGCTACGGCAAACTCGATCCCGAAATAGGCCAGGTTCAGGATGGCAACCATCCGCACCCTTGTTCAGCGTTCCGGTCATATTTTGTCCATCGATCAATTGCCGTTTATCGCAAGGCCCGCAGCGATTCAGTGCGGAGCGGCAGACTGATTGCGCGACGACAAAGACCGGCAGGATAGATCCGGTTCGTTCGTTTCCAGCCCCGCCCGCGACACCGCCGGCGGGGTTTTTCATATCTGGAGCACTTTGATGACCAACAATTCTTCTATCCGGCTTCGGCCGGCCGAGCCCGCTGACGCCGCCGCGATCCGGGATATCGTTCGCGCCGCCTATGCCAAATGGGTGCCGGTGATCGGCCGCGAGCCGCTGCCTATGCGCGCCGACTACGACAAGGCTGTTGCCGAGGATCCGTTCGATCTCGCCGTCGAGGATGGCGGCATTGTCGGGATGATTGAAACCATCCTGGCCGCAGATCACCTCTGGATCGAGAATGTCTGCGTGGCACCGGATGCGCAGGGGAGAGGGATTGGCCGGCTGTTGCTGGAGCTGGCCGAGCGCAAGGCAATCGAAGCAGGACGTGCCGAGCTTCGCCTGCTGACCAATGGCGCCTTCGAGGCGAATGTGTCGCTCTACAAGAGGCAGGGCTATGTCATCGATCGGGAAGAGCCGTTCATGGGCGGCATGACGGTCTATATGAGCAAGAGGCTCGCGGGATTACCGGCAATCTGACGAAGGAGTTCGATAATGGCTGCCAGGGTCAGGCTTAAGCAACTCCTAGGGCTTTACGCGGTTTCCCGGCTGGAGGCGGGCGAGATCATTCCCGGTTGGGCGGACGGGCCAGGCTTCGTCAGCATCACAAGGACTGACGACGAGCTTTCGATCGTTTGCTTGCAGGACCGCGTGCCGCATGCCGTCAAGCAGGATATCGACTGGGTGGCCTTCAAACTCGAGGGCCCGTTTGCCTTCGATGAAACCGGTATCGTGCTGTCGGTTATCAGGCCGTTGTCGGAAAACGGGTTGGGCATCTTCCTGGTGTCCACTTTCGATGGTGACCATCTGTTGGTGAAAGCGACGGATCAGGCCGCCGCGAGGCGGTTTCTGGTCGAGGCCGGGCATATCTTGCTGTAGTCCATCCCCACCACTACTCGCTGGCCCAACCGCTCTGGCTCAATCACTGCCGCACTGGCTCAACGACTTCGGGGGTTGCGTTTGACAGCGGCGTTTGTGCATCGTTATCTCCAGCCAGATATGACGGCCCGGCGCGGCCATGCGGCCAAGGAGAAAACCATGTCACACAATCTGCAATTCTATATCGAAGGCGCGTGGGTCGATCCTGTTGTGCCCAATACATTGGACGTCATCGATCCCTCGAATGAGGACGCCTTTGCGCAGATTTCGCTCGGCTCCAAGGCCGATGTCGACAAGGCGGTGGCTGCCGCCAAGCGCGCCTTCAACAGCTTTGGTTTTACAGAGGTTGGTGAGCGGCTCGACCTGCTGAACCGCATCATCGCGGTCTACAAGAAGCGCAGTGGCGATCTTGCCGTCGCTGTGTCACGCGAGATGGGCGCGCCGCGCCAGATGGCGTTGGACAGCCAGGTCGGCATTGGGCTGGCGCATCTGACCAAAATGGCCGAGACGCTGAAGACTTTCGAATTCCGCCACGTCAAGGGCAACCATCTGGTGGTCAAGGAGCCGATCGGCGTCGTCGGGCTGATCACGCCGTGGAACTGGCCGCTCAACCAGATCACCTGCAAGGTCGGTCCGGCGCTGGCCGCCGGCTGCACGATGGTGCTGAAGCCCTCCGAGATCGCGCCGCTCGACGCCATCATCTTCGCCGAAATCCTGGACGAGGCCGGCGTGCCGAAGGGCGTCTTCAACCTCGTCAATGGCGACGGTCCCGGCGTCGGCCAGGCGCTGTCCAGCCATCCCGACATCGACATGATGTCGTTCACCGGTTCAACCCGTGCCGGTATCCTGGTGGCCAAGGCCGCCGCCGACACCGTCAAGCGCGTGCACCAGGAGCTTGGCGGCAAGTCTGCCAACATCCTGTTCGGGGATGTCGACCTCGCAAGCGCCGTCAGCAAGGGCGTCGCCGGCTGCTTCAGCAACAGTGGCCAGTCCTGCAACGCACCGACGCGCATGTTCGTGCCGCGCGACCGCCATGACGAGGCGGCCGGCTATGCCAAGGCGGCCGCGGAAAAGTTCACCGTCGGCCCCGCCGACGCAGCCGGCACCAAGCTCGGCCCGGTCGTCAGCCAGGTCCAGTTCGACAAGATCCAGGACCTGATCCAGGCAGGCATCGACGAGGGTGCGACGCTGGTTGCCGGCGGCCCCGGCCGTCCGGCCGAACTCAACCGCGGCTATTATGTCAGGCCGACGGTGTTCGCCGACGTCACCCACGACATGCGCATCGCGCGCGAGGAGATCTTTGGGCCGGTGCTGGCGATCATGCCCTACGACAGCGTCGACGAGGTGGTCGAGACCGCCAACGCCACCGTCTATGGCCTTGCCTCCTACATCCAGGCCAAGGACATGAAGAAGGCGCGCGAAGTCGCGGCGCGCATGCGCACCGGCAATGTCTACATCAACTATCCCCAGTGGGACGCCGGCCTGCCGTTCGGTGGCTACAAGCAGTCGGGCAATGGCCGCGAATATGCCGAATACGGGCTCGAGGATTTCCTCGAGATCAAATGCATCGCGGGCTATGAGGCGGCGGAATAGGCACGTCACAGTGTGATGCAATGAAGGGCGCGCCCTGCGGTGTGGGCCGCGCCCTTTTCATTTGCAGCCAAGCCTTGCCACTTCCCGCACTCTTGCCAATTGGCAAACTCATGCTATATATCTGCCAATCAGCAAGGCGAGCGTAATGCAGCTTCAGTCCATAATCACCACGCCGGCCACGTTCGGAGCCGCTATCTCGGATGAAGAAGCGGGCGCTCTGGCGCGCACCACGGTCAATCTGTTCAAGGCCTGGAACCTCACCGACCTGGAGGCCTGCATCCTGCTCGGCGGCATGTCGGCGCGGACCTGGGCGCGTTGGAAGACTGGGGCGAAGGAAGGCGGCGTCGGCAGGATCGACCGCGATCTGCGCACCCGCATGGCGCATCTGATGGGCATCCACAAGGGCCTGCGCTATCTGTTCACGGAGCCGGCGCGCGGCTACGCCTGGATCCGCAAGCCCAATGCCACCTTCGGCGGCCAGTCGGCGCTCGACCTGATGTTGCGCGGCGAAATCTCCGATCTCTCGGCGATGCGCGAATGGCTCGATGCGGAGCGTGGTGCATGGTGAGTGGGCTTGCGGTCCGGCGCGGCGTCCATTGGCACCAGACGTTCCGCATCATCCGCTCTATCCACCCGCCGATCGACCTGTTCGAGGACATTGCCGATCCGCGCGACTGGGAGGCGCTTGCTGCCGTCGAGGCGAAGACAAACCCGCGCATAAGGTTCGAGATCGGCGATCTCGGCAAGGTTTCGGCCGCAAGGCGGGTTTCCGGCCCCGGCGCCAGCTTCGTGATGGCGCCTTTCGTGCACTGTTCGACGCTGCGGCCAGGCCGCTTCTCGGATGGCAGCTACGGCATCTACTATGCCGGCGACAGCGAGGACGTCGCGCTCGCCGAGACCATCCACCACCATCAGAAATTCATGCGTGCCACCAATGAGGGGCCGGGCTGGACGGCTGACTTTCGTGTGCTGATCGGCGGCGTCGACCGCGACCTTGATGATGTCAACGCCGTGCCCGGCGTGCTCGACCCGGACGACTATTCCGCCTCGCAGGCGGAAGGGCGGGCGCTGCGGGCAGCAGGCAGCGACGGGCTGGTGTGGAACAGCGTGCGCATGCCGGGCGGCGGCTGCATCGGCATCTTCTGGCCCGATGTCATTACCATTCCAGTGCAGGGTCGCCACTACAGCTACCACTGGGACGGCGCCCGTGTGGACTTCGTGCGCCAGCACGATACGGGAAAGGTGCTGGCCGTCACATCATAGCGGCGGAAAGGCTTTACAGATGGCGGGGAAGTCGATATGCAGGTATCCATAAATCCAAGGATTCAGATATATGGATAAGAAGGACACTTTGAACGCGCTGGCCGCACTTGGCCAGGAGACGCGGCTGGATGTCTTCCGGCTGCTCGTGCGTGCCGGCCCGGAAGGCATTCCGGCGGGCGAGATCGCAACGAGGCTCGACACGGTCCAGAACACCATGTCGGCGCATCTGAAGGTGCTCGCCCATGCCGGGCTGGTTCGCCCCGAACGCGAGGGAAGGATCGTGCGCTACGTCGCCGACATGACCGGCTTGCGCGACCTGCTGGCGTATCTGATGGAAGATTGCTGCAACGGCGCGCCGGAACTGTGTCAGCCAGTTATCCAGGCCGTGACCTGCAAATGTTGAGAGAGGAAGCCATGGGTGATCAAATCTATAATGTCTTGTTTCTCTGCACGGGGAATTCGGCCCGATCGATCCTCGCAGAAGCAATCCTGAACCGTGTCGGGGCCGGCAAGTTCAAGGCATTTTCAGCTGGATCGCAGCCGAAGGGTGAGGTTCATCCTTTCGCGCTCCAGCTTTTGAAGACCTTGAACTACGACACGTCTTTTGCTCGCTCGAAGAGCTGGGAAGAATTCGCGGCTCCCGGCGCGCCGGAGATGAACTTCGTCTTCACCGTCTGTGACAACGCCGCCAATGAATCCTGCCCGATCTGGCCGGGCCAGCCCATGACGGCACATTGGGGCATTCCCGATCCCGCTGCCATGGAAGGCACCGACGCCGAAAAACATCTCGCCTTCGCCGAAGCCTACCGCATGCTTAACAACCGCGTCTCGATCTTCGTCAGCCTGCCCATGAACATGGTCGACAAGCTCGCACTACAGAAGCGCCTGGACGAGATCGGCCGCAACCTGCCGAAGGCCGGCTGAACCAAGGACCCCATCATGACCGATCACGCTCTGAACGCGGACAATGCGGCGCGGCCCGGCATCGGCTTCGTCGAAAAATATCTAACCGTATGGGTGGCGCTATGCATCGTCGCAGGCATCACGCTTGGCCACCTATTGCCGGGCGTGTTCGGCGCCATCGCGTCGGCCGAGATCGCCAGGGTCAACATTCCTGTCGCCGTGCTGATCTGGCTGATGATCGTGCCGATGCTTTTGCGCGTCGATTTCGCCTCGCTGGCCAGGGTCGGTACCTACTGGCGCGGCATCGGCGTGACGCTGTTCATCAATTGGGCGGTGAAGCCGTTCTCGATGGCGCTGCTGGGCTGGCTCTTCATCGGCTGGCTGTTCCGGCCGTGGCTGCCGGCCGCGCAGATCGATTCCTACATAGCCGGGCTGATCATCCTTGCCGCGGCGCCCTGCACGGCGATGGTGTTCGTCTGGTCGAACCTGACGCGCGGCGAGCCGAATTTCACGCTGTCGCAGGTGGCGCTCAACGATGCGATCATGATCGTCGCTTTCGCGCCCATCGTCGGCCTGCTGCTCGGCCTGTCGGCGATCACCGTGCCATGGGGCACGCTGATGCTGTCGGTCGCACTCTACATCGTCGCGCCGGTGATCGTCGCGCAGGTGGTTCGTGGCCGGCTGCTGGTAGCGAGGGGACAGGCCGGGCTCGATGCCCTGCTTGCCACGCTGCAGCCCTTGTCGCTGATTGCCTTGCTGGCGACGCTGGTGCTGCTGTTCGGCTTCCAGGGCGAGCAGATCATCGCACAGCCGTTGGTGATCGTGCTGCTGGCGGTGCCGATCCTGATCCAGGTCTATTTCAACTCCGGTCTTGCCTATCTGCTTAACCGCCTCAGCGGCGAACGGCACTGCGTGGCTGGACCATCGGCGCTGATCGGCGCGTCGAACTTCTTCGAGCTGGCGGTGGCCGCAGCGATCGCGCTGTTCGGGCTGAATTCCGGCGCGGCCCTTGCCACCGTGGTCGGCGTTCTCATCGAGGTTCCGGTTATGCTCTCGGTGGTGTGGATCGTGAACCGCAGCAAGGGTTGGTACGAAGAGGGCGGCGCCGTGCGCAACACCATGTCCAACGAGAGGGCAGCACAATGACCGTCACCATCTACCACAATCCTGACTGCGGCACGTCGCGAAACACGCTGGCCATCATCCGGCAGTCGGGCGAGGAGCCGGAGGTGATCGAGTATCTGAAGACACCGCCGTCGCGTGAGAGGCTGGTCGAACTGATCGCCGGGATGGGCAAGAAACCACGCGACTTGCTGCGCGAAAAGGGCACGCCTTACGCGGAACTCGACCTGGGCAATCCCAAGTGGACCGACGACGAGATCCTTGATTTCATGATGGCGCATCCGATCCTGATCAATCGGCCGATCGTGGTCACGCGTCTCGGCGTCGTTCTCGCGCGACCTTCGGAAGCGGTTCTCGACATCCTGCCCAACCCCAATATCGGGCCGTTCGTTAAGGAGGACGGCGAAGTCGTCGTCGACACCGAGGACAAGCGCATTGGCTGAGCAGAACCACGTTGCCGATGACGCGCTGCCGAACGTCGACGAAGAGCAGTTTCGACCAATCGATATGCAGGTTCTGCTGGACACGCCCAGGTCCATTCACAAGCCCCGCGTGCTGATGCTCTACGGATCGCTGCGGGAGCGGTCCTATTCCCGCCTCGTCACCGAGGAGGCCGCGCGGATCCTTCGCCGTTTCGGCGCCGAGGTTCGCATCTTCAATCCTTCGGGCCTGCCGCTGCCGGATTCGACGTCCGCCGACCATCCCAAGGTCGGGGAATTGCGGGACCTGTCCATCTGGTCGGAGGCCCAGGTATGGTGCTCTCCGGAACGGCACGGTTCCATGACGGGGGTGATGAAGGCGCAGATTGACTGGCTGCCGCTGTCGATGGGCGGAGTACGACCGACGCAGGGCAGGACGCTCGCCGTCATGCAGGTCTCCGGCGGCTCCCAGAGTTTTAACGCCGTCAACCAGCTCCGCATCCTTGGCCGCTGGATGCGAATGGTCACCATCCCCAACCAATCGCCGGTCGCCAAGGCTTTCGCCGAGTTCGACGAAGCCGGCCGCATGAAGCCGTCATCGTATTACAACCGGATCGTCGACGTGATGGAGGAGCTGATGAAGTTCACCCTGCTCCTGCGCGACCGCTCCAACTACCTGACGGACCGCTATTCCGAGCGGGTCGAGAGTGCGGAAGAGGTCGCCAAGCGGGTCAACCAGCGGTCGATCTGACGCTATTTCGACAATAGTCGAATTATTATTGACCTTGGTTCATAGGTCGGATATGGTTATTTCCATGAAACTCGAAAAAGCAGCCGCCCAGCTTGAAGCGCTCGGCAATCCGACGCGGCTTCAGCTCTATCGCATCCTGGTGCGCGCCGGTGAGGACGGGCTTGCCGTCGGCAGCGTCCAGGGCAAGCTCGACATTCCGTCATCGACGCTGTCGCATCACCTCAAACGGCTGGTCGACACCGGGCTTGTCACGCAGGAGCGGCAAGCGACGACGCTGATCTGCCGCGCCAACTATCCCGGCATGAATGCGCTGATCGGCTATCTCGCCGACGAGTGCTGCGCCGACGCCGTCTGCGCGCCCGCCGTCGGCAAAGCGCTGGCTTGATTTTTTTGCACTTATAATTCGAACATACCGGAAGGATCGAACCTATGGACATGATGACAAACCTTCCCGTCGCGGTGATCGGCGCCGGCCCGGTCGGGCTGGCAGCCGCGGCGCATCTGGTCGAGCGCGGCATTCGTCCGCTGATCCTGGAGCGCGGCGAAAGCGTGGGTGCGGCGCTGCTCGATTGGGGCCATGTGCGGGTGTTTTCGCCATGGAAATACAACATCGATGCGGCGGCGCGGGCGCTGCTCGACCGCTCCGGCTGGACGGCGCCGGACAGCCAGGGCCTGCCGACCGGCGGCGAGATCGTGCGCGATTATCTGGCGCCGCTTGGCCGGCTTCCCGCGATGGCCGCCAATTTGAAGCTCGGCGCCGAGGTCACCGCGATCACCCGTCAGGGACACGACAAGGTCGCCAATGATGGCCGCAAGGACGCGCCCTTCGTCATCCGCTATCGCGATGCCGGCGGCGAACACCGCGTTCTCGCGCGCGCCGTCATCGACGCGTCCGGAACATGGTGGCAGCCAAATCCGATCGGCGTCGACGGGCTGCCGGTTTCCGGCGAAGGCGAGGCATCGGCACGCATCGCCTATGGCATTCCCGACGTGCTCGGCAAGGCGAGAGAAGACTATGCGGGCAAGCGCATCCTGGTCATAGGCGGCGGGCACTCGGCCATCAACGTCGCGCTGGCGCTGATGGAGCTGCAGGATGCGGCGCCTGACACCGAAATCTTCTGGGCGCTGCGCCACGCCAGCATCGAGAGATTGCTCGGCGGCGGGCTGAACGACCAGTTGCCGGAACGCGGCGCGCTTGGATTGGCGGCCAGGCAGGCGATGGCGGATGGCAGGCTGAACATGCTGGCGCCCTTCGCCGTCAACGGCATCAAGACGCAGGGCGAGGGGCTTGTTGTCGATGCCAACCTAGGTGGCAAGCCGTTCAACCTGGCCATCGACCGCATCGTCGTCACCACCGGCTTCAGGCCAGACCTGTCGTTCCTGAGCGAAATCCGCATCGCGCTTGATCCCGCCGTCGAGGCGCCGCCGGCACTGGCGCCGCTGATCGATCCAAACTTCCACTCATGCGGCACGGTTCCCGCGCATGGCATTGCAGAGCTCGCCCATCCCGAACCGGGCTTCACCATCGTCGGCTCGAAATCCTACGGCCGTGCCCCGACCTTCCTGATGGCGACCGGCTACGAGCAGGTCCGCTCGGTGGTGGCCGATATTGCCGGAGACCATGCCGCGGCCCGCGAGGTGCGGCTGGTGCTGCCGGAGACCGGCGTGTGCAGCGCCGTCGGTGTCGTGACGGTAGCGGCAAGCGCCGGCTGCTGTGGCGGGCCCGCGCCCGCCGCTGTAGATGCCTGCTGCGTCAGGGATGCGGACGCCAAGGCCACGGGCGCATCGGGTTGCGGCTGCGCAACCGCGCTGGCCACCGAGACGCGAGAGAATATGGCGGCCGGCGCCGATGCCTGAACGATCCGTCCTGCGCAAGGCGATCTGTGCGCTTGGGCTGACCCAGATCATCGGCTACGGCACGCTCTATTACAGCTTCTCGATCTTGGCGCCGGCAATGGCTGGGGAGTTCGGGCTCGGGGAAGGTTGGGTATTCGGCGCGCTGTCGGCCTCGCTGTTTGCCGGCAGCCTGTTCGCGCCGACTTCCGGGCGGTGGGCCGACCGCTTCGGCGCCGGCCGCATCATGACCGTCGGCTCGGTGGCGGCAGCCGTGGCGCTGGCGCTGTGCGCCGTCGCGCCCGACCGCGTGAGCTTCGTTGTGGCCTTGCTGGCGATGGAACTGGCCTCCAGCTTCGTTCTCTACAGCGCCGCCTTCGTTGCGATCGTGCAGATCGGGGTTCCCCGACCGCAGCGCAGCATCACCCATCTGACGCTTATCGCCGGGTTCGCCTCGACCCTGTTCTGGCCGCTGACTTCGGCGCTGCATGCGCATCTGACATGGCGCGAGGTCTATCTTTTGTTCGCCGCTCTCAATCTCAGCCTATGCCTGCCGATCCACGCGTGGCTGATGCGCCTGTCGCGCCGCCATGCAACAGTCATGCCGGAAGAGCGCGGGTCCGCCCCCGATGAAGCGGGCACGCGGCTCGATGCGCGGCGCGGCCGGACCGCCTTCCTGCTCATGCTGGCGGGGTTCGCCACCGAGGGCTTCGTGCTGTCGGCGATCCTCATCCACATGGTGCCGCTGACGGCGGCGCTGGGGCTCGGAACCGCAGGCCTCTTCGTCTCGACCCTGTTCGGGCCGGCGCAGGTCGCCAGCCGGTTGATCAACATGCTGTTTGGCGGCCGCCTGCAGCAGACGCACCTTGCCGTCGTCGCCGCATCGCTGATCACAGCAGGGCTGTGCGCACTGCTCCTGACGACGCCATGGCTGCCAGGCGCTTTCCTGTTCGTGTTGCTGTTCGGCCTCGGTTCCGGCCTCACCAGCATCGTCGGCGGCACCTTGCCGCTCGAACTCTTCGGCCGCGAGGGCTATGGTGCGCGGCTCGGATGGGCGAGCGCTGCCCGTCAGTTCACCTCGGCCTTCGCGCCGTTCGCGCTCGCCTTCATGATGGCGCGGACATCCGTCGCCAATTCGCTGTGGGTGCTGGTGGTCGTCGCCGCGAGCGGCGTGATCGCCTTCCTCGCCATCGTGCTGCTCAGACGGCGGGGCGGCCTGCCAGCGTTCGTGACCCATCTCGCGTGACTTGGCACCTGGCGCCGATCATGATGGTCTGCAAAAGGGTCCGGAACGCTGAGAGTGGGGATCGACCGCAATCCCTTTTGCATCTACCGCAGTGTACTGCCGACGGAAACCTGGCTCTTAAGGAGCGCCGGGAAGACCGGCTCAACATCCAATGCGTCGCGGGGTTCCCGCTACCCGCGGTCACAGTGAACCAGGTGGAATCTTATGCAGAATGATTTTGTATTCAAGACCGGGTCAGCAAAACGAACGTTGGGATGGTTGGTCTGTCTGGGTGCCGCGGGCGCATTGGCAGCCATGATCTATGGTATTTTCACGCATCCCGAAGCGCAGACCCCGGCCGAGCTTTGGTCCGGAGTGGTCATCGGTGTTTTCCTTGTCGGTCTCATGGTGGCCGGGATTGCTGTCCAATACGCACGTTGGAGCATCGAAGGCGAAAACATCATCTACCGTCGTCTCTTCAGAAACAAAACGATCCCACTCTCCGAGTTGGCAGGCTTTGGACAAGTCATTGTCGTTGTCGTCGTCATTCCTTTCGTCCATGTGGATCTTTACGATCGCGAACTGAAGCTCATCGCGCGGCTTCCGGTAAGTCTCAAGGATTGGCCTGAAGCGGAAGCACGGCTTGCAGCGCGTTTGCGCTATGTCGTCAATGACGGAAGCCCCGCATTGCCCAAACGGAGGTTCGTCGATACACCGAAAAAGAAGCATGTCTTATAAGGCGTGACATCAATGCCTGAGAATCTTGCTCAGGAAAGCGCGGCTGCGGTCGGTCTTGGGGTGTGAAAAGAACTCGTCCGGCGTGCCGCTTTCGACGATGGCGCCGGCGTCCATGAACACCACGCGCTGGGCGACCTTGCGGGCAAAGCCCATCTCGTGCGTCACCACCATCATGGTCATGCCTTCCTCGGCGACCGCCACCATGACGTCGAGCACTTCGGAAATCATCTCGGGATCGAGCGCCGAGGTCGGCTCGTCGAACAGCATGATCTTGGGCCGCATGCCGAGGCAACGCGCGATCGCCACGCGCTGCTGCTGGCCGCCGGAGAGCTGTGCGGGATAGGCATTGACCTTGTCGGCGAGGCCAACCTTGGCCAACAATTCACGGCCTGCTTTTTCAGCCTCGGCACGCGGGATCTTGCGGACATGGATGGGGGCTAGCGTGACGTTCTCGAGTGCCGTCTTATGCGGGTAGAGGTTGAACGACTGGAAGACGAAGCCGATCTCGGTGCGCAGCTGCGTCATGTTGGTGGCGGGGTCGCCCAGGCGTTGGCCGTCGACGACGAGGTCGCCGTTCTTGATCGCCTCCAGGCCGTTGACGCAGCGGATCAGAGTGCTTTTGCCCGAGCCGCTCGGGCCGCAGACGACGACCACTTCGCGCGGCTCGACGCTGAGCGTGATGTCCTTGAGCACGTTGAGCGAGCCGAACCATTTGTTGACGCCGCGAAAGTCGATCATACCGGTCTTGGCAAGGCCCGTTGTGGTCATGTTTTCTGGACCTTTGGGGTTGGAAGTCACAACTGCACCTCGCCATGTGCCGCGCCCATGCGCTGCTCCAGCCGACGGGCCAGCATGATCAGCGGATAGCATACGATGAAATAGCCGACGCCGACGAGGAAGAAGACCAAGAGGCCGTTGGGCACACGCTGCACCACCAGCCAGCCGACGCGGGTGAGGTCGGTGAGACCGATGGCGGAGACGACCGAAGAATCCTTGATCAGCAGCACATATTGCCCGACCAGCGGCGGCAGCACGATGCGCATCGCCTGCGGCAGCACCACCTGGCGCATGCGCTGCCAGCGCGACAGGCCGGACGCCAGCGCCGCCTCGACCTGGCCGGTCGGCACCGAGCGGATGCCGGCGACGACGATCTCGCAGATGAAGCAGGCGGCCAGATTGGTCAGCGCGATGATGCCGGCGGTGAAGGCGTCAAGCTCGATGCCGAACTCCGGCAGGATGAAGAAGATCAGGAAGATCTGCACGAGGAACGGCGTGCCGCGGATCAGGTCGACCCAGGCCCCGATCAAGCCCGAGATCAGCTGGTTGCCGCCGGTGCGCAGGATGCCGAGGCCGAAGCCGAGCAAGGTGCCGAGCACAAGGCTGATCAGCGACAGCATCACGGTCATGCCGAGGCCGCGCAGGGCCAGCGGATAGGAGCCGGCGAGGCTTTGCAGTTGTTGCCAGATCATGTCCGCGCCCCCGCCGTGCCGAGCCAGCGGCTGGAGACGCCAGCCAGTCCCTTCAGTCCGTAATAGAGCAGCAGATAGAAGGCGGCGATGGTGAGGAAACCTTCGGCCGGCATGAAGCGGTCGGAGGCGAGCAACTGGCCGGCGCGCGTCAGTTCGGCAACCGAGATCAGCGACAGAAGGGCGGAATCCTTGACCAGCACGATGGCTTGGCCAAGCAGAGGCGGGATCGTCACCTTGAAGGCTTGCGGCAGGACGACAAGGCGCATGCGCTGGACATAGGTCATGCCCGAGGCGACGCTGGCCTCGACCTGGCCGCGCGGGATCGACAAGATACCGGCGCGAATGATTTCAGCGATATAGGCACCGCTGTTCAACGACAGCGCGAGGATGCCGACGACGAGTTCCGGCAGGACGAAGCCGAGCCGGGGCAGGCCGAAATAGAGAAAATAGAGCTGCGCCAGCAAGGGCGTGGCGCGCACCGCATCGATATAGGCCTTGGCCGGCACACGAAACAGCCAGCCGCGCTGCAGATTCATGGCGCACAGCACGATGCCGACGATGAGCGCCCCTACAAAGGACAGCGCCGACAGCCAGACGGTCGTGATCAGGCCCTGTCCGAACAGCGGCAGGTATTCGACGATGGTGCGGAAACTGAAATTTTCGAGCATCGTTGGGTGCAATCCCCAGAGTGCAGGAAACGACGGATGAAGCGAAATTCCAGGCGGTTCGCGGCGCTTGAGACGCGCGCGAAACCGCCTGGGTTTTATCGCTGCTTAGTGGTCTTTCTTCCAGGCGTCGGAATTGACCCAGTAGTCGAGGTTCTTCTGCAGGCGACCGTCGATGGTGACCTGGTTGAGGAACAGGTTCATCCAGACCAGCAGGTCCGGCTCGTCATAGCGGGTGGCGAAGGCAAGCGGCTCCTTCGACAGAAGGTCCGGCATGATGGTGAAGCTGCCGGCCGGATAGGCGGTCGACTGGCCCTTGACCGCCGAGACGTCGTTGACGCCGCAATCGGCCTGGCCGTTGTTGACGGCGTCGAGCAGCAGCGGACCGCCACCCTTGTAGCTCTTGATGTCGGCGTCGGGGAAGGCTTTCTTGGCTTCCTTCTCGCCGGTGGCGCCGAGCAGCACGGCGATCTTGGTGCCCTTGGCCTTGCAGTCTTCGGTGGTCTTGAACTTGCTGTCGGCCTTGGTGAAGACGGTGCTGCCGGTGTACATGTAAGGCGTGGTGAAGGCGACCTTCATGCCGCGCGCCAGCGTCGGCGTCATGTCGGCGACCAAGAGGTCGGCCTTGCCCGACAGCAGTGCGGGGATCAGGCCGTCCCAGTCGAAGTCGAGGAAGGTGATTTTGACTCCCATTTCCTTGGCCATCAGTTCGGCCAGTTCGACCGAACTGCCGGTGCGTTCGCCATTGGCGCCAACCAGCGAGAAAGGGGGTCCCTGGGTCTGCACGGCGACACGCAGTTCGCCGCGCTTGGTGATGTCGTCCAGTGTTCCGGCTGAGGCAGCAGTGGTAAGGCCGGCGAGCGCAAGTCCGGCGATGAAAAGCTTGGCAATCTTCATTTGGTAGTCCTCCTTGTTTTATTGTTCCATGTCTTCGTTGTTTTTCACCCTTTGGGGTGCTTTTTGAGCGGCAGCGCCGTTGCCGGCGGCGGCCACCGTTCGAAAATCCTCAGTCCCAGGCCACCGTCTCGGTGACCTTGATGCCGCGTCTGGCAAGCTCGTCGAAGAAGGGTTCGTCAGGCACATCGAGCAGCGGGTTGAGCAGGCCGGGCTTGGTGATCTCGCCACGCGCCAGCATCTGCGCCACGATGCTGGCGGGATAGCCGACGCCGAGACTCATGCCGAACAGGCCGGAAACGAGATCGCGTTCGATGATCAGGTCCGACGTCACCGTCTTGGCGCGGCCGTCTTCGAGGCCGGAAAAGACATTGCGCATCACGCACAGGTCCTTCTCGCCGGGACCATATTGCAGTTGCGGGCCGAGCAGCCGGCCGAGGAATTCGCGCGGGCTGTTGGAGGTGCCGGGCACCTTGTCCTCAGAGAGGAAACCAAGCTCCTTCAACGGCGCCCAGAAGGCCGACCATCCCGGCCAGCGCAGCGTGTAGCGACCGGAGCGGCGTAGCCCCTTGGCGGCATCCAGCATCTCGACATAATGCAGCGCATCGCCATTTGGGAACGCTTCCAGCCTGCCCAGGCCCGCGACCTCGATCTCATGGATGAAAGGGTTGTCGTGCTGCTGGCCGGCCGGCACCGCGACGCGCTTTCCGCCCTCGATCATGACGCTGTCGCGGTTCTGGCTGACCAGGACCATGTCGAAATTCCAGCTCACCTTGTAGCACAGCGGCTTGGCCATCGCCTTCGGCTCGGGGATGCCGCCGCAATAGGAATCGATCGCGGTGATCGAAGAGAACTGCCTGGCGGCGCGCGCGTAGAGTACGAGGTCGATGCCGGGGTCGAGCCCGCATTCGGTCATGATCGAGACGCCGGCTTGTTCGGCGGCCGGCGCCAGATCGGCGATCGACTTGGCGTAGTTGGTGGTGACCAGCGGCGTGCGCGTGGCGATCGCGGCCTGCACCGCCTCGCGCATCAATGGCTGCGGCAACAGGTCGATGACGGCGTCGACATCATCAAGCACATTGGCCTGCGCCGGGCCGATCGCGCCTTCAGGCACGACGAAGCGCACACGGGCAAGATCGGTCAGGCCGGCAAGCCGAGCCGGGCCATCCGCTGCCGTGTCGACGCAGACGATTTCCTCGACGCCGTCGCTGGCAACAAGGTCGGCGATTGCCGCCCGGCCTTGCAGGCCGAGGCCGCCGAGTACCGCGATCTTCATGCCGGCTCCTTGCGGTCGTCTGACCAGCAGCCTTCCGGCAGGCTGACCCATTTGTTGCAGGACGCCATGACCACGAAGGTCTCGCTGCGCACGACTTCGCCGGGCTCGCCGGCGCCGGGGATCAACTCGCTGGTGACGCGGTAGAGGTCGGCGACGTCGCCGGCCACCGTCACGTCGACGATGATGTCGAAGCGCCCGGTGACCACCGAGGCCGAGTTGACGAAGGGCAGTTCGGCAATGCGCTGCGCCAGTTCGCGAGCCCGGCCGCGCCCTTGGGCATTGATGCCGACAATGGCCGAGATCAGCTCGGGGCGCTCGGTCAGATTCAGCAGGCCGACGATCTTGAGCAGGTTGCGGTCGAGCAGGTTGCGCAACCGCGTGCGCACCGTCGGCACCGAAATCGCCAATATCTCCGCGATGCGGTTGATGCCCGGCTGTGCATCCTGCGACAGCTGTTTGACCAGCCGCCGATCGGTCAGATCGAGATGTTCTCGCAAAGTCCCCGTCTTTCACAAAAGGAAAAAACTTTGGCGGTTTTTTTGCCAATGTGCAAACAAGCTACGTCACGGATATTGGAAAAGCAAGGCAATGATTCAGCGCTACTGGTGATAGGTGGTCGCTGTCAGGGCTCAGACCAGCGCTGCCGCCAACAGTTTTGCCTGTGGCGTCAGCTCTTCGAAGCGGCGGGCGCAGAGGTTGAGCTGGCGCGTCGCCCAGTCGTCGGTCAGCCGCAGTGTGCGCACGGAACGACCCGCCGCACTTTCCGGCACGATGGCGATGCCGGCGCCTTGCGCGACCAGCCGGCAGACATTGTCGAGGCCAGGCACGCGGATGCGGACATGCAGATGGCCGCCAAGGCGGGCCGCCTGGCGCGTGATGTGCTCCTGCAGCGCATGGCCGGTGCTGAGGCCGACGAAAGATTCGCCGAGAACCTCAGTGAGGTTGACGGTGCGGCCTTCAAGGCCGGGCCGGTTCCGCGCGGCGATCACCACCAGCCGGTCGGTGAAGAACGGTTTCTGTTCGAGATGCGACAGGCCGGCCCAGGTTGCGGCGATGCCGAGATCGGCCGCACCATTGGCCACGGCTTGCGCGATCTCATGGCTGGGGCGCTCGTCGAGATCGATGTCGATCTGGGGATGGGCGACAAGGAAAGCCGGCAGGATGTCGCGCAGCAACTCGGCTGTAGCGGCGGTGTTGGCCAGCAGCCGGACGCGGGCGCGCAGGCCGGTGGCATAGGCGGCCAGATCGCCGGTCATGGCCTCGATCTGGTTCTGCACGGCGCGCGCATGATGCAGCAGCGCCTGTCCCGCCGGCGTTGGCACCACACCACGGCGGCGGCGCTCCAGGAGCGGCGCGCCGAGCCGCTCCTCCATGCCCTTGATGCGGGCGCTGGCCGACGCCAGGGCCAGGCCGGCAAGCTCGGCGCCATGGGTGATGCTGCCGCGTTCGGCCACCAGCAGGAACAGGCGGAGATCGACCAGATCGAAGCGCATTCTTTTGCTCCTGCGAATATTCAGCGCCCGGGAAGGCGATCGGCCCTCCAGCCTTCGTCCTGGCCGAAGGTTGGCAGCACAACTTCCACATTGTGATCGGCCGGGATCTTCGTCAAACAGTTTCGAAGGAGAATTGTGATGAACAAACGAACGTCAGGCCGGCTCGGCATTCTCGAAAGCACGGCGATCGTGCTGGCCATTGCCGTGGCTGGCCTTGCCATGGCGCCAGCGGGATCAGGCCTGCGGGGATGCGCGGCGACGGTCGTATCCACCAGCCGCGATGCGGCGCCGGCAAAGGCCGCCAGCCTGGATGCCGACGCAACCGATATGCTGCTGCATGACTGATCCCGCCTTGAAGATACGACCATGCTGAGCGCCGGCGTCCTCGCCTGGATCGGCGCCGTGTTCCTCGCCGCCGGTTTCGTCAAGGGCGTCGTCGGCATGGGGCTGCCGACCGTTGCGATGGGCCTGCTGGCGGTGACGATGCCGCCTGCGCAGGCCGCGGCGCTGCTGCTGATCCCGTCGTTGGTCACCAATCTCTGGCAATTGCTGACCGGCCCGTCCTTCGGCGGCCTGTGTAAGCGGCTATGGACGATGATGGCCGGCGTGATGCTCGGCACCGTTGCCGGTGCCGGGCTGCTAACCGGCACGCATACGGGCGCGGCTTCGGCCGGGCTGGGCGCCGCACTTGTGCTCTATGCGATCCTCGGCCTCGCCAAGGCCGGCTTCACCACGCCGGTGCGCCACGAAGCCTTGATGTCACCGCTGGTCGGGGTGGCGACCGGGCTGGTCACCGGCGCCACCGGCGTCTTCGTCATCCCGGCAGTGCCCTATCTGCAATCGCTGCGGCTGGAGAAAGAAGACCTGATCCAGGCGCTCGGCCTATCCTTCACCGTGTCGACGGCGGCGCTCGCCATCGGGCTGTTCAGGACCGGTGCCCTGGCGTCGCCGAGCGCGCAACTGGCGGGATCGGTCGCAGCCCTTGCGCCGGCGCTGGCCGGCATGTTCGCCGGCCAGGCATTGCGCCGGAGGATGAGCATCGAGACCTTCCGGAAAGTGTTCTTCGTCGGATTGCTGGCGCTGGGTGTCTATCTTGTGGAGGACGGTATTCTGTAGCTTGCGGCAGGCGTTCAGAATGCAGCTATCGCCTTGGCGATCGCGGCGAAAGGCAGGACCAGGGACAGCGGCGCGTCATCCAGACGGATCGCACCGTAACCTTCATACCAGTGGGCAGCCTGGTCACCTTTGGCATCGATTAGCAAGGCAACGCCGCCGAGCTCCTCCGCGACTGCCATACAGCGCTTCCCGGCGGCGAGCAGCAAACCGCCGCCAAGGCCGCGGCCTTGTATCGTACGGTCTACGGCGAGCCGACCCAGACGGTAGACCGGCACGTCATAGCGGCCAAGGCCGCGTTTGGCGACTGCCGGGGTCCTGGCAAAGTCGATCGAAGCCGGGCTGAGAGAGTAGAAGCCGAGGATGCGCAAAGGATCTTGCGCCGTCACGGCGACGAAAGTTTTTGCGCCACCGCTTTGATGACTTTGACGCGCAAAGCGCTGCAAATAGATGTTGAGGTCCGCGTCGCCACAGTCGAAGGCGGCACGGTTATGTTGTCTCCCGATCGGCACTTCTTGCCATGTGACGGAGTTCACGCGAGAGTCTGGCCGGCTTTGGCGGCGCGGATAAGGCGGTTGGTCGGGGAGGGCGGGTTTTCAAGCAGGTCGAGGACGCGCAGACTGTCCCGTTCTGACAGCGCAAGATGTTCGGCGCGTTCGATCGCAGCCTGGGCGTCACGCAGTGCGGAGCGCGTAACGAACTCGGTCAGGCCGACATTCGACAAGGCGGCCGCACGTGCGATCACGGCTTTCGCTTCGGGCGGAATCCGGAAATCGATTCGACCGTTATCACCGACGTTGCGAGGCATGGCTATCTCCTTTGTCTGCTATTATATGGTACGGATTGAATCCGTACAATATAAATCCTGTCGCTTTAGCCTCACGGGCATGTGAGGAGCGCGCTGGGCCAAATCTGTTACCGCACCACCAGCACCGCAATCTCCGTGTAGGACAGCACTTCCGCCGTCTGGCTGCCGAGAAGCAGCTTGCCCAGTCCGCGACGGCCGTGCGAGGCCATGACGATCAGGTCGCAGCGCAGGGCCTGCGACAGTTCCAGGATGGCTTCGGCGGGCCGCTTGTCCTCGACATGGACCACCTCCGCGGCCACGCCAACGGCGTCCGCCGACGCCTTGCATTTGGCGAGCACTTCCTTGGCATAGCGGCCTGCCTCTTCCTTGTAGGCGACGAGCTCATCGCCGGCGGCATAGCCGGCCATGGCGCCGCCCCAGGCGAAGATCGGGAATGGTTCCGAGACGGTAACGAAGGTGACGGAAGCGCCGAGGTCCTTGGCCAATGTCAGGCCGTGGGCAACGCCCTTGTCGGCCAGTTCCGATCCGTCCGTGGCGATGAGCAGATGTTTGTACATGATGATCTCGACTTGTTGTGCAAGGGCCCGTGCCCTTGTGGTGGCGGGAGCCTTGTAGAGGCTGGCCTTGATATAGTTGCGGCACCAGGATGATCACAGGGCCGGCCCGCCGCGGATCAAGGCCAGGCGACCACGCAGTTTTGTACCAAGCGGATTCCCCTTGCCGCATCGTCGCTTAAGGTGCCGGACCACATCGAAAGGCATCTCATGAGCAGCGTGTATCCCCAAATCCATCTGGTCCGGCATGGCGAGACGGCATGGAGCCTTTCGGGGCAGCATACCGGCCGCACCGACATGCCGTTGACCCCGGTTGGCGAGGCCGCCGCGCGGGGCGTCGCGGATAGGCTCAAGGGCCTGTCCTTTTCGGCCGTATGGTCGAGCCCGTCGCAGCGCGCCTACAACACCAGCGTATTGGCCGGCTTCGGCGCGCAGAGCGTCAAGAAAGACGATCTGCAGGAGTGGGACTATGGCGCCTATGAGGGGCTGACGACAAAACAGATCCTGGCCGAGCGCCCCGGCTGGAATGTGTTTCGCGATGGTTGTCCAAAGGGCGAGATGGCGGCCGATGTGGGCGCGCGGGCCGACAGGATCATTGACGGGTTACGCAAGGCCAATGCCGACATGTTGGTGTTTTCCAGCGCGCATTTTTTGCGCGTGCTGGCGGCGCGCTGGATCGGGCTGCCGCCCGAAGGCGGCGCGCTGTTCGTGCTCGATACGGCAAGCATCAGCGTGCTCGGCTACGAGCATGATCTGAGCGAGCCGGTCATCCGGAAATGGAACCAGAAGTAGTGCGGCATCGGCCGGCGGTACCGCTCCGCCCTACCTGTCGAATTTCCTGATCGCCTCGGCGGTTACCGGCGTGAAGAAATTCACCAGATTGCCATCGGGGTCGCGAAACAGCAGCGAGCGATTACCCCAGGGCATTGTGGTCGGCTTTTGCACCGTTACATCCCTGAGTAGGTCCGAGAGCCTGGCGAATTCAGCATCGACGTCGCCGACGCGGAATTCGAGGATGGCCGTGTGGTTGTCGGCGGGGCGGGCGATGTCGCCGCCGAACAGCATCAAGGTGCGCGTGCTGCCGATTGCCAACGTGCAGGCAGGTGTCGCGAGTTCGGCGAAGTCTTCTGTGTACATAGTCACGGGCATGCCGGTGATCTCGCCATAGAAGCGCACGAGACGCTGGACGTCCGACGTGATGATGCGGACAGAGACGAAATTCATTGTTTTGCTCCTGGATTGCTGGAGCCGCGGCCCGGCCCATGAGTCACCTATAGGCCAGGCCTCCTGACAGCTTCCTGTCAGGAGGTGGCGCGGATGCAAGGCCGCCGACATCGACGATACGCGGGGCTCACCCCGCCAGCAGCTCCAGTTCCTCCGGCGTCAAATGCCGTGCCGTACCCTTGGCGAGGTCGCCGAGCGGCAGGCGGCCGATAGCGATGCGGATGAGGCGCAGAACCTCGACGCCGTGCGCGGCGAGCAGGCGACGGATGTGGCGGTTACGGCCTTCGTCGAGCACGATCTCCAGCCAGGCGGTGCGGCCGCCGCTGCGCAAAAGTTCGATCGAACTGGCGCTCAGGGTCTCGCCATCGACGGTCACGCCGGCGCGGAATTTGTCCAGCATCGCTGCGTCCGGCACCATGCCGATCTGCACGTGATAGGTCTTGGGCAAATGCGAGGCCGGATCCATCAGCCGGTTGGCAAACCGGGTGTCGTTGGTCATCAACAGCAGGCCTTCGCTCGCCTTGTCGAGGCGACCGACCGGGGAGACGAAGGGCAGGTCGAGCCCTTCCAGGCAGGCATAGACGGTGTCGCGCTGTTGCGGGTCGTCGCGGGTGGTGACCAGCCCGCGCGGCTTGTTGAGGACGAGATAGACCTTGCGCTCGGCAACCACCGGCCTGTCGTCGACAACGATGCGGTCACGGTCGAGGTCGACGCGCAGGGCTGCATCGCGCACGACCTTGCCGCCGACACGCACGCGGCCTTCGGCGATCAGCACCTCGGCCTGCGTGCGAGAGCACAGGCCGAGCTTCGACAGCGCCCGGTTCAGGCTGACGCCGGGCGCCGCCTGCCTGCCGCTTTGTCGTGTCTGCCGTGGTGTCATGCTGCCGTCTGTGCTGGTGGAGCCGACAAATGCCACGGGCTGCAATGGCTTCGCAAGACGCGCTGCTGCAATCGTGCGCAAAGCAAGGGGGCAGTGGCGGCATCCGCAGTTCTTGGACCGGCGATATTGTCGCCGCCGCATCCGCGATAAACTTGCTTCGCATGAGTGAGTCTCTCGACATCTCGCCGATC
Source organism: Mesorhizobium sp. M0011 (assembly GCF_040324155.1). Lineage (NCBI taxonomy): Bacteria > Pseudomonadati > Pseudomonadota > Alphaproteobacteria > Hyphomicrobiales > Phyllobacteriaceae > Mesorhizobium > Mesorhizobium sp. M0011. The sequence goes on along the minus strand of NZ_JAMYVQ010000003.1, from coordinate 75,102 downwards.
ACCAAGACCGTCGTCATCAGTGCCGAGCCGGCCAAGGTCTGGCGGATACTGACGATGCCAGAAATGATCCCGCAATGGATGTCCGACGAGGAGTTGACTGTCAGCCTGCAAGGGCATGCCGGCGGCGCGATCGTGATGCGCGGACTGCTGCACGGAATGCCGTTCGAGAACCATGGCACCATCCGCGCTTTTGAGCCGGAAAAGAGCTTCGCGTACGGCTACTGGAGCACGCTGTCGGCCTCGCGGCTGGCGGACGTGCCCGAAAACCACACCGTGGTCAGCTTCGATCTGGCGCCGATGGATGGGGGGACGAAGCTGACGCTGACGCTCAGCGACTTCGCCGAACCGGCGATCCGTCCGCATGCCAATCTCTACTGGGGGCCGACCTTGCAAATCCTGAAAGCGGTCTGCGAGCGCGCTTGAGGGCGGGCGTCATCCCCGCGGACGGGCCGTCCGGCCCTTACTCTTTGGGGTGTCGGGCGAGAGCCAGCGCGCGAATACGGTCGGCGACGGCGCTGTCGACCGGGTTGTAGACGGTCAGGCTCAGATCCGGCCGGCCGTCGACCGCGAAGCCCGAATATTCCAGTTCGATATCACCGAGTTCCGGGTGCTTCAGGCGCTTTGTCCCGTCGCCGTGGCTGAGCACGTCGTTTTCGCGCCACAGCGCGTCGAATTCCGGGCTGGCGCTGCAGAGTTCGTCGACGAGCTCGCGCACCTCGGAGACAGCGCCGGCGCGTGCCGCATCGGCACGGAACGAAGCGACCACGAAACGGGCCAGGTTTTTCCAATCGTGCTGCTTGGCGCGGATGACGGGGCGCAGGAACATGAAACGCAGGATGTTGCGCTCGCCTTCGGGCAGGGCGCTGTAGTCGGTCAGCACGACCCGCGCGGCGCGGTTCCAGGCAACGACGTCCCAGGTGGCGGTCCTGACTATGGCGGGGCTGGCATCGAGCGTGTCGATGAGGCGCTGCAGCCGGGGGCTGACGCCCTCGTCGCCTCTGTAGCGGACCTCGGGCGGGCGCCCCAGCCCGAGCATGAAAAGATGTTCGCGTTCCGCCTCGGTCAGCAGCAGCCCCTTGGCGATGCGATTGAGGACATCGGCCGAGGGTGCGCCGCCGCGGCCCTGCTCCAGCCATGTGTACCAGGTCGGGCTTATGTTGGCGCGCTGGGCGACCTCTTCCCGGCGCAGTCCCGGCGTGCGTCGGCGGCCCGAAAAGCCGAAGGAAGCCGGATCGAGCCGCGTGCGCCGGTCTTTGAGGAACGCTGCCAGCGAGCCGGCGGGATTGGAGGGCATCCTGTTAGGCATTATACCATGATAAGATCACTACTTTAATAGGATATATAGACCAGCAATATTACGCAGGCAACTAGTGCAGGAGATTTTGCATGCGTATCTTTCTCACCGGCGCGACCGGTTTCATCGGTTCGGCGCTGGTTCCCGAACTCATCAAGGCGGGCCACCAGGTGGTCGGCGTGACCCGCTCCGACGCCGGCGCCGAGGCGCTGGCTGCCGCTGGTGCCGAGGTGCACCGGGGGACCCTCGAAGATCCCGAGGGGCTGCGCGACGGCGCGGCCAAGGCGGAGGCTGTGATCCACACGGCGTTCGACCACGATTTTTCGCGGTTTGCCGAAAATTGCGAAAAGGACAAGCGCGTCATCGCCGCACTCGGCGCCGCGCTGGCCGGCTCCGACCGGCCGCTGGTGATCACCTCCGGGGTCGGCATGGGCAGCCCCGGGCATGGCGAACTGGCGATCGAGGACGTCTTCAATCCCGACCACCCCAATCCGCGCATCGCCTCGGAGCTGGCCGGCAATGCCTTGCTGGACGCCGGCATCAATGTGTCGGTGGTGCGGCTGCCGCAGGTCCACAATCCGGTCAAGCAAGGGCTTATCACGCCGCTCATCGAATTCGCGCGTGAAAAAGGCGTCTCGGCCTATGTCGGCGAAGGCCGCAACCGCTTCTCCGCGGGCCATCTCCTCGACGCCGCGCGGCTTTACCGGCTGGCCGTGGAAAAGCGGCAGCCGGGCGCGCGCTATCACGTGGTCGGCGAGGAAGGCGTCGAGGTGCGGGCCATCGCCGAGGCGCTTGGCCGGGGCCTGAAATTGCCGGTCGTTTCCATCGCGCCTGAAAGAGCGGCGGAGCATTTCGGCTGGATGGCGATGTTCGCGCCGATGGATCTGCCGGCCTCCAGCGCGCTGACACAGGCACGATTGGGCTGGCACCCGACCGGCCCGACGCTGATCGCCGATCTCGATGCCATGCGATACGCTGCTTGATCGACTGAAGCATCGGCGCTGAAGCTGACGATACAGGGGCCGGTAATCTTCAGTCAGATTGCCGGCCCTTCTGTACGAGGCGGTCAGCCCTCATCCAGGAGTAACTGCGTAACGCAGATGGACAAGTCCATGCGCCAGCGCTTCGCAGCTCTTCAGGGACAACTGCATCTTGCCCGGCAGGCCACTCTCGCCGAACTCGACGAACGCCTGGTTCGCGGCCCGTCCATCGATCGCGGGTGCGACGAGAAGGCTCAGTTCATCGACGAGCCCGGCCGCAAGGAACGAGCCGTTGATGCCGGCACCGCCCTCGAGCAGCAGCCGGCGGATGCCGAGTTCGCGTCCGAGCACCTCGACCATCGCGGCGAGATCCATATCCGCCGCTTCCGACACGATATAGGACACGCCGTCGGCGGCGAGCTCGGCCAGATGGCTGTCGGCAACGTCACGCCCAAGCAGCACCACGACATGGTCGCCGCCGATGTCGGGTTTGGAAAAATGAAGCTTGCCCGAGGCATCGAGCGCCACGGCATAACTGCCCGCATCCCTTTGCGCGAAATGATAGGGCCGGTCGACCTTGCCGGTATTGGCCGGCGGATGCGCGCCGGCCTTGCTCATCTCGGCCATGGTGACGCGGCCGACGATCCAGGCGTCAGCCGCGAGATCATTGTGGATATGCTCGTAGAGGCTCGACCACTCCGCCCGGGTCCCGTCCGGACTTGTCGTGTAGCGGCTTGGATGAAGGCTGCCGTCGAGTGATGCGAGCATATGGCAGATGATTTGCGGCTTCATACGGGTTCTCCAGATCACAAAAGCTTCGCGGGTCAATCCAAGGTAGTGCCGGGTCGAGGGAATGGAAGCCAGACGCCTCAGTGAGATGTCAGCCCGCAATCCAAAAATCCGACAATTCCGATAAATTGCCCGGCACCTCTGTTATATCGATGTTGCACAAACGGTTGGCGCTGGGTAGCATCCCTGCGCAGGCGTCGGTGGGAGGCTCTTTTTACAGCGGCGGCCAGCTGGAGCGGCATGCGTTTTCGGGCGCAGGGAGGATGCTCCACACTTTTAACCGACGCATGATCCTTCCTGAAACCGATCCGGTTTTCGGGTCGTGCGTTCTTGTGGAGGAGGATCCCATGAACAGACGTGAATTCCTGCTGTCGTCCGCGGCTTTCGGCGCCATGATGGTTGCCGCGCCCTCGGTGTTTGCGCAGGATAAGCTCACCATCCTTGGCTCGGTGCCCAGTCTCGGCTTTCCGTTCTTCGTGCACATGCTGAACGAGATCAAGGCGGAAGCCGCCACGCAAGGCGTCAATCTGACCGAAAGCGACGGCCAGAACTCGGCCACCAAGCAGACCGCCGACATCGAGGCCGCCCTGGTGCAGAAGGTCAACGCCATCGTCATCTCGCCGCTCGACGTCAATGCGCTGGCGCCGGCCATCGAGGAAGCGGTCAAGGCCGGCGTTCCCGTAGTGACGATCGACCGCCGCGTCGACGGCGTCGAGGGCATCCTCGCGCATGTCGGCGCCGACAATGTGAAGGGCGGCGAGGCGGAAGCCAACGCCGTGGTGGCGGCGTTCCCGAACGGCGCCAAGCTGTTCCATCTGCAGGGCCAGCCCGGTGCCGGCCCGGCGATCGACCGCAACAAGGGCGTGCACAATGTGCTCGATCCCTTGAAGGACAAGTATCAGATCGTCTTCGAGCAGACCGCCAACTTCGCCCGCGCCGAGGCGCTGTCGGTGACCGAGGCCGGCCTTGCCGCCAATGGCAAGCCCGACGCCATCGTCTGCGCCAATGACGACATGGCGCTGGGCGCCATGGAGGCCTGCGCCGCTCGCAACTTCACCGACGTCAAGATCTACGGCTTCGATGCACTGCCGGAAGCGCTGGTCGCGGTGCGCGACGGCAAGCTTGCGGGCACCGTCGAGCAGTTTCCCGGCGAGCAGTCGCGCACCGCGGTGCGCATCGCGGTGGCCTTTGCCAAGGACAAGACCGAGCCGAAGGAGAAGCTGGTGCTTTTGACGCCGATCGTCATCGGCAAGGACAATCTCGACAAGGCGGAGAGGATTGGCGAGACGAAGTAGGGGTTTGGCGGGGATCGGCCGATTGGCAAAGCCGGTGGGACAGCACCCCCCTCTGTCCTGCCGGACATCTCCCCCGCAAGGGGGGAGATTGGCTGTCCGTCCTGCTTTCGCCAATCTCCACACCGCAGGAAAAGCGCTACCAGCAAAGCTGCCGATCTCCCCCCTTGCGGGGGAGATGGCCGGCAGGCCAGAGGGGGGTGTTCAAGTGCTGAGCGTGCCGGCATGAACTGCATCAGAGGAGCAACCCTTGCCAGCTGAAGCCGCATCGCCCGAGCCCATCCTGCTTGCCGTCGAGGGCATCACCAAGCATTTCGCCGGCGTGACCGCGCTGAGCGATGTCTCGCTCGACATCCGCCCCGGCGAAATCCTCGGCCTGCTGGGCGAAAACGGCGCCGGCAAGTCGACGCTCTTGAAAATCCTCTCGGGCGTCATGCCGCCGTCGGGCGGCCGCATCACTTTCGACGGTGCCGATTATCATCCCTCCAGCCCGCAGGATGCCAAGCGGCTCGGCATCGTCACCATCTACCAGGAACTGAGCCTGATCCCGACGCTGACTGTGGCGGAGAATATCTTTATCGGCCGCGCGCCGATCGGTCCGCTCGGGCTGGTGAGTTGGGGGCGCATGGAGCAAGAGTCGCGCTCGATCATCGCCCGCGTCGGCCTCTCCATCGATCCGATGACGCCGGTGTCGGCGCTGTCGGTGGCCGAACAGCAACTGGTCGAGATTGCCCGCGCCCTGTCGCTGAAAAGCCGGCTGATCATCATGGACGAGCCGACCTCGGCGCTGACCGAGACCGAGGTGCAGCGGCTGCTGTCGATCATGGATCGGCTGCGCAAGGACAAGGTCGCCATCATGTTCGTCACCCACCGGCTGGAGGAAGCGTCCGCCATATGCGATCGCATGACGGTGCTGCGCGACGGGCGGCTGGCCGGGCATCTTAACCGCGAGGGCGGACCGATCGCGCTGCCCAAAATCATCGAGAAGATGGTCGGCCGCGCGGCGTCCGAGCTCTACGCCCGGCCGGCGCAGCGCGCGGTGGCCGGCGATATCGTGCTGTCGGTGCGCGGCCTGCGCACCGTTCGCGACCCCGAGGCGCCCCACGCCATCGTGCTCGACGGCGTCGACATCGACCTCAAGGCCGGTGAAATCCTCGGCGTCGCCGGGCTTGTGGGGTCCGGCCGCACGGAACTGGCGCGCGCCATCTTCGGCGCCGACCGCATCGCGGCCGGCACCATCACGCTCGACGGGAAGCCGATCACCCCGGCATCACCCGCGGACGCCATTGCGCTCGGCATCGGCCTGCTACCGGAGGACCGCAAGCACCAGGCGATCTTTGCCGCGCTGGGCATCCTGCCGAATTTCTCCATCGCTTCGCTGGGCAGCTTCAGCAACGGTTTCGGCTTCATGGCCGAGCGGCGCGAGCGCGATGCGCTGTCCGGGTTTCGCAAGATGCTGTCGATCCGCATGGCTTCGGCCGAGCAGGCGATCGAAGGCCTGTCGGGCGGCAACCAGCAGAAGGTGATCCTGGCGCGCTGGCTGGCGCGCGATCCGAAAGTGCTGATCGTCGACGAGCCGACTCGCGGCGTCGATGTCGGCGCCAAGACAGAGGTGCACCAGATCCTGGTGCAGCTTGCGGCGCGCGGCATTGCGGTGATGATGATTTCGTCCGAGCTGCCCGAGGTGCTTGCGGTGTCGGACCGCATCGTCACCATGCGCCGGGGACGCATCACCGGCCAGATGCCGGGCGTCGAGGCAAACGAGGAAAGACTGATGGAACTGATGGCACTCGACCGCAAGGAGATACTATGAGCGTGGCGGGGGAACAGGATCAGCGCGGCGGTATCAACTTCGCGCGGCTTTTGATGAGCTTCGGGCCGCTGCTGTTCCTGGTGGCGCTGATCATCGTCTTCACGGTGCTGAAGCCGAGCTTCATGGACCCGATCAATTTGTTCAACATCACAAGGCAGATCTCGATCACCGGGCTGATTGCGCTCGGCATGACCTTCGTCATCCTCACCGCCGGCATCGACCTGTCGGTCGGTTCGCTGCTCGCCTTCTGCGGTATGGTCGCCGCCGTGGTCGCCAAGGGCGGCTCCGCCAACACGCTGTCGCTGTCGACGAGCGGCACGCAAGGGTTCGGCTGGTTCGCAGCACTCTTGGCCGCCGTCGTTGTGGGCGCTGCTGCCGGCGGGGTGCAAGGGCTTGTCATCACCCGGCTAAAAGTGCCGCCCTTCGTCGTCACGCTGGGCGGGCTGACGGTGTTTCGCGGGCTGACGCTGACCATCTCAAACGGCGGCCCGATCTCGGGCTTCGACGCCTCGATGCGCTGGTTCGGAACCGGGCTGATCGGCCCCGTGCCGGTGCCGGCGCTGATCTTCGCCGCGGCCGCCATCCTGTGCCACATCGTGCTGCGCTACACGCGCTACGGGCGAGCCGTCTATGCCGTCGGCGGCAATGCCGAGGCGGCAAGGCTGTCGGGCCTGCGCGTCGACCGCATCCTGGTCTCGGTCTATGTCATCGTCGGCTTCTTTGCCGGGCTTGCCGCCTTCGTGCTGTCGGCGCGGCTGAACTCCTCCGAAGCAGTCGCCGGTATTGGTTACGAGCTGACGGTCATCTCGGCCGTCGTCATCGGCGGCACCTCGCTGTTCGGCGGCATCGGCTCTGTCGGCGGCACGGTGGTGGGCGCGGCGCTCATCGGCGTGCTGCAAAACGGGCTGCAGTTCAACAACGTCTCGTCCTACACGCAAAGCATCGTCATCGGGCTCATCCTGATCCTGGCGGTGGCGTTCGACCGGTGGCTGAAATCGCGGGTGAGAAGGTGAGGAGCAAAGGGAGCTGTTGGCGCCCAGGCACCCCCCTCTGTCCTGCCGGACATCTCCCCCGCAAGGGGGGAGATTGGCAGCTTCGTCTTCGTTGCTTCTTCTTCAACTTTGAAAATTGGCGAAAGCAGTCATGACATCCAATCTCCCCCCTTGCGGGGGAGATGTCCGGCAGGACAGAGGGGGGTGCCTCGCACCTTCGCTTGCCGGGTGAAGCTCACCCATTCCTTGCAAAACAACCATGCTTTGCTAGAAAGACTTGGGGCGGGTGGCATCGTGAGAGAACCTCATGTTTGCCGATATCATCAGACCGATCACCTTGAGTTTTTCGCTGCTGCGGCGGTTCTGGCCGCAGCTCATCGCCTTGGTGCTGGCCGGCGTGCTGGTCGGCGATCTCCTCATGCAGCTCGCGGCGAAGGTGGCGCTGGCCAATCACTTCGCCGGGCTGGCGATGCTGACGCTGGTGGCGCTGGCGCAGCTGGTGGTGACGGTGGCGATGTTCCATGTGTTGCGCCCCGGCCTGCCGCATGTGCTGGCCGCGCAGCGCAGCGCGGACAAGGCCGCAACCACCGAGGCGCAAGCCGTCAAGAGCCGGGTGCTGTGGACCGGCGCGGCTCGCGGCTGGTGCGGATGATCACCATCGCGCTGCCAACTGGATCTTCGTCGGTCTCTACGTGATCAGCCGCTGGAAGGACACGGCGCTGCAATGGCTGATGAGCCGCAATTTCTGGTCGGCCCTGCAGGCCTCAGTGGACGGGCTGCCGAGCCCGGCGCCGGTGGCCTCGGCCGCACCCATGGTGCCGGTCGAGTCGATCGCCCCTGCGCAGTCTAGAAAGAAAAAATTGCTGATGGAACCCGCAAATGGCTGGTCCAGCCTCACGCTGCTTCGCGCGCCCATAGAAGATGGCCATGGCGACGAAAATACCGCGCCACCAGCCGCTGTTGCTTGGCCCTGATCAGGTCGGGCAGGCGCCGCTCCTGGCGCCAGCGCGGTATGTTGCGCCAGCAGGCTATGAAGCGGACGGCGTCCTCGATGGCCTCCTCCGCCGAGAGGGCCGGGCCAATCGCGGCCAGGAACAGCGCCTCCGACGGTTTCAACGCGTCGATCACCGCCTTGCGCCTGACGTGATCCTGACGGGCGTGGGCGATGCCGTTGCGGCGGATGGCTTCGAAGGCTTCAAGCAGGGCCAGGCTGTCGCCGGCGTAACCGCAGGAACGGGCAAAATCGGCGGCAAGGGCGTCCATTATCGCTCCCGGGTTTGATACAATGGGCGGGTTCGTGCTCCGACTCACATTTGCATATCCAGCGTGAAAGCATAACTCAAATTACCTTAGAAGAAAAACTTCTGGGAAAGTTTGAAAACTGCGACTCGACTCCGGGCGCAAAACACAGGAATATGCGAACAAATCAGGAACAAAGACGAGGCAGGGGCGATGGCATTGCCGGGCAGGGAACCAACAATGGCGCATGTCGCCTCGATCTCGGTCGAGTGCGCGGATTGCGGCCGCAACCGTTGGTGGCGGCCCGATCAGTTGAAGCGGTTCGGCGTGACGAGGAACACGCCGCTTGCCGCTCTGTCGGGCCGCATCGTCTGCTCGGCCTGCCGTGCCGACGGACTGCCGGGGGCGACCGTTACGATCCAGGCGGCCTTCATCGACGAGCGCCAGCGCGTGCGTAGCGAAGCGCAGATGCTGAGCGATCGCGAGGTGCCGCTGGAGGGAGCGCGGCGGGCTTGAGTCTTGTCGAAAGGGTGAACGGCCGGTTCGCGTAAGCGAATTGATCGTGCCAGTGGCACGATCAAAGGCCAGCGAACGCCGGGGCGCTGCGAAGCAGCGGGGACCCGGCAGGTGGATCCTGCGCTACCCGGCCCTTCGCAAGCTCAGGGCGTTCAAGGCTCGAAAAGCCAAGCAATTGGCTTTTCGTCCGCTGTGCGGACCGCCTTTCACCCCCGCAAGGGGAGAAGGCAAGAAGCGCTCCTCAATACCCCAGCAATTCCTTCAGCGAAATCACGCGCCAGACATGTTTGATGGCGTAGCGGTTGAAGGTCAGCGTCTTCGGCGGATTGTATTGCTCGACCACCAACTCGCCCGCCGTGCGTTTGACCAGCTTCTTGATGAAGGCCTTGCCGTTGCGCTCGTTTTCTTCGGGGAAGGTCTCGATCACCACGTGGTCGCCGGGCACCGCGTCGCGGCCGCCGCAATAGATCAGGTCGCCGGGCTCGTAACGCGGCACCATGGAATCCGAGAGCACGTGCAGGGCGAACACCTTCGGCAGGTTGCGCACGCCCGGCGGGCGCTGGACGTAGCCTGCCGGCTCGCCGTTGAAGGTGAAATCGCCATCGTCGCCGCCGACGGCCGCGCCTAGCACCTCGATATCCATCGAACCGGCGGGCAGCGGACCGGCATCGGTGACGATCTCCGCGTCGGCGACCGGGCCGGCATCGTCGAGAAACACGACCTGCCCTTGGCCCAGCGCCACCGGGTCGACGCGCAGGAAGGCGGCGGTCTTCAGGAGGTTCTCGGTCTTGGGCAGATTGCGGCCGGTCTCCCAGTTGCCGACGGCGGCGACATCGGTGTCGTTGTGCTCCGCAATGTGGCGCATGACCAGGCCGCGCTGCTTGCGCGCCTTGCGGATCGCCGCCCCGACCTTGATCGACAGTTCCGTTTTTGCCATGGCGCCCATGTGAGCGATGAAAGCGGCCCTCGTCTATGAAAGAATGGCTTGCATATATTTTCGAGTTATGCTTATATCTGGTCATGCAAAACCTGTCCAGCTTTGATGGCGCCGAGTCGCCGGCCTCACGCGAGGCGCATCCGGCGGTCATAACCGCCGCCCATTCCCTTCCGCCCCGGCCGTCCTCCTCCCCGGCCGGGGTGAAGCCCGAGGCTCAGTGCTTGACTGCACCAGCCTCGGGTCCGGTCCGCCTGTTTCCGGCGACCGGAACGGCCGGAGCCGCCGCTCCCAGCGGCTCCGGTCCCCAATTCGGCCGGCATGGCGCCGGCGCTGTTTTTTCGGCTGGCCGATCCTGCATCCGCACCGAGGACGGCACCGTCATCCTGTTGGACAGGCTAACGGGCAGGGCGGTTTCCGCCCTGGACAGAAACACGGCCGAGGCGCGGCTTTTGCACCTTGCCGGCGGGAAATCGGCCCAATCCGGCTGAGGCTGGCCGGCTGACAGCCGGCTCTTGAAAAACAACCTGACTGCGGCCCGGCCACCGGGTCGAACCTTGACGCTGCCCGACGGCGCGCGGCCGAACTTTGGATGGAGCTGGTATATGGCAAGCTATAGCGACGCGGAATTGCACGAGATCGGCCGCTGGCTGAAGGACGGGCTTTCAGCCTCCAGGATTGCAGTCGCGTTCACCGCGCTGCGTGGCAGTCCGGTGTCGCGTGACGCCATCATCGGCATCGTGCATCGTAACGCCATGCTGGGCGCGATCGGCTTTGCCAATGGCAAGGGGCCGCCGCCGCGAGCCAGACAGGCCGGGGGCAAGCGCGCTGGAAGCAAGCGGGCCGATGGCATGTCGGCGAATGCGACGCCTGCCGTCGGCAAGATGCATGGCGTGCTTGCCGCCAAGGATATCCATGCGCATGAAGTGGCCCGGCCCAGGCGCGCCCATTCGTTCGTGCGCGAGGCGGGCGTGCTGATCGCCGACGGCGTAGCCTATCGCCTGGAGGTGCCGGCGCCGCCGCGCGCGGCCATCGGCCGGCAGCCGCATGGCGTGGCGATGCGCTTCGTCGATTGCCTGTTTTCACGCTGCCGCGCGCCGCTGGATCTGACGGTGGAGGAGGATTCTGAAAACGATGCGCCAGGCAGCCGGCCGGGCGCCGATATGCTGTGCTGCGGCATGCGCACCACGGCGCTGAAAAGCTATTGCACCTATCATCAGGCGCGCTTCCAGCGCCGCGTATTTGTGGCGGGATGAGCCCGCTCCCCCGTTGCTGCGCCAGCCTCCTCATCCGGCCCTTCGGGCCACCTTCTCCCCGCTGGGAGAAGAGGAGGGCACCGACGGTGCAAGTCTCCTCTCCCCTCGGGGTCCGAAGGACGGGCGAGACACGTGGCTCGCCCCGGAATGGTCAGCCGAACGAAGCGGAGGCTGGGTGAGGGGGCTGCCTCGCCGCACAGAGGTGGAGGATCTGAGATGAATCAAGCCCGGAGCAAAATCGCCAGAATCTTACTTCGGCATCTGCCGGCCCTGCTTGGGCGTGCGGCTCTGCATGCTCCTTGCGTCCATCGCCATCGCCGGGTTGCCTTCGGCGATCAATATGCCGGTCACCCGGGCAAAGCCGGTAAACACCTTCATGGCGTCGGCTTCGGAAATCTGCGCGGCGATCGCCGCGCTGCAGGCGTTAAGCGCGCTGCGGTAGACATGGCCGCGTCGCTCCAGCGGCCAGCGCTGCAGAAAATCGGCGGCTTCGCTGACGCTGTCGATCTCTTCGACCTCATCCTCCACCCGCACTTTGAGCGGCACTCCGGTTTTCATCGTACCCACCGCGTTCACCTTCGCTTTGCGCGCGGCTCTGTCTACCGCATCCTTAAACGCGCCCCGCTGGCGGGCGGTTGCATCAATTTTTCGGCTGGCTGGCGATCCTCATGGACTAGCCACCGCGTTCAGCCAGTCATGGGCGCGGCTTTTGGGCCTGGCCACCAGTATGTTCTGTTGCTTGGCCGCCCTGGTGAAGGCGTCGAATGCGATGCGCTGGCAGCAGGTGCCGTCGACGGCGAGCGTAACCAGCCGCGTCGCCTCGAGATAACCCGGTGCTGTCTTGTCGGGCCATTGGTGGCGCAGTGCCTCGGCTGCGCCGGCCACCGAACTGACCAGCATGGTTTTGTTGTCGCAAAAGCGCACGGTAACCGGCATGAAGGCTGTCATCGGCGAACCTCCCCTTGGCGTGGACGCGACATAACGTCGAAAGCTCGCGCCGGTTCCATCAGCCTGGATGCCGGGCGGCAAGGATGCTGGCGCAGCGGCGAAGAGGCGACGACCTCCGGTTCAACGGACGACCTCCGGTTCAACGAAGGCCAACCGAACGGCGGCCCTCTCCGCCCTGCCGACCATGTGGGGAGATGCCCAACAGCGCGAAGGATCGCCGCTTTGCCGTCCTCCATCATCCCAAGCCAACCAGGAGCCTTCCATGAGCAAAAAGACCATACCCGCAAAACCGCAGGCGCCGAAATTGCCGAAGGGCGAGGCCGAGCAGGTGCGCATACGCCGCCAGATCGGCCATGATTTCGCGCTCAGGGATGACGCCTTCGGCCGCAAGCGGCTGGCGGCGGGCACGCTGGAGGCTGCTCGTGTCTACGAGGTGTCGAATGACGGCCACGCCGCCGCCGGCGGCATCGTGCGGGTGCGCGCCATCGATGCGCTTATCGGCATCACCTCGCTGTCGCGCCAGCAGCGCGAGGCAGGCCTGCGCTACCGCGAGGATTTCCGCTGCAGCCAGCAGGCTGATGTCAAGCCGATGCGCTGGACCGAGCGCGTCGACGGCGGCCGCGAGGGCGGCGGCATCGCCGACAGCGTTCTCGACGCCGGCAGGGCCTATGCCGCCGCCACAAGAGCGCTAGGCCATTGGGAGGTGGCCGCCGTGGTGCGACAAGTCTGCTGCGCTGACGGTTCCCTCAAGCGCCTGTCCGAGCAGACCGGCGAGGGCCGGAATGTGGTGACAAAGCTGCTGAAGGTGGGGCTGGATCTGCGTAAAACATCGCTAGCCTAGGCGTTTGCATTCCCAGGAATAGAATCGTGAAAGCCGTTTTCGATGTGAAGCCGGGTTCTGGCTACGACGATGACATCACCCGCCGCTATCAATTCCCCGCTCGCAGCAATTATCTGGACGCTGCCCGGAACGCCATTGGCGACTGGGTGCTGTTTCGCGAACCGCAGCGCAATGGCGGCCGTCGTGCGTATATCGCCTATGCGCGTGTAACAGATGTCTTGCCGGATCCTGACCGATCCGACCGTTACTATGCCCATGTGACGGACTATCTCGAATTTCCTACACCGGTGCCTTTCGTTAAGGATGGCCGCTACGCGGAGGCGCTGTTGCGCGAGGTTCTCGACCCCAGCCACGTCGGCCAAGCCGTGCAGGGCAAGTCGATGCGCCCGATCCTGAGTGAGGATTTCGACAACATCGTGCTGGCTGGTTTGAATGAGACACTTGACCCTGCCAACGCCAGAAGGCTCAGCCCCGACATGCTGCCGCTGGATGTTCCATGGCCGATCCAGCCTGGTTTTGCCGGACAGCCCGGTTTTGCCGAGACGGTCGATCGTCGGGTCGAACAGATCTTGCTGAACCGCAAAATCCGCGACGCCACCTTCCGGTTGGAAGTCTGCCGTGCTTATGAGGATAAATGCGCAGTCACCGGCTTGCGCATTATCAATGGTGGCGGCAGGGCCGAGGTTCAGGCCGCTCATATCAAACCTGTCGCGGTCGGCGGGCCGGATGTTGTCCGGAACGGCATCGCGCTATCGGCCACCGTGCATTGGCTGTTCGATCGGCATCTGATTTCGATAGACGAAAACCATCGACTGCTGGTCGCGCACAACCGGGTGCCGAGCGAATTGAGAAATCTCTTCCGTCCGGAATCCCAGGGTTTGCATTGGCCCAAGGATGCGCGGTTGATGCCACATCCGGCGTTTCTGGCTCATCATCGCGAGCTGTTCGCGGGGGCGCATTGATTTGCCGCGCCGCGCCGCCCCTCATCCGCCTGCCGGCACCTTCTCCTCGTATAGACGGGGAGAAGGGAACCTCTAAAACAAGGCCCTCTCCAATGGCCCCGCCAGTGTCTCGGCAAAGCCCGTCGCCAAATGGTGCCTGTCACGAAACGCCAGCTTGCCTGATATGACGACGTGGCAGGTGGTCGGGCCGCAGAATTGGTTGGTGAGGTCGATGTAGCGGGTGTCGGGTACGCTGGTCACCACGGCGCGCTCGGCGGCGGCGGTGCTGTCGTTGGCGGCGTCCGCCCTTGGCGTATCGCAGTGCGGCGAGGGGGCTTCGCGCCACCACAGGGTGCGCGCCACGCAGGAGCCGGCGAAGCTGGCGTTAATCGGCGTGTCGCGGATAACAGCCGTCTCGACACCGGCCCGGCTGAAGGCCTGCAAGGTCGAGCGCAGGCCGGCCTGCCAGCGCGCTACTTCGGCGGTGCGTTCGGCGGCGGGCAGGTCGCGGGTCAGATTGCCGATGGAGAATTCGGAGATCACCACCAGGCGCGGCTTGCGGCGGATGATCTCCGATATGGCCTGCTCGCGCCAGGCGTCGCATTCGGTGTAGTCGCGCTTCAGCACGGTGTTGAAGGTGGAGAGCCGCGAGGCGCGGCACGATGATTTAAGATAGGTGATGACCTTTGTGTCGTTGCGCTTGGCCGCCTCGATCAGCGGCGTCGACCACTGGTCGGCGTGCGAATCGCCGAACAGCACGATGGTGCGGGTGGCATCGGCCGGGCCGAACATACAGGGTTTCGGCGTCACCGTTTGGAAGTCGGCCAGGCAGTTCTTGTCGACGGCCCGCGCGATGGAAGGTCTTTCGACCGCCTGCTCGATGCCGCGCTGCTCGGGGCCGATATTGCGCGTGGCCAGATGCGCGTTGGCATAGGCGACCGCCACGCCGGTGCCGGTCAGCATCAGCGCGGGAACCAGCACAAGGCCGGGAAAAGCGCGAAGCGGTTTTGCGTCTGGAATGACCCTGGGAAAGGCGCGGGCGCCCACCGCCATCCAGGCGCCGCGCCGCGCCGGGTCTTCGATCAAATGATAGGTGAGCACCGACAGCGCGAGCGCCAGCACGCCACAGCCAAGGCGCTGCGGCACGGAAAGGTCCGGCGCCAGCATCCCGGCATAGACGATGACCGGCCAATGCCAGAGATAGAGCGAATAGGAGAGCGTGCCGATCCATTGCAAGGGCGGCAGGGACAAAGCGGTAGCCGGGCCAAGGGCTTGCCAGCCGGTCCGTCTATTGGTCTGCGACCCGCCGACGCCGCTCAGCAGCACCAGCACGGTGCCCGCCACCGGCAGCAACGCGTACCAGCCGGGGAAGGGCAGGTCCTCGCTCAACAGGAGATAGGCCGTCGCGATCAGCGCCAGTCCGAGCCAGCCAAGTGCGGCCCGCAGCCAGATGCGGTGCTGCAGCAAAGCCATGGGGACCAGCGTCGCCAGGCCGCCGGCAGCGAACTCCCAAGCGCGCAGCGGCGAGAAATAGAAGGCCCAGGCCGGCGCCGCGCTGGTCAGCCACTGGCAGGCGGCGAAGGAGGCAAGGCCGGCAACGCCTATCACGGCTGCGGCCGTTCGCCGGCCCGGCCGCAGCCAGGCAGCCAGCAGAAGCAGCGCCGGCCAGGCCAGATAGAACTGCTCCTCCACCGACAACGACCAGAAGTGGATGAAGGGATTGCTGGTGGCGTCGGCGGCGAAATAGTCGAACGACCAGCGCAGCAGCCACAGATTGATGGCATAGGCGGAGGCGAACATGGCGCCGCGCGAATAGAGCGCCTGCTCCTGCGGCGCCAGGATGAAGTAGCCGGCGGCCAGCGTAACCAGGATGACGAACAAAGCTGCCGGCAGAAGCCGCCGCGCGCGCCTGGCATAGAAGCGCCAAAGGTCGAGCCGGCCGGTCTCGCCGATCTCCTGCATGAGGTGGGTTGTTATCAGCCAGCCCGAGATGACGAAGAAGATGTCGACGCCGGCAAAGCCGCCGGGGAGCGCGGTGAGGCCGAAATGGTAGGCGACGACACCGCCGACAGCGAGCGCGCGCAGTCCTTGTATGTCCGACCGGAACGATGCTGCCACGACGGCTCCTTCGTGCAAGGCCCAGCCCCTGCGCAACGTCGGCCGGGCAGGCTGATATCGCAATGCAACAAATTTATCGCAGTGCAACATAAAACAATTTTGTCGCAGTGCAACATAGCAGGAATGAAAATGGGCCGGCGCGCCGGCCGGGCTTGATCGTTGCGTGGCGGGCTTGGCCGCGCGCCCTGCGGCAGACGCAAAACAGCCCCGCGAAGGGGCTGTTTCTCATCGGTTCGCTGGATTGCTACTTGCTGCCGCCGTTCGCTTTCACGCTGCTGCAGAATTCCGGATGGCTGTTGGCCGCAGTGGCGTCCTTCGCCTCGTCCTCGCAGGCCTTCATCATCGCGGTCTGGTCGTCCGGCGTAAGGGCCTTCCAGGCTTTCACGAAGTCGTCGTTGCTGACCATCGTCTTCATGCCGCTATCGGTGTAGAAGGGCTGCATCTTGGCCGGATCGTCGAGAGCCGACGTGCCGGTGTCGCCTGCCGCAAGCGCGGAGCCGGCAACCATCGAGAGCGTCATCGCGCCGAAACAGATCATCTTGATGTTCATGGTGTACTCCTCCTGTTGCTTGGGATCGTCGAAGCAACGATCAGTTGGAAAACGACAGGTTTGGGTGAAAGTTCCGGCATTTTTTGCGCAAAAATCCCGAAACGAAGAAAAATATAGTCGAAAAACTTGAAACTTTCCCCGATTTTTCCCGTAGAAAGCGAGTTTAGCGGGTCTCGCGTGCAAGACTGACCACCAGCCGATCGACGCTGGGGTCGTCGAGACTGACGATATGGGCCATCAGCATCGCTCGCCTCATGCTGATCCTGGTGACGTCCTGCCGCATGATGACCGACACAAAGGCCGGCCCTGATCCGGTGAGGACGATCGCCCTGCCGACCAGAACTGGTTCGGAGATGGGAGCCCACTGTACGGTCATGATCGAGGGCTCGCTTGTCTGGCGGCGGTTGATGCCTGTGAAATAGATCCAGTTCAGGCGCGAGATCGCCACGCCGTAATGGTTGCCGGGCATTCTCGAACCACCCTGGCCATCGCCCGGAGCCCAGCGCGTTATCCGCCTGAAGGTGACGAGATCGGCCTCACGCCGCACGAAGGTGACCGAGCGCATCAAAAAATCGGGTCGGCCGGGGATCGAAAAATAGGTGAAATAGGTGCCTCCGGCGATGGCGGGCGACGGCGGCCGCACCATGTTCTCGTACAGTGCCTCGCGCAGCGTTGCATTGCTGTCGCCCTTGGCTGCCGCGGCGGCCGGCTCACGATACAACTCATCCTCGTCGATCTTGAAATAGTCGCAGATCAGCCTGGCGGTGGCTTTGTTGGGAACCGCCTTGCCTTGCAGATAGCGCTCGAACTGGGTGCGGTTGATGCCAAGCTCACGGCACACCGCGCTGACGGAAGCGTGGCGTTGGACCAGCCGCCTGAGATTGGCGGCGAGATTCTCGCGGATTGGCACGACATCTCCCCGACAGACGTACGGACCAGTATTCAAGCGATAGCTTATATACACTTGCATGACGTAGCGAGGGTGCGAAGATGGACCTTTGTCCAATAGGGCGAGAATCCCGTGGCGCGTAGACTGTACGATTTTGACAGTCCGGCTATGCAAGCCCCGCAAATGGGCGTATTTCGGTGGCAAGAGCGACCTCAGATCGGCCTCTCGACATCCTGCAATGGAGGGCGGTTTGGATCATACCGGCCTGGTCGAGCTTCTGGACTACACACAAGCGCAATTGACGAAGATCCGCCAGGCGGTCGCGGCAAGCGAGCACGCCGGTGCCATGTTCACCATCGACTGCCTTGTCGGAGCGGCGGCCGAGCAGACGAAGTGCAAGCTTGCAAGTCTGGAACATGCCGGCTTGCCGGTCGGCAGGGATGGGCCGATTGGCCGAGGCGCATTTGAAGGCGGTGCGGCGCCGCCCGGCAAAGCGACATCGGGCAAGCCGGATGCCGGCGGCAACCGCTCCTGATCAGGGCGCGCCGATCTCGCCGATCAGCCTTGCATATTCGGACTCGGCTTCGCCGTAACTGCCATTGGCGAGTTCCAGCAGCCCGGCGCGGTCACGAATGACGATCTCACCCCGACGCGAGCGGATCAACGCGCGGCCTTCGAGCAATTGAAGGGCAACGGTGACGCCTGGCCGCCTGACACCAAGCATGATGGCCAGGAATTCGTGCGTGATGGCGAGATGTTCGCCCGGCACGCGGTCGTCGCACATGAGCAGCCATCGCGCCAGCCGCTCCTCGAGCTTCAGCCGCGCGTTGACGAGCGCGGTGCAGCCGGCCTGGGTTTGTAGCGCGTTGATGAAGCGCAGCAGGAACATGCGCATGGTCGCACTTGCCGCCAATGCTGCCTTGAATGCGCCGGCTTCGATGCGGATCGCCTCGCCTTCGAGTTGTACATAACAGGCATGCGGCGCACGGTCGTCGCCCATCACCAGGGAGTATCCCGTCATGCCTTCGAAGCCGATGAAGCCCACTTCGGCCTCTTGGCCGCTCGCCGTGCTGGCGACCACCGAACCGATGCCCTGTTCGATGAAGTAGACGGCCTCGATCGGAATATTCGGGGTCACAAGCATCATGCGTAGCGGCAAGTCGCAGCGCTGCATGTGCGGCTCGAGCAACGCCAGATCATCCGCAGGCATGCGTCGCAGCAGTTGGTTTCGGTATTGATGATTTTTGTTGGGATCAGACATGGCGTGGCCCAATGCAGGGCAAGAGCCATCCAATCTCCCAGCCGTCCGTGCCCGTAAAAACGTGCGGACGATCGCCTATGTATAGGGGCGCAGAACGAATAAAGCTATGAATGCGATGTGAAATTCGAAGCACGGCGCCCCCCAACGCCCGTTCGCATATGAAAAGATCGGCCTGAATGTTAGTGTCGGAAACGTACCAAGCGCCACTTGGTACAAAACCGACATATATCTTGAGAGCGTCGGATCACGGTGAGGGCCAATAAAATCCGCCGGCTAATGACAAAGCGCCATGTCGCGCTGGGCCTGAGAACCGTTCGGCAGACCGGCGGGAGAATTGTACGATACTTACTGTGATGAGGCCGATGTTGACTCTTGCTCAGTCCGATTTCATTTTTTGACCGACAGCGTCAAGGAAGTGGTCGCTGCTCCGAAAGGGGCTTCTTATGCCGAGCCTTCATAAGCGCAATCCCGGTTTCCATCCTTCCGATCTGCAGCTGTGCCAGCGCGTCTTCGATCGGGTCTGCCTAGAGCGCAAACTTGACCGCGTGTCGGGGGAGTCGGACGTACAGCGGCTGGCAGCCACAGTGTTTTCGCTGTTTCAGAATGGCTGCCGCAATGAAGGCGAGTTGCTCGAAAGTTTCAGGCGGACCCGCCAATGACCAAGGCGAGGATCACGTCCGCGACACCGGCAGCCAAAAACGAACCTTACGACGCTGCGATCTTCGCCCGGAAATACGGCATGTCGCGGAAGGCCGCGGAGGTCGTGCTGTCCGCGAACGGACCGTCCAGAACGGCTTGTGACGCTGCCGCGCGCTCTTTTATGGAAGCGGTTGCCCGCAGAGCGAAGAGCAGCCATGAACACTGAAGTTGCGAGCGACTGTCGTTTCGCCGCCGACCCGCAGGCGCGTCCAATGCTGCCTTTATTGGACGCCGCGAGGCGTCAGCCTGTCGGCCCTGTCGGACCTGTCACTCCTGAAGCGGCTTGCTGCGCCGTCACGGCAGAGAGTTTCTGCCGTTTGAGCAGCATCAGTTTTTCATAGATCTTCTTCATGTTCATGGCTTCCCTCCACAAAATTCGATTGCGGGAGCGTCGTCGCCGGCCGCGCTCTTGTCAAGCCGACCTTGTCGAGGGTCGGCCGACCGGGACGAAAATCCACGCTTCAATTCCTGTCGGCCGGCTTGGAACGCATGCGCGAAACCGTCTCGCGCTCGGCGCGCTTGGAGCGCAGCGGCGGCAGGCCGCGGTCGATCAGGTCCATGTCCTCCAGCACCATATCGCCCATGCGCTTGAAGGCGATGTCGAGCGCGCCGGCACGGTGAGCCGAGCGCAGGAAGCCGGGCAGGGTGCGCACCGGATGGTCCCGCGCCAGCGGTTCTTCGGGGAAAACGTCGCTGGCGGCGACGATGTGGCCGCTCTTCACCGCCGCCATCAGCGCCGGGAAGTCGACCACGCCGGCGCGGCTGAGCAGGATGAAGGCGGCGCCCTTGCGCATGCCGGCAAAGGCGTCGGCACCGAGAAAACCCTGGTTCTCGCTGGTCACCGACGCAACGACGAAGATGAAGTCGCTGGTCGACAGCACCTCGTCGAGAGAGGCCGGCTCGACGCCATTGTCGATGAGGATGGATGGCGGCAGCCAGGGATCGAAGACTTTGGTGCGGGTGCGGAAACCCGACAGCAGCCGGTTGAGCGCCCGGCCGAGATCGCCGAAACCGATGATGCCGACATCGGCGCCGGACAAGAGCCGCGCCGTCTGGTTGCCGTCGCCGCCCCACAGTTCCTGTCCCTGGCGGAAAGCGAGATCGGCATCGACGATGTCGCGGGCGAGGTTGAGCGCCATGGCAAGGCCAAGCTCCGCGACCGGCTCGGCGAACACCAGGCCGGTGGTGACGACATGGATGCCGCGCGCGAACAAGGTCTCGTAGGGCATGTTGTTGATGAGGTTGGTCTCAACATTGAAGACGCAGCGCAGCGCCTTCATCCGGTCGAGCGTTTCGGGCGATATGGGCGGCTGGCCGATGATATAGCGCGCCTCGGCCAGCACGTCGGCCGGCAGTTTCGCGACGCCGTCAGCGGTCGTCTCGACAATGCGATAATGCGCCTTGAGCCGCGCCAGCTGCTGGGCTGTGAAGATCAGGTCGAGCGTGCGTGGTTCCGGCGCACTGATAACCAGCGGCAAGGCGCTGTTGGACATGACTATTCCCTCTGTTCCCGATGGCCAAAATACCTTGGATGAAACGATTTACAACATCGCGCGGGGAGGCGAGACGGGGCGCTGTTGCCAGCGCGTTCAGCACAGCCCTTGGGCAGGACCAAGCGGGGCCAGACGGAACACTAGCCGTCTCTAAAAGTTGATGCTTGCGGCATGTGGTGCCCTCCATCGCCTGCCGAAGATCGGGGCCTCAGATCGGCCCGCGCCTTTCTGCCGAGAGAGCGCGGGCTTACGCCATGCTGGGCGCCCGCCGCTGTCCCAGATGCCGGACCTTGCGGCCGATGATCATCAGCTGGCGCGCGGTGTTGTTGCGCAGGCGCCTTGCGCGCCATTCCAGTCCGGTGCCGGCGGTGATCGACTTGGCATAGTAACTCACCCGCATACCATCCTCATCGGCAGCCACCTTGACCGGGTCGTCATAGAAAGCGTTGATCTTGTCAGCCGCCATGCCTGGTGTTTCGAGCCATCGTGGAATGTGAACCGAATGGAGCTGATCGACGTCGGTCATCACCCGGCCGATGCCGACGCCCGGTGTTGGACACGTCGTGCAGAAGGCATCGCCGATGAAGATGACCCCGTCGCGGCGATGGCCTTGCGTGGTGCTCAGACTGATCTGTCTGACCTCGACAGGACTTGCGATTTCAAAATTTCCGCATCGCGCTGCTATTTCGGGCATCAGTTCGCAGAGCATCTTTTGCGGCTCCTGGCGAAACGCCCGCGTCCACGCTTCGGCCACATTGCGATAGAGGAACATGTTCGCCCGCATCTTGTCGCCGAGGGGAAAGATGCTGATGTAGGCGATACGGTCGGCAGCCCGCCTGCTGTAGCAGGTGACGGACTGATGACCGAAATTACGCGGCGAGATGGCGAGGTCGAATCCCATGGACAGTGAATGCGCCTTCGATTGCTCGATACGCTCGACCCCGACGGCGCGCCGCACCGCCTCGCCGTGGCCGGTTGCCACCACCAGCAGGCGGGCATCGATGACGGCGCCGTCGGCCAGCACAAGCCGCTGCCGGTCCGGTCCAGTCGAGACTTCGGTTACCTTGCCGACCGTCAGCGGCACTTGCGCAGGCAAGGCATCGCGCAGGCCATTGATCAGCGCGCCGTAGGAGAATGTGAATTCAGCCTTCTTCTCATGCGCGAAAAACTGGCCGAGGCGAAAGACATGCGTGTCGGTCGTCGAGGTGACGAGACGCTTGAGTGTCGCATCGAGGCCGAGCTTTTCGAACAGCAGCATCTGATCCATGCCGATCTTCTCGGCCCGGAACTCCTCGTGGTGGACGCGGTGCGGATCGATCAGCGCCACCTTGCGCCCGGCTTTTCCCAACAGCATGGCTAAGGTGGTCCCAGCCATTCCGGCACCGACGATCGCCACATCGACTTCGGCCGGGCAGGCCTCTGAGATACTCATTCTGCTGCCCTTTCTGGTGGCAACTGCACGTTCACAATCTCCGGTAGAAAATATCTTCCGGACCTGAATCAACCGCAAGCAACCGGAGCGCGTGCCTGGTAGTAACCAATGTTTAGGTTAATCGCGGGCCCGCTGCTTCCAGCGCGGTGCGATCGCCGAGCCATCGATGAACTCAAAGCCGCCAGCCTCGTTGAGCGTGTGAAGTTTACGCCCACTCCATAGCGCACCTGGATGCAAGATGGTTTCAACGACCTGCTCCATGCCGATCAAATCAAGGTGAGAAATGCGTGCGATGCCAAGCGCCGCGCCATAGCTCCTGCGGCAGTCCTGAACCGGGCGCAGCAGGTCGTTGCCGCGCCTGACCATGCGGCCGGCCGGCCGCGCCGAGGCGATGTCGATCAGCACGGGATTTTTGGGGTGCGGCGTCCAGAGGCCGCGAAAATCCGGCGCCGACCACAGATGCAGCGTGTCGGAGAAGGCGCCGCCGCCGTCGCGGACGGTGGCGAACAGCCACCAGGAGCCGCCATGCTCGACAAGCGTGGCGTCGCTGGCGACGACACCGGACAGAAGCGTCGCCTCCTTGACCCATCCACCGGGGAAGGCGGTGGCCCGGTAGAGATCGACGGTGCCGTTGGCGCAGCTTTCCGGCACCATCCAGACCTCGCCGTCGCGCTCGAAGACGAAGGGGTAGGAGAGATGGTAGGGCAGATCCAGCACCGGTTCAGGTCGTCCGAGCGGGCCTGCCGGGCCGAAGGGCACGGCGGAGATGATGGCTTTGCCGAGCTGGTGAATATAGTCCTCGACGAACAGGGTCAGCTGGCCCTGGTAGAGGATGGGAAACGGATCGGCGTAGAAGCGGCTGCCATCGTCCGGCAGCTCTTGCCAACCCGACGCCGGATGCGCACGCAGGTCGAACAGATCGGAACCCCCGGTTTGCCGCCAGCCGACCTTCCAATGCGGCGCGTTGTAGCAAAGGTGATAGATCTTCTGGACGATCCGCCGCGCCAGCGCCTTGCCGGCTCTGACCCCAAGCTTGCCGGCCGAGGGCATTGGCGGCGGGCTGCCTGCCTGCGCCGGCTCTGGCAGATCGGGCACCGACTTTGCCGCGCCTGACATGGCAGCGACGATCAGGCTTGCTGTGCGCGCCAACATATCCTGGAAGGACGCCAGCGCGATGCCGCCATATTCTGTGCCCAGACGCCCGGCGGCGATCGCAACGCCGTTCTCCTCGATGCGGGCAAGCGGCGTGCGGCCGGCGAGGATCAGGGCCAGCAAGGCCGCTTCCCCGCTGGCGCCGTCATAGGTGACGCGCCAGACCCGTGTGCTTTCCAGCCTGACATCGCCGCAGAGATCGACGACCAGGTCGGGCGAAGCGGGGGACCGCCGATAGGGCGCGAGCGCCGAAAGCGGCACACGCTTGGCTAGTCCATCATGGGCCAGTCCGTGTATCGCCGTTTCGAGTTGAAACAGGGCCGCGGCGCTGCGCGGAATGCCGCCGCCCGCCGGCCTGACATCGACGGACAGTTCGACGTCGCCGAGCGCGGCAAGGCGCTCCAGCAGCGTGAGATGAAAGGCGCGGACGCAGTCGCCGTCCAGGCGTAGACTTATCTGCATGGTGGAGGTCCGAAAAGGCGGTGCCCGGCCTTGCCGGCCAGGCCGGTCCGGTCAAATTGTAACCCCATCTGCATCCGTCTCCGCTCGCTGCGTAGCCAACACCTCGATATGTATATTTTTAAGCAAACCGCGTGCCAAAATTCACCTCACCTCTCAACATAATTAACAATGTTTTAACAGTTGGAGGAATAGCTAGGTTATCGCCGCAAACTGATCTTGCCGGCATATGGAGTATTGTCGGAGGCAGCCATGCAATCATCCCTGCCCATGGTTCCTCAGCAACACTCTCCGGATGCGGCACGCGCGGGACCGTACGCAGCTTCGACTGTCGAACTGGGCGACCTGAAGCGCATCCTGGTGCGCCGCCGGTTCTGGATCTTCGGTACCGTCGCGCTGCTGACGCTGGTCGCCCTTCTCTACGGTCTCTTTACGCCCGCGCTCTACAGCTCGGCGGCGGAAATCCTCATCGATCCGCAGGACCTGCAGGTGGTCACCAACGACGTCAATCCCAGCCGTATCTCACCCGATGGCGGCATCACGCAGGTCGAGAGCCAGGTCAGCGTGGTCCAGTCGACAGGCGTGCTGATGCGGGCGATCGCGGCGACAAACCTGACGCAGGATCCGGAATTCAACGGGCAGGGCTTGCTGTCGCGCCTGCTCGGTTCGGCATCGGCCGAAGGCGACAGGTCGGTGCAGACACTCGACGCGCTGCGCCGGCGCCTGGCGGTGAAGCGGGCCGACAAGGTCCTGGTCCTCGACGTCATCGTCACCGCCAAGAGCGCCGACAAGGCCGCCCTCCTGGCCAACGCCATCGCGCAGGCCTACCTGGTCGATCAGGCGAGCGCGCGTGCGAAAATGGCCAGGGACGCCTCCGAGTCGATCACCGCCCGGCTGGACGAGCAGCGCAAACGCGTCCAGCAGGCCGAGAATGCCGTCGAGGCCTACAAGTCCGCCAACAACATGGTGATGGCGGCAGGCAACCTGGTCAGCGACCAGGAACTGACCGAGATCAACACGCAGCTTGCGGCGGCGCAGAGCCGCACCGCGGCGCTGAAGGCGCAGGTCGACCAGATGCGCCGCCAGAGCGGCACGGCGGACGCCACCTCGGAAGCAATGCGCTCGGCGGTCATCTCGAGCCTGCGGGCGCAAGAGGCGACGCTGGTCGACCAGGTCTCGCAGCTCGGCACGGAGTTGGGGCCGCGTCATCCCTCGCTGATCGCAGCCCAGCAGCAGTTGCGCGACACGCGCCAGCTGATCGCGCGCGAACTCGGCCGCATCGCCACCGCCACCGAGACCGACTACGAACGGGCGCTGGCCAACCAGCAGGCGCTGGAAGCCAAGGTCGCCGGCATGAAGAGCAAATCGCTCGACACCGACCAGGCCTCGGTGCGGCTGCGCGAATTGCAGCGCGATCTCGAGGCGCTGCGTTCCGTCTACTCGAACTATCTCCAGCGTGCCCAGGAGACGCGCGAGCAGATCAATGTCGACAGCACCAATGCGCGCATCATCTCCAACGCCATGCCCGCCTTGAAGAAGAGCTGGCCGCCTTTGCCGTTGCTGTTGCTGGGCGCGATATTCGGCGGCCTTGGGCTCGGCACCGGTCTGGCGTTGATCGCCGAATATTCCTCGCCGACGGTGCTTTCCAGCGCGCAGATGCAGTCGGCCATCGACGCGCCGGTGCTGGGCGTGGTGCCGGCAAAGTCGGGCACTGGCCGGCGCTGGTGGCCTTTCGGCGGGGCGCGCGCCGTCGCCTCCAGCCAGAAGACCGACGCCGTCGTCGGCCTTGCACTGAGGCGCATGTTCAGTTCGGGCCAGCGTCCGGCGGACTGGCCGCTGGTGCCTTCCATCCTGGTGACATCGTCGCCGGGCGAGGGCGCGCAGCGCAGCCGGGTGGCGCGGCTGCTGGCCGATGCCGCGGCGTCCAGGGGCAGCCGTGTGCTGTTCATCGATGCCAATGCCGGCGGCGGCGAACAGAAGGATCGGCAGCCGGGAATCCTCGATGTGCTGCGCGGCGAGTATGCCTTCGAGGCCGTCAGCCATTACGCCGCCGGCAGCAATGTTGCCGTGCTGGGCAGGGGCCGCTCAAAGGCGGTCTTCCAGGAAGCGCATGGCATCTATTTTGCGCAGCAGATGCTGGCGCGGGCCAGCCGGAGCTTCGAGCTTGTCGTCATCGACGGCGGCGCGCTGGCCAACAATCTCAATGCCTCGCCGCTGGTCGCCATGGCCGACGAGATCGTACTCGTCGCCACGCTGAACGCCACCCCGATGCGCGACGTCACGACGACCGCGCAGGCGGTTTCCGTGATGGGGCGGTTGCCAACGGCCGCCTTGCTGGTCGACGAGGCCGCCTGATATGGCGGCCAGTTGGAGCGCAAGCGCTTCGAACCATGGTGTTGCCGCACCCCGCGCCGGCACGTCGCTCGATGCGCTGACGCGCTTCGGACTGATCGCGGCGGTAGCGGTGCTGTTCAGCATCTCGGGCGGCATGCTGTGGCTGGTCGGCTACAATTATGATGGCCTGTTCGGCAACCCGGCGACCAAGATCCACCCGTCCACCTATCTCATCGTGCTGCTGCTTGCCTGGCGCTCCTGCACCTTCGGCAATCCGGTCGGCTATCTAGTGCATGTCGCCGATAGGCGTCCGGCCAGCGCGCTGATGGCCGCCATATCGATCGTGCTTCTGTTCGTCGTCATCGCAAGGCAGCGGCCCGGCATGGCCGGCATGATCGATACGTTCGTGGCCGCGGCACTTCTGGTCCTGATGCTCAGCGAGGACGACGAACGGACCTTCGCCGGGCTGCAGACCGTCGTTCACGTGGTCATGACGGCGAATGCGCTGCTTGCCCTTTTCGAGTTCGCCACCAAGACGCTTATCTTCCCCTATCGCCTGGACGGCGTGGCGTTTACCACCGATCTGCGCTCGAGCGCGCTGCAGGGGCATCCGCTTGCCAATGCCATGGTGACGTCGATCTATGTGCTTGCGCTGCTCTCCGGTGCCAGATCCCTGTCGATGCCTGTGCGGATAGGGTTGATCGGCCTGCAATGCGCGGCACTCGTCGCCTTCGGCGGCCGCACGGCGATGGTGACGACGGTGGTGCTAGGCGGCTGCTACCTGCTTTTTCAGGGCACCACCAAATTGCGCCAGGGCCGCGTCAATCTCTTGGGTGCGGCACTCGGCTTCATGCTTGCCGCACTGCTGCCGGTCGTCATCATAGTGGCGGCATATCTGGGCTTTTTCGACGCGCTGCTGGAGCGCTTCGTGTCGGACAGCGGAAGCGCCAATGCCCGCGTCGAGATGTTCGAGCTTTTCAAGCACCTGGAATTGCGCGATCTGATCGTGGGGCCGGATGTCGAGCTGATCGACAGCCTGCGCCGCATCAACGGTCTCGAACAGGGCATCGAGAACCCGATCATCCGCACGGTCCTCTATCAGGGCGCCTTCTTCACCCTTTTGCTGACGTTCGGCTTCGTGCTGTTCCTGTTCGAGGTGGCGCGCCGCTGCCATGC
Organism: Mesorhizobium sp. M0011; assembly: GCF_040324155.1. Taxonomy (NCBI): domain Bacteria; kingdom Pseudomonadati; phylum Pseudomonadota; class Alphaproteobacteria; order Hyphomicrobiales; family Phyllobacteriaceae; genus Mesorhizobium; species Mesorhizobium sp. M0011. The sequence goes on along the minus strand of NZ_JAMYVQ010000003.1, from coordinate 47,704 downwards.
CGGCATCTGGCTGCCGATGCTGGGCTGGGTCATCCTGATCAACACTTCGGAAAGCGTCGCGTCGAAGACGACGCTGCTGACCAAGTTCGTGGTGCTGGCATTGGTGCTTTACCGGCCGGCGCGGGCAGCTTTCAGACCGGTCAGTCCACCGGCATGGTCAGGCCAAGCGCCGCGATGATATCAGGGTCCAGCGCCCGGGTGGTGTCGTCCATCATGCCCATGCCATCGAAGAGATCCCACAGTGCCCAGGCGAAGCCGAGTTCCTCGGCGCTCCGCCTGACATCGGCGATGTAGCGCACGCGATCCGGGTTGGGCGCGGCGACATAGCGGGCGTCGGTGCGCAGCGCGCCGAACTCGCCCATGATGATGCGTTCCGGCGCAAGGCCATGCGCATCTCCCCAGTCGCGAACCTGGCGAAGATACTTGTCGACAAACCAGCGGTCGGGCTGGGCGTCGAAATAGACCTTCAGCACACGCTCGGTTTCGGCATAGGCGGCCTGCTTGGCGTCTTCAGGGGTTTCGGTGTCCTGCGCCATGCGCGCCCTGACCGATGCCAGCGTCTGTTCCAGCGAGCCGGCGGATGCCGGCCACGGCACATTGTTGAGCGACCGGTAGACGGGCTCGCGCATCCAGGGTGCCCCCTGATGGCTGAACGGATAGGGCTCATAGAAGTGGAAGGTGAACAGGATCGGCTCGAACGGGGACAGCGGTGCCGGATCGAGCGCGTTCAGTCCGCTCACCATCGAGCCGCAGCCGCCGGTGACGACCAGCGGCAGGGTCGCGGCCGAGGCTCTTGCCGCCGTCAGAAGTGAAAGCTGGATCTGCGACCAGACGTTCGACGCGCAGGCCTGCGCCGGCTCGTTGACCGGCTCGAGCGCCACCCTGCCGGGCTGGAACCGCGCCAGCCTGCCGGCAAGCTCGCCGACCAGCCCGCGGTAGAGATCGAAGGCGGGCGCCGCGGTGCTGGAGACCATGCGGTCGGGGTTCCAATAATGGGTGGCGGCATTGGCCTGGATGTTGACGATGATGCCGAGACCGGCGTGGAGGGTGGCCGTGACAGCCGCGTCCAGCATGTCCAGCAACCGGCCGCGCGTGGTGGCGTCGGCGGCCAGGAAAGGGCCGGGATCAACAGGCAGACGGATGAAATCGAGCCCGGTCCTGCGCAGCCGACGCAGGTCGTCCGGGGTCGGCACCGGCCGTTGCGACTGGAAGGGCGGCCAGTCATAGTCGGTGCGCGGAGCGGGAAATTCGCGCGTCAGCGAGAACCAGGGCCAGGCGTTGACGCCGCGCCGAAATCGCGGCCCGGCGGCTGCGCGAGCGATTGGTGCGATCGGGAGCGAGCCGAGAGCCGCCGCGGTGGACAGCGCCGTCCGCAGCACCCGCCGGCGCGACCAGCCTGTCATACGGTTCCTGGCGATGCGTGATCCATCGCGGTGGTCTTGGCGGCGGTCATGCCGAGCAAATGATAGGCCTCATTTTCATAGGCAAGCAGGACATCGTCCCAGCGAAAGGCTTCGCGGGCGCGCGCCCTGGCGGCAACGCCGCAGGCCTTGACCAGGGCATCATCGTCCAGCGCCTGCTGCATCCGCTTGGCGCAACTGTCCTTGTCGGTGAAGTAGATCGCCGCAGCCCCGGCGGTCCATCTGTTGTAGGGATTGTCGTGGGCGATCACCATGTTGCCGGCCGCCAGCGCCTCGACCAGCGAGGGGTTGGTGCCGCCGACCGTGTGGCCATGCAGATAGGCGCGGGCGTGGTATCTGAGCGCCTTGACCGTCGCCTGGTCGTAGATGGCGCCCGGCAGGACCACCGAGCCATTCGCCGCCTTGCGGATGGCGGCATGATAGGGGATGTCGTCGGACAGCGTTCCCAGCACCACCAGCTTCATGTCGCGCTTGGCGGAGCAAAAAGCTTCGACGATCGGCAGGATGTTGTTGTCGGGTTCGATGCGGGCGATCGAGATGAGATAGCGCCCGGGCTCGAGGCCGAGCGCCCGGACCGGCGCCTCGGGCGCTGATGTCACCGGATCGGCGCCATAGGCGATGGTGGCGATGGCGCTGCGCGGCCGGCGTGTCGCCAGGTGATCTGCGATGGCGGGATGATCGGCGACCAGCCGATGCGAGGCCCATGCGCCGATCCATTCGTTGAGCCAGAACCAGGTTCGCGCCGCCATTCCCCATTTTGGGCGGCGCCACTCGATGCCGTCCATGTTGGTGAAGATCTTGCGTCGTTTCAGCCTGAGCCAGGTCAGGAAGACCGCGCCATTGTAGCCGAGCACCAGGCAAACACCCGGTTGCCGGGCGGCGTTGCGGGCGCATTGCCAGTCGAATTCCAGCGTCGCGCGCGGTCCCTTGGAGGCGACCTGGATGTGAATGAGCTCGATGCCGCGCCAGGTTTCGCTGCGCACCCTCTGGTCGATCCGCTCGACCTCATCTTGGCAATAGACGCCAACTTTCCAACCGCGCCCGACAAGAAACAGCGCCAGTTTTTCGGCAAAGGTTTCAAAGCCGCCATGGGCCGCGGGTATGCCGCGGGTCCCCAGGATCAGAATGGCGGGCGTTTCTGGTTTCATGGCCGGCGGCACTTTCACATGTCTCATATATTAGATATTGCTTAATTTATAATGAGCAGATGGCAACTTCCGTGCCACCTCCCGATTTCAGTATCTTGCGAGGGATCATCGCGCGGGGTTGTAAAAAAACGGTGTTGAAGCCGATGGTTGTTTCATTCTCGGTCAACCCTTCTGTGCGTAGCTGTATCGAAACGAAGCAATGCCTGGGGCATACGGCCGGCAGTCGGGCGTATCGAACCGATAGTCGGACATATCAACCGATAGTCGGACGTATCGAACCAGGCATGATTCTTGCGGACGGGCTTCTGCCACAATCGCCCAGCGCGATGGTTGTAGCACCTGGCGGGATATAAAGATGCGGATTGCCTGCGTTCATCAGGGTTATGAACTCTATGGTTCTGACCGCAGCTTCGCGGAGAGCGTTGCCGCGTTGCGCGCCGCGTTTCCGTCGGCCGACATCGAAGTGGTTTTGCCGCGTAGCGGGCCGATCGTGCGGATTCTGGAAGCGCATGCCAGCCGGATCGTCTTCGAACCGCTCTGGGTGCTGAGGCGCCAGGCCATTGCGCGCCTTGCTACCGTCGAGATGGCGCGATTGCCGGTTGCCGTGTTCAGGGCGTGGCGGCGCCTCAAGGATTGCGACCTCGTCTATGTCAACACCTCGATCGTGGCCGACTACGCGCTGGCCGCACGCCTTCTTCCCCATAAGGCCGTCCTGCACATCCATGAAATCCCCGAAGGCGCCATGCGCAGGGTACTTGTCGGCCTGATGCGCTGGAGCCACGCGGATCTGATCTTCAATTCACACGCGACACGCGCCGCGTTTGGTGATCCCAAGGCGGCGCGTGCGTATGTCGTCTACAACGGTGTTGCCGGGCCGGCGGCGGTCGAACCGATGACATATGACGGCAAGCGTCCATTGCGGGTGCTGCTGCTTGGCCGTATCAACCGGATCAAGGGGCAGGAAATCCTGCTGGAGGCGATCGCCTCGATGCCGGCGGAACTCCAGGCGAGGATCGAGGTGCGGCTGGTCGGCGGCGCCTTCGAAAGCACCGAGCGCGAGCATGCGCTTGCCGAACTGGTCGAAACCATGGGGCTTACCGGGCGCGTCAGAGTCCTGCCTTTCATTCCCGACCCCTCTGAGCATTATCGATGGGCCGATATCGTCACCGTGCCGTCGCGGCGTCCGGAATCGCTGGGCCGCGTCGCCATCGAGGCGATGGCTTACGGCCGGCCGCCGCTTGTTTCGGCGATCGGCGGGCTGGTGGAAGTGGTCAGCGACGGGGAGACCGGCTGGCATGTCCCGCCCGGCGACGCAGCAGCCCTTGGCGCGAAATTGCAGGAGATCATCCTCGCCCCTGAGGCCTGGCGCGGGTTTGTCGCTGCCGGGCGCGCGCGCTACGAGGCGATCTTCAGCGAGCCGGTCGCGGCCGCGGCGATCACCGCGATCGCCGCCGACAAGCTGAAGACGACCATCGCGCGGCCGGGCAGGGTGCCTGCCGCCCGCGAAGCGGAGACGCGGCCGTGAAGTTAGCGTTTCCGAGCCATCTGGTTCGACGCCTCGTGCTGATGATCGGGGGCGAGGCGATGCAGAGCGGCTTTCATTTTGCCCTCAACATCATGCTGTTGCACATGCTGTCGGCGCAGGGCTACGGCCTCTTCGCCATCGGCATGGTGATGGGCGGTGTCGGCCTGTCCTATATCAGGTCGCTCACCGCCGTTCCCGCCAGCATCTGGATGAGCAAGAGCACCAACAGCGCCGGCGTCGACACCTATGACGTGGCGTTCGGAACGGCGGCGCTGATCGTGGCTTTGCTGATGGCCGTCGGCACGGCAGTCCTGATGCATGTTCTTGGCGATCCAAGCGGAATTGCCGCCGGCTGCTTCGTCGGTGCCTGGTCGTTGCGCAGCCATATGCGCACGGCTTTCTTCGCACGGCGCCAGCAAGTTGTCGTCTCCGTCAGCGATGGCGCTTTTACAGTCGCCGGCTGTGTCCTGACCGGGCTGTCGATATGGTTGGTCCAAGACCCGCTGCAGACCGTGTTCTATGCACTAGCCGCGGCAAATGTGTTCGGCATTTTCGTCCTGGTCCGGCTGGCTCGGCGCTCGCTTCGCATCAGCTTCCGCATGCCGACGCGGCGACGCTATGTCAGACTCTGGCCCCAGCTGCGCTGGTCGGCATTCAGCGCGACCACCACCAACATCCAGGGTCAATGTCTGGCGCTGCTGGTCGCCGGCATTGCTGGTCCTGCCGCCTACGCACCTCTGGCGGCGGTTCTGGTGCTGTTTGCTCCGCTGCGCATCATCAGCCTTGCGTTCGTCAACATGACGCAGCCGGATCTCGCCAGGCTGATACGGAACAATGAAACAGGCCGTGTCTGGACGCAGGCCAAGATCTGGGCGCTCGTCATGGGGCTCGGCGGCCTTGCTTATGGATGTGCGATCATGTTCGTCCTGCCGATGATAAAATCCCAGGCTCTCCAAGACGCTTCGACCTGGTTCATCGGACTTTTCGTGATCGCGAATTTTGTCCCTATCATGCTCTATATCATGCCCCGCATCGTGCTTGAAATACTCGGCGATTTTCGGATCATCGCGTTCATCACCACGGGCGGCGCGGTCGTCGGCCTGGCGCTGATCGCGGCCCTGCTGGCAATCGCGTCTCCGCCGTGGGCGTTGTTGGGTTCGGCGGTCTCCGAGATGTTCGTGCTCGTGGCATCGTGGTATTTCGCGCATCACCGCATGTGGAATATCGAGCATCCCGATGAGGCGCGCGACAGCCGGTTGGGCGCGTGGCGGCGCACGCTGCCGTTCGCTACGGCAAAGCGATAGGAAAAAACATGGCAGTCCAGGCGGTGCAAATTGCTGCGGTGGCCGGCTCGCCCGATGGCCAGTCCTCCCATCCGGCCACCGTCGTCGCCATCGATGCCTACACGGCGCGGCTCCACACCAGCCTGGAAGCGGTGAGGCCGCTCTGGCTGCGCCTCCAGACGGACGGTGTGTGCACCGCCCACCAGAATTATGCCTGGGCCGAGGGGATCGTTGCGCGGCTGATGCCGCAAGGTGCGGAACTGCTCATCGTGGAGGTAAACGATGCCGTCACGGGTGCGCCGCGAATGCTGGTGCCGCTGATACGGCGACCGGCCTTCCGCCATCGGGTGATCGAATGGCTGAGCTGTGGCGTTTGCGACTATTCGGCACCGCTGCTGGCCGATGCCAGCCCGTGGACGACGCAATCGGCGCAGGCCGCGTGGGCCGCGGTGCGTTCCGTGCTGCCGCCGGCGGACCGCATCCAGATCACGGGAATTCCGCAATCGATCAGCGGCGTCGCCAATCCGCTGGCCTTGCTCGCGGCCACGCGCGATTCCCTGCATACCAGCTTCGGTCTCGCCATCGACGGCGACCCGGAAACCGTCCTCAAGCGCCTATGCCGGCCATCCTTCGTCAAGGCCTTCAACAAGGACTGGCGCCGCCTCGAACGGCTTGGCGACGTGGAACTGGTCGAAGCCGACACGCCGGCCCTGGTGGAGGTCATCTTCGCCGGCCTGGTCCGGATGCGGCTCAGCCGCTTTCGCGAACTGGGCCGCTTCGACCTGCTGACGCAGGCGACGGTTGTCGACTTCTATCGAAACGCCGCTCTCGAGGGCCTGTCTGATGGGTCGGTGCGGCTCTTCGGGTTGCGTGTTGGTGAAGCTCTGATCGCGGTCCAATACCTGCTGATCCATCAAGTCACCGTTCATGCTCTGCTGATCTCAATCGATCAGGGCGCGGTGCCCAATGTCTCGCCGGGACTTCTGATCATGGGCAAGTTGATGAGCTGGGCGCGCGGGCGCGATTTCAATTATTTCGACCTGTCGGTAGGCAACCAGAGTTATAAGGAACATATGGGTGCCTTGGGCTCGGGCCTGCGCGAGCTTTGCCACGGGATTACGGTGCGAGGCAGCGCCGTGAGCGCAGCCATCGAGATCCGCAACCGGGCCGAGGTGTTCGTGCGCTCCAAACCTCGGCTGCTGAAGAGGCTCCAGGGACTGATGCGGGGTTTGCGGCGCCTGCGTGGGGGATCAGAATGACGGGAGAAGCATGTGGCAAGCTACGCGGCGGGAACGACTCCGATAAGGGATTTGCCCGGTGGGCCATTTTCCCCGACTGTCGCCAACGTTGATGCAACCGCGCACTTCACGGCTCGGCTGCACACCAGCTTCGACACCGTAAGGCTGCTATGGCTGCTCCTTGAAGCTCACGGCGTCTGCACTGCCCACCAGCATTATGCCTGGGTCGAAGGAATCGCCGCACGGCTGATGCCCAAAGACGCGGATATGGTCCTCGTCGAGGTGAGTGACGCCGTGACCGGCGCGCCGGCGATGCTGCTGCCGCTGATGCGGCGCCGGGCTCTCGGCCACCACGTGATCGAATGGCTGAGCTGCCGCGTGTGCGACTACGCGGTGCCGCTGCTGGCGGATGGGAGAGCGTGGACCAGGCAGAGTGCCGACGCCATGTGGGCAGCGGTCCGTGCCGTGCTGCCATCGGCGGATCGCATCCATATCGCGGGAATTCCGCGGCAGGTCCACGGCGTGGCCAATCCGCTGGCATTGCTTTCGGTGGCGCGCGACTCCATCCAGGTCACCTCCGGCCTCGTCCTGCATGGCGACCCGGAGACGCTCATCAAGCGGATCTGCAAGCCGTCCTTTGCCAAGGCCTTCCGCAAGCATTGCCGCGGCTTCGAACAGCTTGGTGGCCTCGCTCTGGTCGAGGCCGATACGCCTGACCTGACCGAGGAGCTCCTGGATGCACTGCTGGAAATGCGGCTCAAGCGTTTTCGTGAGCTCGGGCGTTTCGACCTCCTGACGCAGGCCCCGGTCGTCGATTTCTACCGCGCCGCGGCGCTGCAAGGCCTGTCCAACGGATCGGTGCGGCTCTTCGGACTACGCGTCGGTGAAGCCTGGCTTGCCTCCATCTATGTGCTGGTGAGAAAAGGCACACTTCACGCCCTCTTGCTCGGCATCGACCAGAATGCGGTCGCCAATGTCTCACCCGGCCTGACGACGATGGGCAAGCTGATGGTGTGGGGATGCGAGCGGGGCTTCGACTATTTCGACCTGTCGGTCGGCGGCCAGGGCTACAAGCAACATATCGGTGCCTCGAGCTCGGTACTGGCCGAGATCTGCGAACCGGTGACGGTGCGGGGCAGGGCTGCGAACGCAGCCATTTTGCTGCGCAGCCGGGTCGAAGGCATGACGCGGTCGCGTCCCCGGCTGCTCAAGGCCGTCCAGGGCCTGACGCGCCGCTTGCGGCGATTGAAGGACTGAGTACGAGCGTTTGCCGACGACCGATGTAAAGAGGCACCAAGGCCGGCAAGCTTGTTGACTGGGTTGGTTGGCTCTATATCTGAAAGCGCCGCTTGCCGTTCAGAAATGAGTGTCCTCGGCAGATTTTTTAAGTTGGCGTTTTCGGCAGATCATATCGATGGATGCAAGTTTAGGAGATGGGATTCGTTCCATCCTCATTATTCAAACGAAGTACATTGGAGATGTCGTTCTGACATCTGCTTTGGTTCGCAATCTGCGTCTTTCTTATCCACAAGCATCGGTGACCATGCTTTGTGCGCCGGGTCTCAAGCAGTTCATCGTCGCGCAAGGGATCGCCGATGTTGCCGTTGGCTTTGAATCCCGTGGCAGAGGAAGGACTCTGCTCAAGCGTTTGAGCGACCATCGTGGCGTCATCTCTGATCTGCGGCGTCGGAAATTCGATCTTAGCATCGACCTTACCGATTCAAAAACCTCGCGGATCATGCATCGCTTGATCGGGGCTCCACTTCGCGTCGGCTTCGATCCTTCCGAGCATCCGATGAAGTTCTGGGAAATCCAGCTTGCAAACGTGCTCGCCGCGACCTTCGGACATGGCGGACCGCATTATCTCTACAGGAACCTGTCTCCACTCAGCGCCCTCGGATTGGATTATCAGGACCCAACGCCTCGGCTGCAACCGACCAGGACTGCCCAGGAAGAGTGTGCCAGGCTTCTTGCGGAAAACGCTTTGGCGAAGAAGTCCTATGTGGCCGTGCATGCCGGCGCGAGGTTTGAAGGCCGTTGCTGGCCGCCGCAACATTTTGCTGCGGTCATCGATGAGGTATACGCCAAAACCGGGCTGCGATCCCTCCTCGTTGGTGGGCCGGATGAAGGGCTTGCCGCGCAAAGGATCCTTGAAATGGCAGCATCGCCGGTCGCAAGTGTCGTCGGAAAAGCCTCGCTTGAGGTCTTGACAGCATTGTTGGCCGAAGCGTCGATCTTTCTTGGCAATGAGAGCGGCCCGATGCACATCGCGGCCTCTGTCGGAACTCCAGCGGTGGGGCTGTACGGTCTGACGTCGCCTGAGCAATGGGGCCCGTTCGGTGTCCCCAACCGGACGCTCCAGCCGCCCATGCCTTGCCCATGCATCGCTCCAGGTTTGTGTAAAGAAAACAACGCCGGTGGGGTCTATTGCGTCCAGCGGCTCCAGGTTGCCGATGTTGCGGCGGCGACACTCGATCTCATCGGCACGGAAGTTCAAAAATCTGCTCATTCGAGCACGCCGGCCGCGTAGCAGAGCGGCAGCGACGGACGATAGTTTTGGCGGCGTGGTGGTGCACAGTTCATCTTCGTGTGCTTCACGTCTTGATTCAGGCCAAGGCCCAAGCATATTCAAAAGATTGGTAAATTTAACCGGGCCGCATCCTGCGCTGTCCGCGAAATTGACAGGACGGCGCGTCTCCGCCATCCTTGACCCCAGTCGTCAGGCTGCCGGCAGCGGCCGCGTTGTGTGTCTGGGGCGACCGAGGGCAGTGTCATGTTCAGTCCCGTCACAGGTCAGAATTCCAAGCGCGCCGCGGTGCGCAAGGCGCTCGATCGTCACAAGGTCTACATCACCGCGCAGCGTTTTTCGGCAGGCACCTACCAGGCCCGGGTTCTGGTCGACGGCGAGGCCTATTGGGTCGACGAATTCCGGCTGAGCCAGCTGCAGCAAGGACTGTCGCCGGCGGAGCTCGAGTTGACGCCGGCCGCTGACGATTGAGAGCGTGACTGGCTTGTTCCTGGCCGCCGTGCTTCGATCCTGGCGATGACGACTCCACCAAAGCTCAAAGCCTATCGAGCCAAACGCGAATTCGCCAAGACGCCGGAACCGGTTGGCGGGCTCGTCAGCAGCGACGGCAACCGCTTCGTCGTCCACAAGCACCACGCCACCGCTGACCATTATGATCTGCGCCTGCAGGTCGGCGATGTCTTGAAGAGCTGGGCGGTGCCGCGCGGGCCTTCGCTCAATCCGGCCGACAAGAGGCTGGCGGTCGAGACCGAGGATCATCCGCTCGAATATATCGACTTCGAGGGTGTCATTCCCGAGGGCGAATATGGCGGCGGGCCGATGATCGTCTGGGATACCGGCACATGGGCGCCGATGGACGACGTCGAAAAGAGCTTGCGAACCGGCGCCTTCAAGTTCCGGCTGGCCGGCGACAAGCTCAATGGCGGCTGGATGCTGACCCGGCTGAAGCCGAAACCCGGCGAAGACGAAAACAAGAAGAACTGGCTGCTGTTCAAGGAGCGCGACCTCGCCGCCGACACCGCGCTTGACATCCTCGCGGCCCGGCCGGAAAGCGTCAAATCCGGATTGCGCATCGAGGAACTGGCGGCGCCGGCGAAGCCCGCCACCAAACCCGCGCCCAGACAGGGATCGCTGAAGCCCGGCACGCTGCCGGGCGTGTTCAAGGCTCCCATGCTTGCCCGTATCGAGCCGCAACTGGCGACGCAGGTGCCAAAACCACCCGATGGCGACGACACCCAACAAGTCTGGCTGCACGAGATCAAATTCGACGGCTACCGCACCATGGCGCATCTCACTGGCGGCGTCGTCAAGCTGATCACCCGTGGCGGCATCGACTGGACGAAGCGCTATGGCGACCTGCCGCATGCGTTCGCCAAACTGCCGTGCCGCGACGCCATCATCGACGGCGAGATCGTGGTGCTCGACGCCCGGGGCATCAGCCGCTTCGCGCTGCTGCAGGATGCGCTGGCCGAGGGCGCCGGCAACAAGCTCCATTTCTACGCCTTCGATCTTCTCCACCTCGACGGCTGGGACCTGACCAAGGCGCCGCTGGTCCGGCGCAAGGCGCTGCTGGCGCAGATGCTGTCGGGCGTCGGCGCCAATTCCGCCATCCAGTTCTCCGACCATGTCGAAGGTTCGGGGCAGGGGCTCTACGACCAGGTGTCGGAACTCGGGCTGGAGGGTGTCGTCTCAAAGCGCGCCACGGCCATCTATCAGAGCGGCCGAAGCAAAAGCTGGACCAAGACCAAGGCACTGCTGTCGGACGACTTCGTCATCGCCGGCTTCACCATCTCCGATGCGGCCGAAGGGCTGGCGGCGCTCGGCATGGCAGAGTTCGAGGGTGGTGAATTGCATTATCGCGGCAAGGTCGGCACCGGTTTCGATGCCGCCACCGCCGGTGAGTTGCTCGCCAGGCTGGAGCCGCTGCGGGAAGGCGCCACCCCGCCCGAGGGTGTCCCGCGCGAAATCATGCGCGAGATGAACTGGGTGCGGCCGCTGCTGTCGGCGCGCATTCATTACGCCAACCGCACCTCAGACAATGCGCTGCGCCACGGCGTCTTCCGTGGTTTGAGGGATGTCGGCCTGTCGACGCCGGTCTCGTCCAAACGCAAGCGGCTGATCGCCGAGGCCGACCTTGCCACAATCTGGGTGACCAACCCGACGCGCCGGCTGTTCGGCAAGACCGGCCCGACCAAGCTCGACATCGCGGTCTATTACGCGCTGGTCGGCGACTTCATGCTGCCGCACATCCTCGGCCGGCCGGTGTCGCTGGTGCGCTGCCCGACCGGCCTGCCGAAGGATTGCTTCTTCCAGCGCCACGCCTTCACCGGCATGCCGCCCTCAGTGGTGACATTCGAGGCGACGAATTCCGAGGGCGAGAACAAATCCTATCTCTCGGTCGAAGGCGCGAAAGGGTATCTGGCGCTGGCGCAGTTCGGCGTCGTCGAGTTCCACACCTGGGGCACCCACCGCACCAGCCTCGACAGACCCGACCAGATCGTCCTCGACCTCGATCCGGGAGAAGGGATCACCTGGCGCGAGGTGGTCGAGGCCGCCGTGCACATCAAGGGCGAATTGGAGCGCCTGGGGCTGGTACCGTTCGCCAAGACCTCCGGCGGCAGCGGCATCCACATCACCGTGCCGGTGACGGGCGCGCAGAACTGGAAGAAGCTGCACCAGGCGACCAGCGCGATCGCCACGCATCTGGCGGCAACGGCGCCTGACACCTTCACCACCACCATGGGCAAGGACAACCGCAAGAAGCGCATCTTCATCGATTATCACCGCAATGCGCGCGGCCACACCTCGGCAGCACCTTACTCGCTGCGCGCCCGCACCAATCTGCCGGCCTCGACGCCGGTCAGTTGGAGCGACCTCGAATCCATTGATGCGCCGCAGGATCTGAACTATTCCTCCCTGCCGGGGCTGCTGGCGGCGTCGGGCGATCCGTGGGCCGAGATCGACGAGTTCGCGCGGGATTTGCCGACCTTGAAGAACTAGGTTCCTCGGCCCCCATGAAATGGGGGAGAGCGTTGCGGGGCGAGGAACCCAACGCCATCGACGCTTCCGACAATTTGAATTATTCTCTCCGCCACGACCTCAAAGACGTGGCGGAAGATTTCGTCAGGGATTTGCCTGTATTGTGCGGGGTCGGTGTAGGATTTGCGCAGCCTCGTTCGTCCTTCGGACGAAAAGCGCTGCAGCGAATGTCAGTGCATGGCCGCGTAGGAGTGTTTCATGGCGCCCAGGGCAAGTTGGAAAGGTTACCTCAAACTCAGCCTCGTCAGCTGTCCGGTGCGGTTGTATCCCGCCACCAGCGCCAGCGAGCGCATCAGCTTCAACCAGCTGCATAAGAAGACCCACAACCGCATCAACATGAAACCGGTCGACCCCGAATTGGGGCTCGTCGAGCGTGCTGATCTGGTCAAGGGCTACGAATACGAGGACAAGCAGTACATCATCATAGATGATGCCGACCTCGACGCGGTGCGCATCGAATCCAATCACACGATGAACATCGAGGCCTTCGTCGACGAGGACGAGGTCGACGTCATCTATCAGGACGCGCCCTACTACATGGCGCCTGACGGCGCGATGGCGGAGGAGACCTTCGCCGTGCTGCGCGAAGCCATGCGCAAATCCGGCAAGCTGGCGATCGCACGCCTGGTGCTGTCGAGCCGCGAGCGGGTGGTGACGATCGGCGCGCGCGAGAACGGCATGTTCGTGTGCACCTTGAGGAATCCGAACGAAGTGCGTGGCACGGCTGAATATTTCGGCAACATCCCAGCCGGCAAGCCCGATCCCGAAATGCTGCAGCTCGCCGAAGCACTGATCAAGCAGAAGGAAACCACCTTCGATCCGAAGAACTATGAGGACCGCTACGAGGCGGCACTCATGACGATGATCCGCGAGAAGCTGAAAGGCCACAAGCCGATCATCGCGGCGGCACCCGAGCGCGGTAATGTCATCAATCTGATGGATGCGCTCAAGGCGAGCCTGTCGCAATCGAAGCCGCCGGCCAAGTCGAAAAGCAAGGCCGACGAGGTTGCCAAGCCCGCCGCGAAGAAGGCGGCAGCGGGTGGTGCTGCTGAAAATCCGTTGAAGGCCAATCTGCTGAAGGCGGTCGGCAAGAGCAAGAAATGACGGCACCGACCGGCGCTGTTTTTGGCACGATAGGCGCGCTGGCGGCTTTTCCGCTCAGGCTGGCTGCGCGGGAAGTGGAACGCCGACACGGCCAGCTGCGGCGCGGTATCACCAGGCGCACGACGCATGTCGTCTTCGGCCGGACACTGTTGGCCAAAGCCGGGCTCTCCAGGAACGGCGATGCCGAGATCGAACGCCGTGTCGCCGCCGAGCGCGCGGCCGGGCGAACGCTGATCAGCGAGAACGGATTTCTGCGCCTTCTCGGACTGATGAAGACACCGGAAGCGTCTTCGCTGTCGCGGCAATCGCTGATCGATCAGTCGCGGCTATCAGGCTCCGACCTCGACCTGCTCGGCCTGTTCGATGCGTTCGAGCATGACGTTGAACCCTATTCCTTCCGCGACCTGATCCTGGCGCGCAAATATGCCGGGCTCATCGCCGGCGGCGCGACATGGGGGGCGATCGCGCGCTCCGTCCACCGCTCCGGCCCGGTGGCGTCGCTGACCGCCAAGTCGCTCAATGTCGGCTCGCAGCATGGGCGCGCCGATGCCATCTATCTCGAAGGCGGCCAGAGCGAACTCGATGGGCAGTTGCTGTTCGATCTCGGAACAGCCGGGGCAGAGGGTGACGACACGCTGGAGGAGTTGTTCGCCGAGGCGGAAGCGGCGGAGGAGCAGGGCGACCATGATAGGGCCGCCGCGCTCTACCAGCGCTGCCTGGCCATCGATCCGAGCGATGCGATTGCCGCCTTCAACCGCGCTAACTGCCTGCGCGCCGGCGGCCACGCGGCGGACGCCGCGCACGACTATATCAATGCGATAAAACTCGACCCGGCCTTCGTCGAGGCGTGGTTCAACCTGGCCGGACTGATGAGCGAGCAAGGTCGCGAAGCCTCGGCGCGAAGGCACCTGCAGAAAGCGATCGCGCTCGACAAGACCTATGCCGATCCGGTGTTCAACCTCGCCCGACTGGAATTCGACGCCGGCAATCTGCCGGAGGCGCGGGGCCTGTGGGTGCGTTATCTCGAACTCGACGCGGAGTCCGAATGGGCACGGGTTGCAGCCAAGGGCGTGCAGTTCGTGGATCTGCAGTTGGCGCGGACGGCGGGGTGAGTGATGCTGGCGCTTGAACACCCCCCTCTGGCCTGCCGGCCATCTCCTCCGCAAGGGGGGAGATCGGAAGCTTGGGCGTCCCGCTCCTTCTTGCAAAGTGGGAGATTGGCGAAAGCGGTTGAGCGCGCAATCTCCCCCCTTGCGGGGGAGATGTCCGGCAGGACAGAGGGGGGTGTGACGGAACTCGACCTCTCCAGCGAGACCGCCCCATGACCACCTTCCTCTTCGACGGCGACGATAATGCTCCCGTCACCATTCTGCTCGCCCACGGCGCCGGTGCATCGATGGATTCGCCCTCGATGGCGGCCACCGCCAAGGCGCTGGCCGCGGCCGGCTTCCAGGTCGCGCGCTTTGAATTCCACTATATGGCCGCGCGCCGCTACGGCCACCGCAAGCCACCGCCGCGGGCCGAGACGGTCAACCCGGAATATATCAAGGCGATAGCCGACCTCAGGGCAAAGGGCGTGACGGGACCGCTGATCATCGGCGGCAAGTCGATGGGCGGGCGCGTCGCCTCCATGGTCGCCGACGAGATGTTTGCCAAGGGCGAGATTTCAGGGCTGGTCTGCCTCGGCTATCCCTTCCATCCGCCGGCCAAGCCCGAGCAATTGCGCACCAGACACCTCGCCGGGTTGAAGACGCCGACGCTGATCTTCCAGGGCACGCGCGACGAGTTCGGCACCAGGGACGAGGTTGCGACTTATGGCCTTTCCGACCGCATCGAAATTATCTGGCTGGAGGATGGCGACCATGATCTCAAGCCACGCAAGAGCATCTCGGGATTTTCGGCGGCCGACCATCTGAAGACGCTGGCCGAGACGGTGAAGGCGTGGTCGGGCCGGATCGCTTCCTGAAGCGATGAAGATCGCCTCCTTTAACATCAACAACATCAACAGCCGGCTTGAAAACCTGCTGGCATGGCTGGCTGCGGCAAAGCCCGATGTCGTCTGCCTGCAGGAGCTGAAGGCGCGCGACATGCAGTTTCCGCGCTCGGCATTGGCGGCGGCCGGCTATGGCGCGGTGTGGAAGGGCGAGCCGACGTGGAACGGTGTTGCCATCCTGGCGCGGGGTGCCGAGCCAGTGCTGACCCGCGATGCCTTGCCCGGCGACGATGCCGACAGGCAGAGCCGCTATATCGAGGCAGCGGTGAACGGCATCATCGTCGCTTGTCTCTATGCGCCGAACGGCAATCCTCAGCCCGGCCCGAAATTCGCCTACAAGCTCGCCTGGCACGCGCGGCTGGAGGTGCATGCCGAACAGTTGCTCGACACCGGCCTGCCGGTGGTGCTGGCCGGCGACTACAACATCGTGCCCGAGCCGCGCGATATCTACGCCACCCGCTCCTATGACGACAACGCGCTGGTGCAGCCGGAAAGCCGGGCGTCGTTCCAGCGCCTGCTCGACCAGGGTTGGCTTGATGCCCTGCGCAAGAAGCATCCGAAGGAAACGCTTTACACATTCTGGGACTATCGCCGCAACCGATGGCCGCGCGATGCGGGCCTCCGGCTCGATCACATCCTGCTGTCGAAGAAACTGGCACGCCGCCTGACCGTTGCTGGCATCGACCGCGACGTGCGCGGCGAGGACGGCGCCAGCGACCATGCGCCGGTGTGGGTGGAATTGAAGTAAGGCGACTGCTTTCATGCGTCGCGCTTGAACGGATTCCTGCAACGCGCTTTAAGTCTTTGTCTCGATGCATGTCGCTGTCCCAAATCCGGGTTCGCTTTTGGCCGACATGCAATAACCTGTCGGCAAGTAGCCCAACGCAGCCGGATCGCCCGTGAACGCAATCCCCCATGAGATTTGTGAAGCGAGGCTCCATGCCTGACTTGGGCGCTGTCCAGATACTGGCCGCCGCCATTGTGGTGCTTGCGGCTGCTGTCGCGTCCTGGCTGCTGTGGCGGAAGCGCAGCCGTCGCAAGGGACGGCGGCTAACCAATCCGGCTGCCGACTATGCCGTCCGTACCGATTGGAACGCCCGCGGGGGTATGCTCAATTACTCGTCCTTCGTCTATTTCGATGTCGATCGCGACGGCAAATACGGCGCCGGAGACCGGCCGATGGCCGGGATCATGGTGCGGCTGTATGACGAAGCCGGCAAGCTCGCCGCGTCCGCGCGCACCAACAATGCCGGCTTTGCCAACTTTCCCATGTCGGTGAAAAGCAGAAAGGCAGTGATCCGCAAGCCGGGCAACTGGCGCTTTGTGGTTTCGGTGCCGCCCGGCTGGCAGGCGAAAAGCGAAAATGACATTCAGTCCCGACACTTCCTGCCGCTGCCGGGTTCGCCGGCCGGGATGGTATCGCAGGAGATGCTGCTGCCTGTCGGTCTGGCACCGCCGCGCCGCGTCAGCGGGCGCGTCGCCGGCGATGGACCAGCGACCCTCTCCGTGTCGGGGAATGGGTACGTCCTGGAGACGCGGGCACTGGCGCCGGGTGCCGTCTTCAGCTTCGACCTGGCTGAAGAAGCCGACACGGTCAGCGTCAGCGGCGGTGGCTTGGAGCGGCGGCTGACGCTATCGCCCTACTCGGCGGATCTCGGCCTGCTGTCGCCGCAACGCGCCGGCATCGACATTGATGCCGCCCTCGAAACGATCGATTTCGACGATGTGACGTCGCGCAGCCTCAGGAAAATTCCGGCTGGCCATGCCGGATTGGCGTGGCGCAACCTGAATGCGATGGCCCGCGACTTCACCAAGGACAGCCAGGGCTATGTCAATGGTAATGTTTCCGGCGACCATGTGCTCTACACCAGCAGCGGGCTGCCGGCCGAATTCAGCTGCGAACGGCCGTTCGGCTTTCACTCGGTCATGCTGAGCGCCGCCTGGCTGGCGTCGGAAGGGGAGGTGGCGCTGATCGAAAGCTGGCTTGGCGAGCAGCTGATAGCAAGCGACGAGGTCACGCTGTCGGCGCTAACGCCGCTGCACTACGCTCCGATGCTCAAAGCTGTAACGCGTGTTCGCCTGTCGACGAAGCACTATTGGCAAATGGTGTTGGACGACCTGATCCTGGTGCGTTGAGGTTTGGACGCGCCAGGAGCAGGTGGCGCTGAAATTATTGCGGTGTCGGCAACGAGGAGCCGTTGGCCGCAGTGACCGCAGACAACCGGCCTTTTTTCAAGAACGATGGCTTCACATAGATTTTTTTCATATCAGACTCTCCTAAAATCCCGATCCGATGATGCCAGACTGCGGCCATCTGTCAACCATGCGGGCTGAAATCGGCAAACTGCAATAAATCCGAGGAGGCGCGGCAAGGCGCCCGCCCTCCAATAGCGGCAACCGGATCGCAATGTTGGACAGCCAGACCGGCCCGATTTATGCGGTGGCCTTCGCCGCCGACGGCGCGGTGCTGACCGGCGGCAACGACCGCACCATCCGCGACTGCCGGCCACCGGCGGCGACGGCGTGGTGCTGTTTGCCGGCGCGCCGGAATGAGCGAAATCTTGATCACCCTGTCCGCCGTGCTATGTAAAAACCCATGCAAGCACCCAGCCTCCCGGACAATGCGCCGCTCATCGTCATCGATCTACAGACCGGCATGTTCGACGGTGTGCACGAGCCGCCGATCCATGATGCGCCAGGCATTGTCGAGCGCACCAAGGCGGTGATCGATTGGGCGCGGCGCGGCGGGCGCAAGGTCGCGTTTATCAGGCATGACGGACCCGAAGGCGATCCGTTGGCACCGGATGAACCGGGCTGGCCGGTTTGGCCCGCGCTTGGCCAAGCGGCGGACGAGCCAACCTTTGCCAAATCCGTGCGCGATGCTTTCAGCAATCCTGCCTTCGGCGACTGGCTTGCCGGTCAGGGTGCGGGTGCGGTCGTGCTCTTGGGTGCACAGACCGATTTTTGCGTGGCCGCGACGGTCAAGGGCGCCATCGCCAGAGGGCTCGGCGTGACCGTGGTCTCCGATGCGCACAGCACGCTGGACAATGCCAGCGAGAGTGCCGAGCAGGTCATCATCAGGCACAATGGCGAATTCGCCGAGGCCGGCGTCAATCTGGTGACCACAAAGGCGCTTGTCGGCGGCTGAAGCCCGACCGTCGCCGCAGGCCGCATTATCAGGCGGGCCGGCTTGAAGACTTCGCGAGGGAAGACAGGAGGCTGCCGTGGTCGACGCGGACGGGGGGGCGCATTGTTGGGATGGCTCGGGCGCCCGCGTCAACCAGGGCGGCTCGTACCGCCGCATTAGCAACATTGCACATTGCGGGCCGCTCGAAACTTCCGCGAAAGCGGAATAGGCCGGAGCAAAAGTGCGGATTCGGCTGAGACTTTCGGCGCGCTTTCCCGGTACGGGAGTCAAAAAGTCTACCTGGCTATTGGGGATGCCCCTCAAGGCGTCTGCCGGTCCTGGACGGCATCGGCCAGGAACGACGCCGCAATCAGGTCGTCGCCATCGATCCGCCCATGACGATCTTCCATGATGGCCGCGACCTTTTGAAAGGTTTTCATTTCGGCATCCGTCACCCGCGCATCACGCATCCTGGCTTGGAGATCGGCCAGGCGAACACCCAAAGCAGGGGATGTCACAGCTTTGCTTGTCATCTTCACTCGTCCTGATTGGAAGCTGGGCAACCCGCCGCCATGGCTGGCGGCGGGTTGGACGGTTCGAAATTCAGTCGTAGACCTTGATGATCTTGCGGGTGCCCGGATCCACCAGAACGGTGCGGTTGTCGACCACCACGTAGCGGTATTTGACATCGGGGATTTCATGAAGCTCGACCGTGTCCGGCAACGCGCTACCAATATTCAGTTCCACACCGGGAACCTTGACCGAAGCGAGAGGCTGCTTCTTCACATACTCGCGGATGACCGTGTCCTGTTCAGGCTGAATGACAACGTCCTGAGCGGCAACGGCGCCGACACCGGCCAACAGCAATAGCGCCGCTGCGGCGCCCGTTAGGTGCATTTTCATACCGTTTCTCCTTGCGAGTCAGCATGACAGGATCGTTCAACGCTGACGGCAACTGAACTTGAGCCAAATGAAAATGTTCCTCCGCTGGGGCTTCGGTCGGGTGAGACGTGCGACTTAAGTCTGGTCTGCGAGCGCATTGGTCTTACCGACGGGAACGGCTCTCTGTTCATGGCTGTTTGTCTCCCGGAATTCGGAGAGACAGATGGACAAAAGTGTTGGCCAAGCGCGCTGGTTGCTCGCACCGATTTTCGCGACAGCTGTCACCTTTCTGGTGATGGGGATAGTCCTTGGCTGACATGTCGTCGATCGGCGCAGCAACGTCCCTTCCTGCGCTGATAGGATTCGCAAGCCGCTTCGGCGGCTGGCGAATCCTCTATTTTCACCATGCGCCGGCCTGCTCATTCGGCAGCCGAGCGCTTCGTTCAGCTTATGCAACGTTGGGAGGTTACTATGGATCGGCGATCCTTCTTGACGGCGATGTTTGGCATTGCCGGGGCAGCGGCCCTTGCAGGGGCAATTCGCCCGATCGAGGCAGCGGCCGGTGTTCCAGGCGCCGGAAACGGCATTCTCGATGAAATTGAGGCAGAGGTCCTCGACGACGAAGGTGCACATGCGGAGGTGCAGCCGGTCGACCATCGACGCTGGGATCGAGGCTGGGATCGGGACTGGGATCGGGATCGGGGCTGGCGCCGGCGCCGGCACGGGCGGCGTTGGAGACGGGTCTGCCGCAGTTATTGGCGGCACGGTCGCCGTCGCGTCCGGTGCTATCGCAGACGTGGTCCTTCGGTCGTCCTTCGATTTTAGCAGCTAGCCTGCACGTCTTAGCGATTTGATCAGCGCGATCGGCTCGGCATCCGCATCTTTCCTGCGGCTGCCGAGCCGGAGGCTGTTTGTCGAGGCTGAAGCTATATGGCGAAGCGGCGCGAAGATGAATCCGCGCCACACAAAGGCGACGACGGCAAGGCGAGGACAAGAAATGGCCCGGCAGCCAGGTGCAAAGGGAGGCCGCCGGGCCAGCCGACTTCTGGCGGTCGCCGGCCACCATTATATTAGGTAAATCTAATGTTAATGCAAGCAACCCAAAACTTCGCCGGTGGACAAAACACCGTCCGAAGCTGTCCGCTACGCTGCCATGATCACCAGCACGGCCGCCGCACAGCAGGCAGCGGCAATGGCGGATCTTCCTGGCCTAAGTCTGGAGGACCTGCGCGGCGGCAATCTCGCTATCGCTCAGCAGTTGCTCGTTCAGTTTGCCGCTTTGCTATCGGCCGCGTGTATCGATCGAGCGGGCGGCGAAGACAGGGCACGTTGATCCGCAGGCTGCTCATTGAAATAGAGCGAACTGCCGAGTAGGAGGAACACGATGCCCACCGCCGTTAATCCAACCATGAGCACGGCGATCGCCGTTCCTGGGCCATGGCCTGTCTTGATGATGGTGGATCGGTGGGGCATCGCGCTGTTCTCCAGGCATGGCACCCGGCGGGGCCGCTTTCGACAAACGACGAACACGGCCCCGATGTTCCCTCGTTGGAAGCTTCAATCGGTCACGTCGGGCTTTTGCTTTTTCCTGTAGGACCAAGGTCTTATCCGTCGTGCGCAAAAGTCCAAGGGGCCTTGTTCAGTTCCGATAATGTCCCTTGGATGTTCCGCTATTTTAGGTAAATCTGATATAATGCCTAGGCGGAAAACTTAGCCGGCCAAGCACATTTGCCCGCGAACCGGGCATGGAAAATGTGGCTTTGGCAAGTTCAACAACAGGCAGTCATGTCTCGGGCGACGAATGGCTCACGTCTCGTCGAATCGGCCCTCGCGGGTCTGATCGCGCGTGATTGAGGCTTCTTCCTCATCATCGGGGAGGGCGTCGTCGCTGTCCTGGTACGCGTTATCGTCGTCCTCGTCGGGCAGATCGCCGTCTTTTTCGATGCCGTAACGCATGTCGCCGTTTTCCGGCACGGACTCCGGCAGGATCTCGCCGCCCTTGATCGCATCCCAATCCTGCTGCTCGATGGTAGGCCCATCCGCCTGTGGTGCGTCATCTTCGATGTCGGCGCTTGGTTTGTTGCGCGGTGCCATGCCGGCCTCCTTTCCTTGAAAAAACTGGAGGCGAAACTCGGCGTGCCGGCATTTGTTCCCCTGCTCAAAGTGCAAAGAGCGGGCGTGCTTCTGGATTTTCGACGGCTGGCGGGTCAGCCCAGCCCCGCCGGCACCGCCGCCGCGCGCCGGATCGCCATCGTTGCCAAGTCGCCGCGGAATGGAGAGCGCGTAGCGGCAACCGGCCGCTTACTTGCGAAGTTGCTAAAATAATGAAATGTTGTCCGCGGGAAATGGGAATGAGGCAGGGACTGATCGGAACCGCCGCGGTTTCGACGGATTTGGGAAACCATGTATTTTGGACAGTTTCTCGTAGGAATGTCAGCCACGGCCATCATCGTCGCGGTCTGGACCTATACGGTTACCGGCTCTTTCTGGGAGGCATTTGCCTGGACGATAGCGACGCTGCTTGTCCTGCAGGTCGGCTACTTCGTGCTCATCGTGAGGCTGATCTTCAGGCGATCGCACGATATCGTGCCGAGCCAGGATCCGGTAGACGCCTTCCCGCCATTGCATCGCGACGGTGTCCAGCTTTAAGACCGGGTGGCCAGGATCACTCGCGCATGTGCGCCCGGGCAAATCGGGGAACCTCGCCCCCAGCGCGATCACGGTGTTTGGTCACTGAGAGAGCATTGTCTGGGCATATCCCTGCTGGAGGTTTCGGCACAGCGTTATCGTCGGAACATTTCGGTGTCGTCGTGGGAACATGATGCATGCGCGACCCGCTTCGCATGGCCGTCAGGTCGAACAAGTGATCATGCCTCGCGTCCTCTAGCAGTACCAGTGAGGTTGCCACCTCCATCGGCACTGCCATGGCTCGCTCTGCTCCGGGCGGGGCGAGTCTTTTTCGTGCTCCCATCGTCCAGATAGAGGGACGCGAGGCTGATTTGACGCGGCGACAACAGGTGCTTCGCCAATCCGGCTGCAGAAGGAATTTTCGTTTTCTAATGTCCGTACACATTTGTGCTAGTTTTCAAGCATTCCTGCGCTGCCTGCTGCATGTTTGATCAGCAACAAATTAATATCCGAGCCGAAAACGTAACATCTTCAATTCTGAAGTTCGATGGAACCGCATGGCAACGGTGGAGTTTTTATGGAGGGCGGAATTCAATTGTCACTAGGAGACGGTCATGAAACTTTATCTTACAAGCGCGGCGGCTGCCATCGTCCTGATGGGCGGCATTGGTGCGTCGCTGGCGGAGAGCGTCGTCGTCGTCCAGCCGGAGCAGGAGACGGTCGTTCGCGAATACATCAAGAGGGAACCGCTTGCCTCGGTGAACCTTCTGGGGGTCGAACTCAAGCTCGGCTCGTCGGTACCCGACACTGTCGAACTGCGTGAGGTGCCCGACGTCAAATACCGCGTCGCGGTGATCAATGACCAGACGGTCCTCGTCGACCCGGAGACCCGCCAGATCGTTGAAGTGCTGCACTAAGGCGTTCCCGCAGCATTGGACCTTGGGAAAAACCCGCCCCGACGTCGCGTCGGTGGCGGGTTTCCTTTGTCGCGATCCGCGATGGCCTATTCGGCAGCCAGTCTATCCTGCGTCTTGGTCTCGAAATCGCTGGCGTCGTGGCGCTCATGCAGTTGCATGGCAGGCTCGCCGAAAGCGCGGTTGACCATGCGGCCGCGCTTGACCGCCGGTCGGGCGTCGATCGCCTTGGCCCAGCGTTGCACATGTGCGTATTCCTGCACGGATAGGAACTCGGCGGAATCATTGTACATGCGGCCGAGCGCCAGCCCGCCATACCAGGGCCACACAGCCATATCGGCGATGGAATAGTCCTTGCCGCCGAGATATTCAGTCTCGGCCAGCCGGCGGTCGAGCACATCCATCTGGCGTTTCACCTCCATCGAGAAGCGGTCGATGGCATATTCGAACTTTTCCGGCGCATAGGCGTAGAAATGGCCGAAGCCGCCGCCCAGATACGGCGCCGAGCCCATCTGCCAGAACAGCCAGGACAGCACCTCGGCGCGCGCCGGCTGTTCGGTAGGCAGGAATTCGCCGAACTTTTCGGCGAGATAGACCAGGATCGAACCGGATTCGAAGATGCGCACCGGCGTCTTGCCGCTGCGGTCCATCAGGGCCGGGATCTTGGAGTTTGGATTGACCTCGACGAAGCCGCTGCCGAACTGGTCGCCATCGTTGATCCGGATCAGCCAGGCATCGTATTCGGCCCCCTTGTGGCCGCGCGCCAGAAGCTCTTCCAGCATGACTGTGACCTTGACGCCGTTCGGCGTCGCCAGCGAATAGAGCTGCAACGGATGCTTGCCGACGGGCAGTTCCTTGTCATGCGTCGGCCCGGCGATCGGCCGGTTGATGCTGGCAAAGGCTCCGCCGCTCGGCTTGTTCCAGGTCCATACTTTCGGCGGTGTGTAGTCGGTCATTTCGTGGCCTCGTGTCGGGGAAGGATGGCAGGTCGCCATAAACTAGGGCTGCGGATGTGTAAGTTCAACTTGCGTTGAACTATTATCGATGCCTGCGGAGCCAACATCGGCAATTGGGCACTTCCTCACCCTTGCGCCTTCTCCTGCGTGGCATACCTATAGAAGATGTCACCAAAGCCCATCCAGGACAAAAGCATGACCATCAATCCCAATCCGCGCTCGGTCGTTGCCGTGCGGGCCACTGTCCCCGAAGATGCCTTTACGGCCGGGGCGCTCGGCACGCTCAGGGAAGGCAGTGGCGTCGTCATTCGCAATGACGGGCTGGTGCTGACCATCGGCTATCTCATCACGGAGGCGGAAGAGGTCTGGCTGACCAGCCATGACGGCCGCGTCATCCCCGCGCACGCGCTGGCCTATGACCAGGAATCGGGCTTCGGCCTGGTGCAGGCGCTGGCGCCGCTCGGCCTGCCGGCGGTGGCGCTGGGCGATGCCGGCAAGGCCAGGATCGGTGACGCCGTCGTGCTGGCCGACGGCATCGGCCAGTCTGTGCAGGCCAGGATCGTCACTAAGCAGGAATTCGCCGGCTATTGGGAATATCTGCTCGACGAGGCGATCTTCATTGCGCCGGCGCATCCCTCCTGGGGCGGTGCCGGGCTGTTCGGCGCTGACGGCTCGCTGCTCGGCATCGGTTCCCTGCGCCTGCAGATGAGCCGCAACGGCGAGGTCGCCGACATCAACATGGTGGTGCCGATCGATCTGCTGCCGCCCATTCTCGACGACCTCCTGACGCGCGGCCAGGTGGCCAAGCCGCCGCGCCCGTGGCTCGGCGCCCTGTCGGCCGAAAGCGACGGCAGGGTGGTGGTGATGAGCGTGACCGAGGGCGGCCCGGCGGCCAAGGCCGGCCTGCGCCAGGGCGACATCATCTCCGACATCCGGGACGGCGCGGTCGACGGGCTGGCCGATTTCTACCGCAAGCTGTGGGAAAGCGGCTCGGCGGGGGCCGAGATTCCGATGCGGGTGTTGCGCGACGGCCGCGAAACCTGGCTGCGCGTCAAATCGGCCGACCGCGGCAGTTTTCTGAAAAAGCCGCAACTGCAGTAGACGCGTCAGCGACGCGATGCATCCGAGATTGCTCAAGACTTTCCTTGCGGTGGCGCGGAGCCGCAACATCACGCGTGCCGCAGAAGTGGTCCACCTCGCGCAATCGAGCGTCAGCGACCAGATCCAGGCACTCGAAACGGAGCTTGGCGCGGCCCTGTTCACACGCGCGAAGTCAGGCCTTGAGCTGACGCCGGCCGGGCTGGCGCTGAAGCCGATCGCCGAGGATCCGTTGCGGCTCGATGGCGAGGCGCGCGCGGCCGTGCAGGCGGCGGCAAGTCAGACAAGCGGGCAGGTGACGATCGGCGCACTGGAGACGATTGCCTCGGCACGGCTGGCGTCCTGGCTACCTGGATTCCAGGCCGGTCATCCCGACATCATTGTGCGGATGAAGGTGGCGGGCAGCGGCGCGCTGCTGCGCCAGCTGGAGGAAGGCGACATCGATGTCGCCTTCTGTTTCGACCGCCGTGACTTCGCGAAGGACGCGTCCGATGAACGCTTCGCCAGGCGCACGATGGCGGCCGAACCGCTGGTGCTGGTCGCGGCTCCGGGGCAAGGCAGTGCAGAGCGTGATCTGGCCACCCTTGCCACACTCTCCTTCGTGGCCAACGGAGCCCGGATGCGTCTACCGACACATGTTCGACACAGCCTTTGCCGAGGCGGGCGTTGCCGCACCCATACTTGCCGCCGAGGTCGGCAGCATCGGCGCCATTGCGCGGCTGGTGGCGGCCGGCGTGGGGCCCGCCCTCGTTCCACGCCTTGCCGTCACCGATGCGCTGGCGCGTGGTGAAATCGTCGAACTGCCGTGGCCCGGTCCGATGCGAACCGCGCCGCTGACGATGATCTGGCGGCGCCGGCGCGTCCAGCCGCCGGCGCTTAGGCAATTGCTCACTGCCGCGCGCGACACGCTGGTGCCGGTTCCTTCCGCCAGGGCTGGTTCAGGACTTGAATCGGCGAACCGTTCCAAGGCCTTGTTTGCCAACAGCTTCTGACGGAGGCAGCGGCAGTTTAGATCAGGCGGTGACCGCCCTCGACATGCAGCGTCGTTCCCGTGGTAAAGCCATTGCCGATCAGGAAGGCGATGGCGTCGGCGATGTCATCGGGTTGGCCGATCCGCCCGACCGGCAGCCGCTCGGCCATCGCGGCCAGGGTCGCGTCCTTCCGGTCGCCGGCAACCTGTGCCCAGATCGTGGTGTCGACCCAGCCGGGTGACACGGCATTGACGCGGATCGGCGCGAGCTCCACGGCCAGCGCACGCACCAGCCCTTCGAGCGCCGCATTGACTGACGCGACGGCGGAGCCTCGCGCGGTCGGCCGGTAGGCGGCAATGCCGGAAACGAAGGTCATCGAACCGGTCGCTGCCAGCCGTGGCGCACCGTGCTTGGCGAGCAGTAGCGGTCCATAAAGCTTGCTCTCGACCATTTTTTGCGCCGCCTTCAGGTCAAGCGCCGGCAGCAGCTGGTAGGTGCCTTCGATGTCGGCTGCGGTGCTGACGATGTGATTGACGTCGCCGATCCCTGCGAACAGAGCCGCGACCTGATCTTCGCGCGTGATGTCGACGACGGCGGTCTCCAGCCCGGCGGGATTGCCCAGCGCCTCACGCGCCTGCCGCAGCCGGTTCTCGCCGCGCCCGGCTATGATCACCCTGGCCCCAGACTCAACGCAGCGCCGGGCCAGCGCCAGACCCATGCCAGAGCCGCCACCGACGATCAGGATTTTCTCATTTGAAATGCTCATTCGCTCTGCCTTTGCTTAGATGGAGAAGGGCAGGGAATTGGCAGTTCGGTGCGGCAAGTGAAAACGGAAGAAACCGATAGCGCTATCGGAAATGCCGATGATGCAGGGGCGATCAGTTGCCGCAAGCGGTGAAGGCAGCGCCTGGGCTCCAGTCCTTGAAGGCGATGGTCTGGCCTTCGACCGAGACGGTCTTGTGCTTGGTGCTGCCGTCCGGCTGCTTTTCGCTGCCGGTGCCTTTGCCGGTCAGCACATTGTACTCGCAGGCGCTTTCGGCATTCTCCTTCAAATAGTCATAATGGTCATAGGCGAAGCCGGCGACGATGAAGGCAGCGTTGCGCCAGGCGATGGTCAGCGTCATGTCGGTCCGTTCGCTGCCGACCGGCATCGCCGGCAGGTAGAATTTGATCGAGCCGTTGGGCAGCACCGTGAGTTCCGGCTCGGTGTCGGAGTTGTTGTAACCCGGCCGGTCGTAGCCGTTCCATTCCCCGTGGATCTGCTCGTGCACGATTTCGACGGGCTTGAGGTAATTGTGCTCCTTGTCCCTGAGGAAGAAGTGGACATCCATCGGGTGGCCGGGCTCGGTCTCCACCACCATGGCGAGATCGACGGCGCCGTCGCCGTTGAAGTCCCCGGTCACCGCCGTGATGATCTTCCGGGTTTCGATTGGCTCGGCGAGGGCGGCCGTGGGGAGAAACAACACAAAGGCGAGCAACAGAGATTTCATGGCATATTCCCCCGGGAGCGAGATGGCGTGCCCGAGCACGAGCATGGCAGGTATTCCGAGATTTCATACAGCGGGGCCGGGAGAAAAATGTTCAGGTCGAGGGGCGCGAAGGAACGCCGTACGCGCCCGCCAAGTTTGCTGCCGGAAACTGACAGCGACTCGTGCCATTCTGGTCGATGACGGGCAATGCCAGGGACGACAGAGAGGGAACTGTGATGGCGCGAGCGATACTGAACAAACAGGCCGGCTAATGGCGCCGGTCAAGGTTGATCCCGACAAGGTGCACGAGTTTCCGGATGCGGGCAGCTTCTACGCGTGGCTCGGCAAGCACCACGCCACGGAAACCGAAGTGTGGATCAAGGTTCACAAGGTGGGGTCGGGACTGAAGTCGATCACCCCAAGCAAGCCATCGACGTGGTGCTGTGCTTCGGCTGGATCGATGCGGTGCGCAAGGGGTTGGACGACAAGAGTTTCCTGCAGCGCTACACGCCGCGCGGTCGGAAGAGCATCTGGAGCCTGATCAACATCGACAATGTCGCGCGGCTGGTCGAGGAGGGCCGCATGACCGAGCATGGGCTCAAACAGGTCGAGGCGGCCAAGGCGGACGGGCGCTGGGCGCGCGCCTATGGCAGCGGCAAGGAGATGAAGATCCCCGATGATCTGCAAGCGGCAATCGACGCCGAACCCGCTGCGAAGGCGATGCTGGCAAAACTCAGTGCGCAGAACCGTTTCGCGCTCGCCTTCCGCACCCACAACATGAAGACCGAGGCCGGGCGCAAGAAGAAGATCGAGACGTTTGTGGCAATGCTGAAGCGCGGCGAGACGATCTACCCGCAAGGCAGGAAGTAAGGTTTGGGGTGGGCTGGTTTGGGCGCCAGTTCGTCTTCGGCACGGCAAGCCTGTCCGCACGGGATCCGGCGTTGCGCGAAGCGCTTCAGGATCTGAATCGTGAAATTGTTCCAACTGCTTGTTTTTGCGCAATTCGATGGTCGGC
The DNA here is from genome assembly GCF_040324155.1 of Mesorhizobium sp. M0011. NCBI lineage: Bacteria > Pseudomonadati > Pseudomonadota > Alphaproteobacteria > Hyphomicrobiales > Phyllobacteriaceae > Mesorhizobium > Mesorhizobium sp. M0011. The sequence goes on along the minus strand of NZ_JAMYVQ010000003.1, from coordinate 19,366 downwards.
GCGTCGCGCGGCTGCTTCAGCAACGACATCGCCGGTGGACGAAGGACGGCACGGCGGCTACCCTTCGAAAGCCGCGACGATCGAGCGGCGGACGCTGGGAGTCGTTGCCGTTGAGAAGAGTTGCTTCGTGGACGATGGCGCTGGGTCTCATTGTCATCGTCGCGTGTGTGGGAGCCGGCGCCACGCTTGCCCAGACCTCGCCCGACCAGACGTCTCCCGACCTGGCTTCTCCCTCGGCCTCGCCGGCAAAAGAGATCTCGGTCGGGATCAAGGAGGCGCCGCCTTTTGCGTTCAAGCTGCAGGACGGCAGCTGGTCGGGATTGAGCATCGACCTCTGGCAGAAAATAGCCGGGCGGCTCAACCTTCGCTTCCGCTATGTCGAAGTGCCTGCCGTGCAGGACCAGATCGATGGCGTCGTCAACGGCAGGTTCGATGCGGCGATGGCCGCGATCACGGTCACGGCCGACCGCGAAAAGGCCGTCGACTTCACGCAGCCCTTCTTCACGACCGGGCTCGGCATTGCGACACCGCTCAACAATCAGCCGTCATGGCGGCCGGTGCTGCATGCCCTGACGTCGTTCGGCTTCCTGCAGGCGGTGCTGGGGCTGGTCATCATATCGGTGGTGGTCGGCGTCCTGATCTGGATGTTCGAACGTCGGCACAATGACGATTTCGGCGGCGGCGTCGCCAAGGGACTGTTTTCCAGCATGTGGTGGTCGACCATCGCCGCGACGCAAGCCAGCACCGGCGACTTCGGTCCGCGAACCGTGCCGGGGCGCGTGCTGGCCGCGCTCTGGATGATGGGATCGATCATTGCCATCGCGGTGTTCACCGCGGGCGTCACATCGGTGCTGACGGTGACGCAGATGGAAGGAATGGTGCAGGGCGAAAGCGATCTCGCCGCGGTCAGGGTCGGCGCGGTGCAGAGCTCGTCGACGGCGTCCTATCTGGATTCGACCCAGATCCGTCATCAGGACTTTGCCTCGATCCAGCAGGGCCTCAACGCGCTTCGCGCCGGCAAGATCGATGCGCTGGTGCACGACAAGCCGCTGCTTGGCTGGCTGGTCGGGCAGAATTACGCGACAAGCCTGCAGGTTCTCGATGCGACCTTCGACCAGCAGCAATATGCCATTGCGCTGCCGCTCGGCAGCCCGTTGCGCAAGTCTCTCGATGTCGCCCTCCTGCAGACCATCGAAAGCGATTGGTGGAAACAGGCCGTTTTCCAATATCTGGGCGAGAAGTAGTCCGGCAGGAACTTCCGCGGTGCGATGCGCTGGAAAAACCGCCCTCGCTCTGCGAGAGAGGCGGCCCTTCCTTCGAGAATTGATGGTTGCTGTCACTGGTTCAGGTCGACCGGTGTCACGCCAAGGAGTTTCAGGGCGTTGGCGTAGGTCCTGATGCCTTGGGCCTGTTTGCGCTCGGCACAAAACCGGTTCGCCTTGTCCTGGAGCGCGGTTGCCTCGGCGATCTGGCTTGCGCTGGTGCCTGGGGCGACTTTCGTTTGGATGGCCCCGTCGAGTTGAAGGCCGAGCTGGCTGCAATATTCGCTCCGGGTGACCGCTGCGTCCGCACCCGATTGTGCGACCGCCAGCATGGCGAGCGAAATGCCTGTCAGGGCACCGATCCATCCGGTCGAACGTCGTTGCATGTTTCGGGACCATTTCTTCGCGTTGTGCCGCAGGCCGCTTGACCGCCGCGAGGGTGGTTATGACAGGCGATGTTTTCGCGAGTTTTTCCCGGATGTTGAATGTTGTTTCCGAAGTGTGTCTGGTGGAGCGTCTTCACCCTCCCCCTTGTGGGGAGGGTCGCTCCGCGCAGCGGAGCGGGGTGGGGGTCTTTTGCAGCGCCGCGCGCCCACCCCGTCCCACCGACCTTGCTTCGCAACCCCGGTGCGCCGACCCTCCCCACAAGGGGGAGGGTGAAGCGCTGCGGCGCTTGCGCCTCTTCCTTTGCGGCCATCCTTCGCGTAAGGCGCCGGGCAAATCCTTTCATCGCAGGCTCAGCCCCGGAAACCGTATGATCAGACTTGAAAGCATCAGCAAGCAGAACGGCCGTCAGCTTGTCTTCATCGAAGCGTCGGCGTCCCTGCAGAAGGGCGAGAAGGTCGGCCTCGTTGGGCCGAACGGCGCCGGCAAGACGACGCTGTTTCGCATGATCACCGGCCAGGAGCAGCCCGACGAAGGCCAGGTGCAGGTCGATCGCGGCGTCACCATCGGCTATTTCAGCCAGGATGTCGGCGACATGGAAGGCCACAGTGCCGTGGCCGAAGTGATGAACGGCGCCGGGCCGGTGTCCGAAGTGGCGGCCGAGATGGCAGCGCTCGAGGCGGCCATGGCCGATCCCGAGCAGGCCGACCAGATGGACGAAATCATCGAAAAATATGGCGAGGCGCAGCACCGCTTCGAGGAGCTCGACGGCTACGCGCTGGATGGCCGCGCCCGCGAAGTGCTCGACGGTCTCGGCTTTTCGCAGGAGATGATGGACGGCGATGTCGGAAAGCTGTCCGGCGGCTGGAAGATGCGCGTGGCGCTGGCGCGCATCCTGCTGATGCGGCCCGACGCCATGCTGCTCGACGAGCCATCGAACCATCTCGACCTGGAGAGCCTGATCTGGCTGGAGTCCTTCCTGAAAAACTATGACGGCGCGCTGTTGATGACCTCGCACGATCGCGAGTTCATGAACCGCATCGTCAACAAGGTGGTCGAGATCGACGCCGGTTCGCTGACCGCGTATTCCGGAAACTACGAATTCTACCAGCAGCAGCGGGCGATCGCCGACAAGCAGCAGCAGGCACAGTTCGAGCGCCAGCAGGCGATGCTGGCCAAGGAGATCGCCTTCATCGAGCGCTTCAAGGCGCGCGCCTCGCATGCCGCACAGGTGCAGAGCCGGGTGAAGAAGCTGGACAAGATCGACCGCGTCGAGCCGCCCAAGCGCCGCCAGACGGTTTCGTTCGATTTCCTGCCGGCGCCGCGCTGCGGCGAGGATGTCGTGACGCTGAAGAACGTCCACAAGGGCTATGGCAGCCGCTCCATCTATGAGGGGCTCGACTTCCAGGTCCGCCGCCGCGAGCGCTGGTGCATCATGGGCGTCAACGGCGCCGGCAAGTCGACGCTCCTGAAGCTGGTCGCCGGCGCTTCCGAGCCCGACACCGGCACGGTCGCGCGCGGGCCAAGTGTCAAAATGGGTTATTTCGCCCAGCACGCGATGGAAGTGTTGGAAGGCGAGCGCACTGTGTTTCAGACACTGGAGGACGCGTTTCCGCAAGCCGGCCAGGCGCCGCTCAGGGCACTTGCCGGCTGCTTCGGCTTTTCCGGCGACGAGATCGAGAAGAAATGCCGCGTGCTGTCAGGCGGCGAGAAGGCGCGGCTGGTGATGGCGCTGATGCTGTTCGACCCGCCCAACCTTCTGGTGCTGGACGAGCCGACCAACCATCTCGACATCGCCACCAAGGAGATGCTGATCACGGCGCTTTCGCAGTACGAGGGCACCATGCTGTTCGTCTCGCACGACCGGCATTTTCTGGCGGCGCTTTCCAACCGCGTGCTGGAATTGACGCCCGAAGGCATCCACACCTATGGCGGCGGCTATACGGAATATGTCGAGCGCACCGGGCAGGAAGCGCCCGGATTGAGGAGCTAGGCCCTTACCGCAGCGAGATGCTCATGCCGCTGAGGTCGGCGTTGACCTGTAGGCCGACCTGCCTGCCCGTCAATTCGAGCCGGGCGCCCTTGTCATTGCTCATGACGATCACCTGAGCCCCTTTGCCAAGCGCGCCGCCACCGCCCGCCGCACCATAGACCCCGGTCACATCCCGTGCGCGTTTGATGTGGCGCACGGTGCCTTGGAAATAGGTCTTGGAGACGCCGAAGGCGAGACCGCCCGAGACGCCGCCGACCGAGATGGGATAGCGGCGGCCATGGAAGGTCAGCGTTCCTTCGCCTCCGGAGCCACCGACAAAGAAGGCCGCCTTGTAGACGGCGAAGCGGATCGTGCCGCTGTCGGCATGCGCGGCGCTGGCAAAGCCGATGCTCGCGGTGGCGATGGCGGCAACCGCGATGGAACGAAATCCGGATGAAATCTTCATGGTGAGAACTCCTCAATGTAGCCGCTTTGCCGGCCGCAGCGTCGGATCAAAGTTACAACTGAACAGTCTCGCCCGTGATTTGGTTCCAGGCCCCGCGATTTGGTTCCAGGCATGGGTTCGAATCCGGCGGCTGGAGGGCCGGGGAGAGGGCGGCGGGTTGCGAAGGGTGGGGAAGGCGCCCGACCGCAGCTATCGCCTTGCGGGATGAAGAGGTCTATGCAGGCCCTTCACAAGGCTCAGGAGAGGCTTCGGATGAGAATCGCAATCTGCCTCGCATTGACTGCGGCAGTGGCCGGATGCGCGACCTCCCCGGTCGACTATGAGGCGTCGCTTTCGCAGCAGGACCAGAAATGGGCTTCGCCGGCATGCCAGCAGGCGCGCAGGGCGGCTTCGGATTACGAGGCTCGCGAGAAAGAGCATCCGGGGTGGGGTTTCGGCGTCCTGCTTGGTCCATACTCGATGGGACTCGTCGCAGCCATCAAGGAGCATGAGCAGAAGCAACGAAAACTGTTCGCCCGCGAGGTGCACCTGCAATGCTCAAGCCTGCCGCTGCCGAAGGAACTGCAGGGCGATTTGAACCCTGGGGTGCCGGCGACGAAGTATCCGTAGCCCTGCGGCGCCTTCCGGGCCCCAAAGGCACCGGGGCTGCGAAGCGGCGCGAGTGGAGAGCCGCCGTTGGACCTAAGCAGTCATGGCGCAATCAACATCAGCCAGTAAGTGCCAAGCAAGTCACCACTTGACCCGCAAGCCCAGTGAACCGGTCAGCGCATGACTGTCACCGAAGTCTTTGAGGCCCCTCCGGGCGGCGGCTTCGCCGAACACCGAGAACCTGTCGTCGGCCCAGTTGATCGTGCCGCCAATACCGAGGCCGCCCCAGAGTTGCTCGTTGCGGTTCGAAAGGGTGCTGCCGGCGAGGTCGACAGATGAGCCATCGTCGAAGTCGTAATAGAGGTTGGCGATGCCGTAGAGATTCGTGTGGCCGGCGCGGCCCGTGCGGTCCTGCCACTGCGTCTGATGGTCGAGCGAGAGGCCGAGGCGGCCGAGCAGGCTGTCGTTGGTGCCTGGGGTGACCCTCGCGCCAAAGGCGTCGGCGAAGGCGTCGAGGTCGACGGATGACCAAGCCAACTGGGCTTGCGGCGTCAGCGACCAATTGGGATCGAGCATGATGCGTTTGCCCGCTTCGACGCCGAGCGCGTAGCCGACACCGTTGTTGCCGTCGACGAGCCGCTGTCCGGCGGTCGCCGAGTCGAGATTGCTGTCGTACCAGATCACCTGCGCCTGGCCGTCGAGGTAGAAGCCTTCCGCCCCGTACCAGGTCAGCGAGCCGGAAACGCCGGTGCCAGTCGTATCGATCGACCCGCTGCCGAATACCGACGAGACGTCGGCGGACACAGTGCCGTACTGGAAGGCGACGCCGCCGATGAGCTGACCGGCCGCGCTGTCGGACAAAAGCATGTCTGCACCGGTCTGCAGCCTCCAGGTCGAGGTATCATACGTCGTTCCGGTGGTGGAGCCTTCCGGATTGTAAGAGCCGCTGGTGCCTTCGATCCTGCCCCACAAGCCGATGCCGGCCTCGGCCTTCACCTCGTCGGAGACCCCGTCGGCGCCCTGCGCTTCGATGGTCCACGAGCGGTTGCCGAGCCGCTGCTGTAGCGTGCCCAGCTGGTTGAAGCTCTGTAATGTGCCCGAATAGGCCTCGTACAGCGGTGCGCCTGCCTGATAGAGCGGAGTTCCGGGTCCATCGCCATCGAGCAAGGCAGAACGCAGATACCAGTCGCCGTCGCCGGGCGTGCTGACGCCGCCTTGGTACATCCGGTAGGCATAGGCACCGCCGACCACCGCCTGATCGCCTTCGAAGGTGTAGTTGCCCTGGAGGGAAAAACTGCCATTCGATACTCCGCCGACATCGACGATCTTGATGCCTTCGACCGTCTGCGCCCCGCCGCCCCCGAGATTGACAACCTGGAGCGTGCCCGTGCCTGACGTACCCCCGGCAATGACCAGCATGTTGGTCTGTGAGTTGTCGGCACCCAGGGCGGTGCCGATGAGAATATTGCCGCCATTACCGACATAGTCGCCGCTGACGGTCAGCTTGCTTCCAAGGCTGCCGGCAATGCCCACGGTCCCGGCATTGGTCAGGCCAGCAATGGTCTGCGAAGTGCCGGTGAGATCGAGCGTGGCGCCTGAGGCGACCGAGAACTGCGAGGAGGAACTGAATGCGTTTTCTGCGCCTGCGGCAAGCGTGCCGCCGCTGACCGATGTGGCGCCGGTAAAGCCTGAGTTGTCGGACGCGAGCACCAGGGTGCCCTGGCCGTCCTTGATGAACGTGCCGGCACCCGACAGCACGCCGGCATAGCTGGCGTTGGCGATCTGGTCGAAGGTGAAGGAGTTGCCCGCGCCGATAGAGACATCGCCACCGAAGCGCTCGGCCGCCGAGACGAGGCCACCCTGGTCGATGGTCCAGTCGAGCAGCGAGGTGCCTGCAAGCGTCAGCGTGCCGGCACCGTCCTTCACCATCGTGCCGGTGCCGGAGATGTCGCCGGCGAAGCTGGCGGTTCCCGTCTGGTCGAACACGACGGTGTCGGCATTGCCGATGTCGCCGCGAATCGAAGCCGCGTTGCCGACCAGCGTGCCGGCACTCACCAGCGTGTTGCCGTCATAGCTGTTCGTTCCGGTCAGCGTCAGCGTGCCGGCGCCGGTCTTGGCAAGATTGCCGGCACCCGAGATCGCGCCGGACAAAGTGAGGTCGGCCAAGGTGTCGAAGGTACCGCCGGGCGCCGCAAGCGTGATGTCTCGCGCCGAGGAGAAGACGGCGGTGTTGCGCAGCGTACTGCCAAAGAGCGTCAGGTCGCCGGCGGCGTCGCCGAGATTGTTGTCGGCCGCAACCGAAAGCACGCCGCCCGAGACGGTCGTTCCGCCCGTGTAGGTGTTGGCGCCCGACAGCACCAGCGTGCCGGCATCGGTCTTGGTCAGGCTGCTCGCCCCGGTCAGCACGGAGGCGATGGTGGCGGTATAGCCTGCTCCGGCCAAGGTGCCGTCGCCGACCCGAATGATGCTCTCGCCGCCAGCGCCGGCAAGCGTGATGGCGTCTCCCTCGATGCGATAGCCGTCGGCGGCGAACTGCATTCCGGTGACCGCAAGCTCGCCAGCGCTGTCGTCGGCGCTGACGGTACCGCCAAGTGTCTGGAAGATGGCGAAACCGGGCTGCGGCTTCATCGCGCCTGTCACCAAGCCGGTGCTCGTCGTCCAGTTCGGGCTCGTCGCCGTCCAGGTGCCGTTGCCACCGTCGACCAGATTGTTGTTGGCATTCCAGGCCGCGTCACCGTCCCAGAACAACAGGTCATTGCCGGCGCTGCTGACCAGATTGACCTGGTTGGCGACCGAGGTCTGCACCGTCAGGTCGGCTGTCGTTACGCCGGCCGGCAGATTGCCCAACTCGAGGCCGTTGTCGGTCAGCGCGCCGCCATAATTGATCAGCCGGTAGACACCGGGGCCGAAGCCGCCGACATCGGTAATGTCGAGGCTGCCGTCCAGCGTCAGGTTTCCAGTCACCTCAATCAGGTCATTGACGCCGCCGCCGACAATGCCGGCTTGGCCAAGCTCATAATCAAGGATCGAGCCGGAGCTCAGGCTGAGCGATCCGACCGTGAGGGTGCCAGGGCTGGACCCCGGCGCCAGCATGCCGCCATCGGCGATGATGACCGCGCCGCCGATCGAGCCGGAGCCGCCCAGCGTGCCGCCGCTGTTGACCGTCGTTTCGGTGCTGCCGAGCGAGCCCTCGACGATAAGCTTGCCGCTGTCGACGGTGGTGCGGCCGGAATAGGTACTGTCGCCGTTGAGCACCAGGGTGCCGGCGCCCTCCTTGTAGACGCCGCCCGCGCCGCTCAGCTCGCCATTGGCGGTCAGCGTCGTACCCGCCGCCGCGCGGAAGTAGCCATAGGCGGAAGTGAGGTTGACATCGCGGCTCATGGCGAAGCTTGCTGTCGTGCCGAGTTCACCGCCGTCGAGTGTCAGCAGGCCCGTCGCGGCACCCAGATTCTGGTCCGACGCCACCGAGATGCTTTTGCCGGTCCCGACCTTCGTGCCGCCGCTGTGGGTGTTGGCACCGGTCAGCGTCAGCGTGCCGAAGCCTTCGATGTCGAGGCTGCCCGAGCCGGAGATGTTTCCGCCGAAGGTGTGGGGGCCGAGGTCGAGAAACGAGACAGCGCCGTTGTTCAGGATGTCGCCACGGATGGCCACGGTGTTGCCGGCAAGCGTTCCGGCATTGACGATGTTGCCGCCCGTATAGCTGTTGGAAAGATTGGTGACGTTGAGGGTGCCGGCGCCGTTCTTGATCAGCGTGCCGGTGCCGGTCACCTGACCTGACACGTCCAACTGCGTGCCCGCCACCGTGTCGAACCCGCCGGTCGAACTGATCAGGATATTGCGATTGGTGGCGAAGCTGGTGGTCGTGCGCAACGTGCCGCCGTCGAAGGTCAAGCCGCCCGAGAGGGCGCCCAGATTGCCATCGTTCGAAATCTGCAGGATCCCGCCGGACAAGGTCCAAGGCGTGACGGCAGTTGTCGTCCCCGATAGGGTCCAAGTGCTGTTTCCGGTTTTTTCGTAGAACCCAAACCCGTCATATTTGGCACCAGCGCCGATCTGCGACACATCGAAACTGGCGCTGGTATCGCCACCCAGCTTGAACGTATCCGCGGCGCTGAAAGCAACCACATTGCCCGTGATGGTCGAGCCAGCCTGAATCTCCAGCGAATTGACGCCGCCGGTGAACTGGATGGCTTTGCCGGCTACCGGCGTTCCACCACCCGCGCCGACAGCGCCTCCTGTGATCGTGCCCGCATTGATGACGGCGATATTGGCGCCCTTGATGCCCGCGCCGCCATCACCTGCCGTTCCGGTCGTGCCGGCCTGACCGCCGATACCGCCAATGATCGTCGCCCCGGTTCCGTTGATGACGGTTCCGCCCGAAAGCAGCAGAACACCGGCTCCGCCGTCGCCACCGTTGGCCGCGGCGATGGTTCTTCCACCTGTTCCCCCAAGCAGATTTCCGCTGTTCTCTATCGTACCGCCACCGGTCACGACGACAGCAGCAGCGCCGCCTCCACCGCCAGCCTGCGCCCCGCTGCGGCCGCCCGTGCCGCCCGTGACGCTGCCGCCCGCGGCAACCGTTACATTGGCCGAAGAAAACACGCCTACACCACCACCTCCGCCAGCGGCATTAGAGTTGGTGCCCCCGATGCCGCCGGTGCCCCCCGTCACCGATCCGCTGCTGTCGATGACACTGTCCGCTGTGGCACTAATGCCAACACCGCCACCACCACCGCCACCTCCTCTGACTATATTGTTCACCCCAGCGGAACCAGCGCCGCCGGTTCCACCGCTGATGCTGGTGGAGATGGTCCCACTGGTGAAAACGACCTGACCCGTTGCACCGGTCGCACCAGGAACGCCGTTGGGCGAGCCGAATGTCGACGACGTCCCTCCCGAACCTCCTGCGGCACCGTTGCCCGTTGTGAGGTCCACGGCACCACCGCCGCCACCTGCCGTGGCTCCATTGGCGGCATTCTGACCCGTGGCGCCCGCTAGTGCACCGTCCACGCCACCTTGTCCGGCGCCTACGCCGCTGCCATTGCCGCCATCGGCCCAAGCCGGCGCGGCGCTCAGTGTGAGAGTGACAGCAAGGATCGCAAGGGCGGAAGCGCTGCAGCGAAGCGACACGTCCTGCTGCAAGCGCGCGAGGCGCAAAACCCAAATCCCGTCGCGCGCCAAAATCCGCTCCGCCATGCCAAAGCTCCCTGATTCCTGAGTGCGCAGAAGGCAGCATGAAAGCTATTCGCCCGCAAGACGTTTATAGTCATGAGAGCTACCAAGAAGCTAACGGTGAGCAGTAAAATCAAGTCTGCGACGTTTGAGTGACAGATAATACGTCGATATTAGATCTAGCTTATCAAAGAGACCTTACGGAATCGCGAGAACAATCTCGCCGCATGGGTCTGCAGGGAAATTTTCGGAGCTCCTGGCCCTCAGCCGATCCCATCGAGTGAGCTCGAAGGCTGCCCAGCGCAAGCCGGGTGGACAGAGCGTCATCACTGGACCGGGATTTCCCCCTCACGCCATACCCCTGTCGCCGCGGGGGCCTCAGCGATGTCAGCTACTGGGAAGCGGCTACAGTCTGTTCGATGACCGACATGAGGCGCGAAGCAGACTTCCTCCCGGTCGGACGCAATAGCGCTTCGTAGAATTACGGTGACAGTGCACTTTTGCCCCGCCAGCTATCCGCTCACCCCCCCGCCAGCCTCGGCAACAAAAAAATCTCCGCCCCCTCCGGCAGCTTCTTCGACCACGTATCGCGATAGATCGTCCCGTCGATCGCAACCGCGATGCCCTTGTCGATCCAGGGCTCGAGGCCGGGATACTGTTCAGCCAGCTTCCTGAACAGCTCCCTTATGTCCTTGGCCTCGATCTCGACCTTGCTGTTGCCTCCGGCGGTCGCGGCGAGCGAGCCCCAGAGCGTTACTTCGACCATTCGCGAGACCCCTATTCGGGATGGAGCATGATGTTATCCGAAAACCGCTTCGCACTTTTCGGCATCATGCTCTAGCCGCCTCGATCGCCGCCAGGATGCGTGGCGGCGACATCGGGATGTGCGTCATGCGCACGCCCGCGGCGTTCGACACCGCGTTGGCGATCGCCGCCAGCGGCGGCACAATCGACGTCTCGCCGACACCGCGCACCCCGTAGGGGTGGTTGGGGTTGGGAATCTCCAAGATCTGCGTGTCGATCATAGGCAGGTCGGAGCAGACCGGGATGCGGTAGTCGAGGAAGCCCGCGTTCTGCAGCCGGCCGTCCTTGCCGTAGATATACTCCTCGTTGAGCGCCCAGCCGATGCCTTGCGCGGCACCGCCCTGGTACTGTCCCTCGACATAGGTCGGGTGCACCGCCTTGCCGGCATCCTGCACGACCGTGTAGCGCAGGACCCTTGTGGCGCCGGTCTCGGGATCGACCTCGATATCGCAGATATGGGTGGCGAAGGAGACGCCCGCGCCATCGGCGACGAGCTCGCTGTGGCCGGCGATCGGTCCGCCGGTCTTGCCCGATTCGACCGCGATCTCCTTCAGCGACAGCTTGCCGAGATTGCCGTGCTTCTCGCCCTTGGCGATCGCGTGGCCCTTTTCCCAGACCACGTCGTCGACCGCAATGTCCCACATCTGCGCGGCGCGTTCGCGCAGGATCAGAATCGCATTGCGGGCGGCCGAGATCGTCGCCATGGAGGAGGAGAAGGTGCCGCGGCTGCCGTCCGTCATGTCGTTGTAGCCGAGGCTGGAAGTGTCGGCGACGATCGCCTTGACCTGGGAATAGTCGATGCCGAGTTCCTCCGCCGCCACCAGCGACAGCGACGCGCGCGAACCACCGACATCGACCGTGCCGACGGCCAGCGAGACCGAGCCGTCCATGCCGATGTTGAGGTCGGTGCAGGTCTGGCCGCCGAAATTGAACCAGAAACCGCAAGCCATGCCGCGGCCCTGGTTCGGGCCAAGCGGCGCCTTCATGTGCGGATGGCTCTTCACCGCCTCGAGCGTCGGGCCGATGCCGATCGGGCCGTAGACCGGGCCGTAGGAGGATCTTGTGCCTTCCTGGGCTGCGTTCTTGATGCGGAAGTCGACCGGATCCATGCCGATCTTCTTGGCCAGCTCGTCGACCGCGCTTTCCACCGCAAACGCCGCCATCGGCGCCGAGGGCGCGCGATAGGCCGCGGTCTTCGGCCGGTTGACCAGCACTTCGTAGCCGACCGTCTTGACGTTATCGAGCTTGTAGCAGGCGAACGCGGTCATGGCGCCGATCTCGGCCCAGGAGCCGGCATACGGGCCGCAGCTATAGCGCAGCGTCGCTTCGGCGGCGGTGATCGTGCCGTCCTTGCGGGCGCCGATCTTCACGTCGATCGAGGTGGCGCTGGTCGGGCCCGAGGCGCGGAACACCTCGTCGCGGGTCATCACCAGCTTCACCGGCCGTCCTGCCTTGCGCGACAGCGCCAGCGCCACCGGCTCGGCCCAGACATGGGTCTTGCCGCCAAAACCGCCGCCGATCTCCGAGGAGGTGACGCGCAGTTTCGAGGCTTCCATGCCAAGCAGCTGGGCGCAGTGCTGGCGGTAGACGAAATGGCCCTGCGTGCAGACCCAGAGGTCGGCGGTGCCGTCGGAGCTGAAATTCGCCACGCAGGCATGCGGCTCGATATAGCCCTGGTGCGTCTGCTCGGTCTTGAAGGAGCGCTCGACGATGAAGTCGGCGTGGCCGAAACCCTGATGGACATCGCCATGGCCAAACTGGCTGCGCTTGGTGACGTTGGAGGGTTTTACCGGCTTTTCCTCAAGGCCCTCGGTGAAGATGGCATCATTGATCAAGGGCGCCGTGTGCTTCGCCGCCTCGTCGACATCGGTGACATGCGGCAAAAGCTCGTATTCAATCTCGATGAGCTTCAGCGCCTGCCTGGCGGTGCGGGCGTCGATCGCGGCGACCGCGGCCACCGCGTGGCCGTCATAGAGCGCTTTCGTGCGCGCCATGCAATTGTCGAGGACGTCGTACATGGCGGCATCGCCATCGGTGAGGTCCGGCAGGTCGGCCGCGGTGATCACCGCCTTCACGCCGGCGAGCTTTTCCGCCTTCGAAATGTCGATCTTGACGATCCTGGCGTGGGCGTGCGGGCTTCTCAGAACGCGCCCGACCAGCTGGCCGGCCATGTTGAAGTCGGCGCCGTAGCGCGCGCGGCCCGTCACCTTGTCCACGCCGTCGGGACGGATCGGACGCGTGCCGACGGAGGTGAATTTACGTCCGGAAAAACGTGGGTCGAAATTCATCTCAGGCTCCCTTCATCACGACGGCCGCGTCCTGGACGGCGCGCACGATCTTGTCGTAGCCGGTGCAGCGGCACAGGTTCCCGGCAAGGCCGAAGCGGATTTCCTCCTCGGTCGGGTCGGCGTTCTTGGCCAAAAGGTCCTTGGCCGCGATCAGGAAGCCCGGCGTGCAGATGCCGCATTGCAGCGCCGCATGCTCGAGGAACTTCTGCTGCAGCGGGTGCAGCGTATCGCCATGCGCCATGCCCTCGATGGTCTCGACGCGGCGGCCTTCAGCCTCGGCGCCTAACACCAGGCATGAACACACCAGCCGGTCGTCGAGGATGATGCTGCAGGCGCCGCAGTCGCCGGTGCCGCAGCCTTCCTTGGCGCCCGTCAGCCCCAGCCGATCGCGCAGGACGTCCAGCAGCGTCTCGTCCGGCTGGCACAGGAACTCGACGTTGTCGCCGTTGATTGTGGTTGAAACTGCTACACCAGCCATCATTTGCCTCCTGCACGTGCATAGGCGGTCGTTGCGGCCCGCTTGGCCAGCACGCCCGCAACTTTCCTTCTGAATTCGATGGTGCCGCGCTTGTCGTCGATGGGCCGACAGGCCCCTGCGCAGACCTTGGCAAGCCGCTCCAGCGTCGCTTCGTCCAGCTTGGAGCCGATGAGCACCTCCGCCGCCTCTTCGACCAGAAGCACCGTCGCCGCCACGGCGCCCAGCGCCACGCGGGCCGATTTGACCACACCGTGCTCATCGAGCGTCAGGTTCACGCCGGCGCTGACCACCGCGATATCCATTTCGGTGCGTGGAATGAAACGCAGATAGGCATCGCCCGAGCGCGGCGCTTGGCTGTCGAGCAGGATCGCCTCGATGATCTCGCCTTTGGCCAGCGACGTCTTGCCCGGCGCGGTCGGCACGCTCTGCACGGGGATCGTGCGCCGGCCCGCCGGCCCGACGACCACTGCCTTGGCGCCGGCGGCGACCAGCGCCGGCACGCTGTCGGCGGCCGGCGATGCGTTGCAGAGATTGCCCACGATGGTGCAGCGTCCCTGCACCTGCTTCGATCCGATCAGCTTGGCCGCCTCGACGACACCGGGCCATGCCTTCTTGAGAGCGGTGTTCTCCCCCAGGACGGCGCAGGGAACCGCCGCGCCGATGCTGAAGCCTTCAGCCGTGTCCCGGATCTCGCTCAAGCCGTCGATTGCCTTGATGTCGACGATCAGCTCTGGTTCGGCAAAGCCGCCCTTCATTCTGACCAGGAGGTCGCTGCCTCCCGCAAGGATGGCGGCCGTACCAGCCGACCCGGCCAACTGGCCAACGGCATCTTCTATTGAAAGCGGACGTATGTAGCGCATCGTCTCCCCTTGGTCATCGCGATTTCAGCGACCGTTATAAACAGTCTCCTCATAATGGCTATCCGGTTCCTCATCTGCGGCGATTAGGCCAGGCGCCGCAATATCCAGTCCAACAGACCGAAAGTGGCGCACTGAATGGCAGCAACCGGCTTTGGGATGATTTTCGTGAAACTTCGGTTATGGATCAAGTGCGCTCATTCGCTTTTACGCCTTTGGACCGGAACGGCCTTTAGGCCGGGCAGAGCCGCTGCCTGGCCGCCCCGGCTGAAGCCCCCTGTGTTCGGCAGCCGCCCGAAACGCCTGCGGCGGCTGGCCAAGGGTACGCAGGAAGGCGCGCCGCATGCGTCCGGGATCGCCAAAACCGGCGGTTTCGGCGATGCGCTCAAGCGGGAGATGGCTGATCTCGATCGCCGTTCGGGCCGTCTCAAGGCGCATGCGCTCTACGGCCTTTGCCGGCGTGACGCCGGTCTCGGCCGTGAAGGCGCGGGCGAAGTTGCGGGGACTCATGGCCGCGTGATCGGCCAGGCATTCGACGGTCAGCGGTTCGGCCAGGTTTGCCCGCACCCATTCGATCAGCGCGGCGAAGCGGCCGGTTCGCCCGCCCAGCTCGACGAAGGCCGAGAATTGCGACTGGCCGCCCGGCCGGCGCTGGTGCACGACGATCTGCTGCGCGGTGCGGCGCGCCACCTCAGCGCCAAGGTCATCTTCGACGAGGGCGAGCGCCAGGTCTATTCCGGCCGAGATGCCGGCCGACGTCCAGATGTCGCCATCCCTGATGAAAATACGCTCGGCATCGAGCCTGACCTTCGGGTAGCGGCGGTGGAAGTCGTCACTGCTGGCCCAGTGCGTGGTCGCGCGGCGGCCGTCGAGCAATCCCGCCTTTGCCAGCAGGTACGCGCCCGTGCAGACGCTGCTGATGCGCCGCGCCGAGGCGCGCCTCAACCAGGCGACGATCTCGTCCATCGCCTCCATGGAGCGGATGATTTCGCCGCCCGATACGATAACGGTGTCGAAAGGGCCGTCGCGCAGAGGCCTGGTGAGGAGCTTCAGACCCGAAGAGCTTTCAACGTCGCCGCCGCCGGGCGCCAGCAAAACCAGCTCATAGTTGTCCGGGCGGCAGCGCTCCGCAATCTCGAAGACTGTAGTCGGCCCGGCCGCATCCAGAAGCTGGAAACCGGGGTGAACGACGACGGCAACTTGCCTGCGCATGGCAGTATTCGCCCGATTTATGTCATTTCGGACGAAACGTAACGCCGATACCCTCGTCGTCAAGCCATCTGGAGATCGGACCCCATGAGTTGGCGACTTGCGTTGTGGAGCAGTGCCGGTGCCGCCGGCCTTGTCGTGGCGGAGCACGGATTGCTACGCCAACTGGCCCACAGGGCGCTTGCTAGCGCCAGCCACGGTGCCCGCACGGCCGACTTCGTCGCCATGCAACTCGAATATCCCGGGTCGGGCGCATCGCGGTGACGATGCCGTGCTGAAGCGACGGCGGGTGTGTGGCCGTCTTCCGAGCACCGATTTTTCACAGCAAGGGAGTGACTGATGAAAGCATTGATCGCCGGGGCCGGCATCGGCGGCCTCACCACTGCTCTGTTCCTGCATGAGGCAGGCATCGAGGTCGAACTGTTCGAGCGGGCCGACGACATCCGCGAACTTGGCGTCGGCATCAACATGCTCCCGCACGCTGTCAAGGAGTTGGCCGGGCTTGGGCTGATGCCGGCGCTCGACGCGGAGGGGGTGAGGACACGCGAGCTTGTCTACACCAACCGCTTCGGCCAGATCGTATGGCAGGAATTGCGCGGCATCGATGCCGGCTATGAGGTTCCGCAAATCAGCATTCATCGCGGCAGACTGCTGGGGCTGATCCACAGGGCCGTGGTGAACAGGCTTGGCGGCGACATCATCAATACGGCAAGCCTTGTCGATGCCTTCGAGCAGAGCGAAGGCGGGGTCGTGGCGCATTTCCGCCGGCATGACGGCTCGCGAGGCGAGGCGCATGGCGACCTGCTCATAGGCGCTGACGGGATCCATTCCGCCGTCCGGGCCGTGCTCTATCCCGAAGAAGGGCCGCCGATCTGGAACGGCACGATGCTGTGGCGCGGCGCCACGCCATGGCCGGTCTGGCGCGACGGGCGCACCATGGCGGTTGCCGGCGGCAATTTCGCCAAGTTCGTGTATTATCCGATCGAACCGGATCGCGAAGAGCCGGAGACCAGGCTGACAAACTGGGCGGTGATGGCCAATACCGGTGATAGCGGCACATCACCGCTGCGTCCCGGCGACTGGAGCCGCCCGGGCGTGATCGACGATGTGCTGCCCTTCGTGCGCGACCGGTTTCAGCTTGATTTTGTCGACCCTGCCTCGATCATCCAGGCAACGGATGGCTTCTACGAATATCCGAACTGCGACCGCGACCCGCTGCCGCGATGGTCGTTCGGGCGGGTGACGCTGCTCGGCGATGCGGCGCATCCCATGTATCCGGTCGGGTCGAACGGAGCCAGCCAGGCAATACTCGACGCCGGTTGCCTCGCGATGCATCTGGCCGCGGGACCAACCGTCGAAGCCGCGCTCGCGCGATATGATGGGGAGCGGCGGCCGGCCACATCGGCCATCGTGCTGGCCAATCGGCAAGGCGGGCCGGAAGCGGTCATAGACTTGGTCGAGGCCCGGGTGCCGCATGGCTTTGATGACATCGACGCCGTCGCTTCGCGCGAAGAACGCAAGAGCGTGGTACGCGGCTATGCGTCCCTGGCCGGGTTTGCAAAACCGAATTGACCGGGAGCGGGCGTTTTTGCGCCCTAGAGATCGGCCTCGGCGAAGATGCGCGAGGCCCAGTCGAGGAAGACGCGCAGGCGTGGCGAGAGCTGACGGTTCTGCGGGTAGAGCGCCGACAGCGGCGTTGGCGATGGCGGATAGTCGACCAGCACCTCGACGAGCGTCCCATCCGCCAGATCCTTTTCGAAGCGATAGCGCGGCGCCTGGATGAGGCCGAGGCCAAGCCGCGCCAGATCGGCGGCGGTGTCGGAATTGTTGGCGGCGACGCGGCCTGGCAGCCGCACCTCACGGATATTGCCGGCGACGGTGAATTCGAACGGAAGGGTCTCGCCAGTGCGCGACGAAACAAAGCCCACCGCCTGGTGACCGTCGAGCGCATCGGGGGAGGCGGGCGTGCCGTGGCGTTCGAGATAGCCAGGGCTGGCGCAGGTGATCTCGCGGATGACAGCCAGCCGCCGCATGATCATGCCGCTGTCGGGTAGCTCGCCGACGCGGATGACACAGTCGACGCCTTCACGCACGAGATCGACCAGCCGGTCGCTTTGGCCGATCTGCAGGTCGATTCTGGCATAGCGGTCGAGGAACTCCGGCAGGCGCGGCAACAGGAATGTGCGGGTGAGCAGCGTGCTGGCGTCGATGCGCAGCAGCCCGAAGGGCTCCGCATTGCGGAAGGCGGCTTCGGCATCCTCGATTTCGGCCAGGATCGACAGGCAGCGCCGATAGTAGGCTTCGCCGTCCTGGGTGGCGTTCACCTGCCGCGTCGTTCGTTCCAGAAGCCGCGCGCCGAGATGCTCTTCCAGTCGCCGGATGGCTTCCGTCGCCGTTGAACGCCGCAGGCCGAGATCGGCTGCGGCAGCGGTGAAGCTGCGCCGCTCCAGAACGCGAACGAAGAGCCGCATCGTGTCCAGTCGATCCATGGCCTTTGTTCGCAGTTTCCGAATAGTGATGTCAATAGGTGGCTGATTATCCGGAAAGCGGGCCGGGCCTATATCCGTGTCACCAACACGGAGAGACTTCCATGACATCCAATCAAACAGATACGGGTGGCCAAACCAGAACCGCGATCGTGACCGGCGCCTCCAAAGGCATCGGCGCCGCCATCGCACAGCGGCTCGCCCGCGACGGCGTCGCCGTCGTCGTCAACTATGCACGGGGCCGCGCCGAGGCCGAAGAGCTTGTGCGCAGCATCGAAGCCGGCGGCGGCAAGGCGATCGCCGTTCAGGCCGATATCGCCGATCCGAATGGGATCCCGGCGCTGTTCGACGCCGGCGAGAAGGCGTTCGGCGGCATCGACATCCTCGTCAACAATGCCGGCGTCATGAAGACGTCGCCGATGGCGCAGACCGACGATGCTTCGTTCGACACGCAGATCGCGATCAATCTCGGCGGCGTGTTCCGCGGCATGCGGGAAGGCGCGCGCCGGCTTCGCGACGGCGGCCGCATCGTCAACTTCTCCAGCAGCGTCGTTGGCCTCTACCAGCCGGGCTATGGCGTCTATGCCGCCACCAAGGCCGGCGTCGAGGCGATGACCCACATCCTGGCCAAGGAGCTTGGCGCGCGCCGTGTCACCGTCAACGCGGTGGCGCCCGGGCCGATCGAGACCGCCCTGTTCACGGACGGCAAGAGCGAGGCGCAGATCGAGGCCATCGGCAAGATGATCCCGCTCGGCCGGCTTGGCCAGCCCGACGACATTGCCGGGCTGGTCTCGTTCCTCGCCGGACCGGACAGCTTCTGGGTCAACGGACAAATCATCCGCGCCAATGGCGGCGTCGTCTGAGGCGTCGCCGACCGCTCCACCCCGAACCTGAAACTCCACAGAAAGGAAAAGATCATGCCATTCGCCAACATCAAGTTACCGCAAGCAGCGCTCTCCAGGGCGCAGAAGGAAGACCTCATCCATCGAACGACAGCCATGTTCGTCGACTTTTTCGGCGAGGGTGCGCGCCCCTTCACGATGGTGCTGGTGGAGGAGGTCGCCGACGGCGGCTATGGCCGGGCCGACGAAGTGTTCGTCGTGCCGGAAGTTTTTCGCGCAAAGGAGTAGTGCCGGGCCGACCTCCTCTCCCGACTTCGTGAGGCGAGGAACTCCAGTCTAGAGCGTTTCATATTTTGACGGAAGCGTAGCCTGCGTTTTCGAAGTAGTTCTTGCATTCGGCTGCCTCGATGGTTTCGACGAGGTGGCCGATGTGGCGCCACGTGTCCTCGACGGTGCGTTTCTGAGCTTGTCGCATCCAGTGTTTGATCTTGGCGAAGGCCTGCTCGATCGGATTGAGGTCCGGCGAGTAGGGCGGCAGATACCAAAGCCTGGCGCCGG